>NZ_ADGX01000052.1 GCF_000177675.1 Parafrankia sp. EUN1f
GGCCGCTCGAGGCCGGGGGCCGCGCGGCGCGCCGCGGGCCGGGCTGCCCGAGGGCTCGCGACCGCGGTGGACGATGGGCATCGTCGTCGACGACAGCCCCACCTTCGCTGGGCTCTGGGGCGACGCGGTGGCGGGGCTTGTCCAGGTGCTACGGCGGCAACCCGCCTTCGGCGGCAACGTCATCACCCATCGCATCGCCCCTGACGGATGGTGGTCCGGCCGCCTCCGTAGACCACCGTCCCGGCTGGAGGGCCGAGGCCGGTGTGGGGTTGTCTGGCTGCTCACGGACGGGCTGGGCGAGGCGTGGCGTTCGGGCCGGGCGGCGTGGGTGCTCGCGGGGTGGGCCCGCTCGATGCCGGTGGTGGTGGTCGACGTTCTCGCGCCGAGCGTCTGGGAGCAGACCGATCTCGGCGTGGAGCGGATCCGGCTTCAGGGCGCCGGGTGGCGCCAGGCGGGGCGGGTGCTGTCCTGGGAGCACCTCGGCATACCGCTGCAGCACGACGCGTCGGACGACGGCTTGACCGGCGAGGCGGACCGCCAGCCGGACCTGTCCTCCGGGCCCGGCCCGATCGCTGGGACGCCCCCCACGGCGGTGACGCCGCTGCCGGTCATCGCCCTCGACCCCGAGTGGGTGTATCACTGGGCGCGGTATGTCAGTGCCGACGGTCCGACGTGGCGCGAGATGCCGGCCCTGCTTGCCTCATCCGATCGAGGCTTCGCCCGCCGCCGGCCCCGCCGGGTCGGTGCGGCGGGGCTGGCACTGTTCGCCGCGCGGGCGTCCCCGCGAGCCCAGCGGGTGGCGGGGCTGCTGGCGGCTGTCTCCGGCTACGAGCCCCCCCTCGATGGTCTGGGTCTGCGCACCATCGCCGGGATCGCGGGGGCCGACCGGCGAGACCTGTCCGAGCTTTTCGCGTTCGGCCTGCTCTCCGCCTCGACCGGCCCGGGACCGACGGTGTTTCAGGTGCCGGAGGACGTTCACTGGACGCTTTGTGAGCGGGTGAGCCGAGGGGAGGTCGTCCGGGCCGTCCGGGCGGTCGAGGCGACCACGGGGCGCCCCTTCCGAGCCGGCCTGTCACCGGATGGGACGCTTACTGATGATCCGGGGTCTTTCCTGCCCGCGGCGAATAGTCGGAGCTCGGTCGATGACGCGTCGGCCGATTCCGCCTCGGGCTCGCGGGAGCCGGCGTACGCGTCGATCCCGGGCGCCGACCCGACACCACGACCGCACAACACTGAGAGTGACTTCTCTGATACCATGAGTAGTATCGCTGGGTCAGGCCGACCAACGTCCAGCGCCGACGAGAGTTCGATGGACGCAAGCGGCGTCGAGACGAGCTCGCAAAGAGGAGGCGCCGCTGTGGCTCTCGGCACCGCCGGTCTGCTGCCGGTGCCCGCCGCCGGCCGCCTGCCGCGGATCTGGGGAACCGTGCCACCCCAGAATCCCCATTTCACCGGTCGGGAAGATCTTCTCGCCGAGCTGCATGCCAGGCTTGTCGAAGGGGCCACCACGGTACTTCCCGAGGCCCTGCACGGAACGGGGGGCGTCGGGAAGACCCAGCTGGTGACCGAGTACATCTATCGGCATCTGGGGGACTTCGACGTCATCTGGTGGATACCGGCGGAGCAGTCGGTCCAGATCGGAATAGCCCTCGCCGAGCTCGGGGAACAACTGAAGATCGATCTCGATGTCGAGCGGAGCATAGCCGTTCGACAGGTTGTCGAGGCGCTGCGGATCGGCGAGCCCTACGGACGGTGGCTCCTCGTCTTCGACAATGCGGACGACCCGGCGATCCGTACCGATTACTTTCCGGCAAGCCCTACCGGGCGCGTACTGGTCACCTCGCGGAACCCCGGGTGGGGAAATGTCAGCCATCCCCTTGAGGTGACCGTCTTCCGGCGGGAGGAGAGCATCAAGCTGCTCCGGAGCCGGGGCGGCCCGCTGGACGATGACAGCGCGGACCAGGTGGCCGATGTGCTCGGGGATCTGCCGCTCGCGGTGGAGCAGGCCGCCGCCTGGCGGGCCGACACCGGCATGTCGGCCCAGGAGTACCTGCGGCTGCTGGAGGAGCATCGGGGGGACCTGTTGGGCACTCCACCGGCGGACTATCCGGTTCCGGTGACAGCGGCCTGGAACATCTCCCTCGACCGGCTCGCCGTGAACAACCCTGCTGCCCTGGAGCTCCTGCAGGTGTGCGCCTTCTTCGCGCCGGAGCCGATTCCGCGGCAGATTCTGTCCCGCGCCCACAACGAGAAGATCTCACCGGCGCTCGACGAGGTGCTCCGCGACCCGGTGAAACTCAGCCGGGCGATCCGCGATATCAACCGTTTCTCGCTCACGAAGATAAACTACCGCGACAACTCGATAGACATGCACCGCCTGATCCAGCAGTCCCTGCTCGACCGGATGACGCCCGAGCAACGGCAGACGATGCGCCACGGTGCCCACGTCCTGCTCGCGGCAAGCGACCCGAACGCACCGCGGGATCCCGACTTCTGGAAGACCTACGCCGACCTCTATCCCCACATCCGGGCCTCCCGGGCCGAGAAGTCGGCGGACCCGCGGGTTCGCAAGCTCCTGCTTAACGAATGTGACTACCTCTGGGCGTGGGGGGACCAGGAGGTGAGCAACGGCTTCGCCCGCGCCGTACGCGCCGAGTGGCACGCCGCCTTCGGAGAGGAGGACTCCTACAGCCTGCAGATGGAGATGCGGTTCGGCTGGGGCCTCATCCTGACCGGCCGCTACGACGAGGCCGCCGAGGTGAACCAGCGGGCACTGGACCTGTGTACCCGGGTCAACGGCCCGGACGACGAGCTGACCATCGAGCTGATGGACAACGTGGGCATCGACCTGCGGTGGCGCGGTGAGTTCGAGGCGGCGCTGGAGCTCGCCCGGGACGCCCACCAGCGGGCACTGCGAACATTCGATCCCGACGACGCGGAGGCGCTCAGCGCCGCCCACGGGGTCGCGATCACACTGCGGCTGCTGGGCCGTTTCGCCGAATCCGCGAAGCTGGACGAGGACGTCTGGCAGCGCTCCGTCCGCCTCTACGGCGAGGACGCCAGAACGCTGAACTACCTCACCGCGCTGACCATCGACCGGCGCGAGCTGGGGGACTACGTCGGCGCCCGGGCCGCGCAGGAGACGATCCACGCCCGCTACCAGCACATGTTCCAGGCGTCGGCGGAGCATCCGGCGCGGCTGCAAGCCGGCCACACGCTGGCGGTCGCCTATCGCAAGGCCGGCGACCACGACAGGGCGCTGGCCCTGTCGAAGGACGTCCGGGAGCGGATCCTCAAGCGGTACGGGGCGGGTCACCCGGCGTCCATCGCGACCGCCCTCACCCACTCGATAGATCTGCGGCACGCCGGGCAGCTCCACGAAGCCCGTGAGCTGTGCGCCGAGGCTCTTCGTGGGCACACCGCGATGATGGGCGCGACACATCCGCACGCGCTGGCCGCGGCGCTCAACCTCGCCGTCATAGAACGGCTGTCCGGCGACGCGTCGGTGGCTCTCGACCGGGATGAACGGACACTGGCCGCGTTCGTGGAGCGGCTCGGGGAGCGCCACCCCTCGACGCTGGCGATCGCGGCGAACCTGGCCAGCGACCTGTACGCGCTGGGCCGGTTCACCGAGGCGCACGACCGGGACCGGGCCACCCTCGACACCGCGACCGCGGTCCTCGGTGAGACGCATCCGTCGACGCTGGCGATCGCGGCGAACCTCGCGCTGGACCTGCGTGCTCGGGATCGCGGGGAGGAGGCGCTGGCGCTGCAGGGGGTGACCGTCGGGCGGCTGGACGCCGTGCTCGGTCGCGATCATCCCGCCACCCGGCAGGTCGTCGCGGGCCTGCGAATGGATCTGGACGTCGACCCTATGCCGGTGTGACCGGGGCGGCGGGAGCCGCGGCCTCCTCGCCGTCGCCGGCGGTCCCCGCCACGGGCAGCAGCCACGCGGCGAGCTCCGCCGGCTCGGCCATCCCGCCCAGGCGGCTCACAGCCTCCGTCATGGCGTGGACGAGCTCGGGCCGCTCACGCAGCACCCGGCCGGCCGGGTCGTCGGCGTCAAGGGTCAGGCCGAGTCCGACCAGGGCTCGGCGATCCGCGTTCGATCGGGCCAGCTGCTCCATGTACAGCCGGCGGGCTTGCGACCGGTCGCCCCGCACGAGGGCGTAGTCCGCCGGGCTCGCGCCGCGATAGTCCGGATCGGCAGCGTCTCGCTCACCTGCCTGAAGGAACGCGGCCGGGGCGGACAGCCACAGCCGGCCGAGGCAGGCCCGGGTGTCGAAGGCCCGTGCGGTCGGGTCGGGCACGAGTCGGGTGCGGACAGCCGGCGCGCCTGCCAGTCCGGTGGGACCTGAGGGTCCGGTGGGACCGAGCGCATCGGCGGACGCGGGAACGCCCGCCGCCCAGGCCTCGGCAAGGCGGCGGACGGCGCCCGCCTCGGGCTCGACGTGGTGCGCACGCCACAGGGCCTGAGTGTCGGCCAGCATGAGCTCGGCGAGGCGCAGCGGCTCCGGCGGAACCGGCTCGGTGACCCATCCCTGGACGCTTGTGACGACCCCGGAAAGGAAACGCCGTCCCAGCGGAGTGAGTGGACCGGTGCGCGCGAAATCGGTCGCGGTGCCCAGCACCGCCCCTCGCCAGAGAGCGAACTCGAACTGCGCGAGCATCGCGTCCGTGCCCGCCGCGGCGCGTCGCCGCGTGCGCCAGAAGTCGGTGACGCCGAACAGCGCGTAGATGCCCTGTAACACGCCCTCCGGCGGGCGCGGGTCGGTCCGCCAGGGGACGTACCGCAGCCCGCCCGGCACCGAGGTGTCGACCAGGTCGGCGAGGTGCATGAGAGCGCCCAGCAGCACGTGCCGGACCTCGTGCGCCAGCGCGGCGGCGGCGTAGACCGGGTCATCGGGCTCGGAGAGTTCGATGCTGCCGAACGCGTCGCTGGAGGAGGCGCTGAAGGGACGGAAACGCCGGGACGCGGCCACCGGGACGACCGTCGAGACCACGGCGCCGACGCCCGCCGCGAGTCGTGGGTGCCCGGTGCGCAGCATCTGCCAGACCTCGGCCAGCCGTTCCTCCCAACGGAGGAGGTCGGCCTCGGGTAGCGGTACCGGCCGGGTGGCCTGCCCGGCGCGCCGGTAGGGGTCGACATCCTCGAGGGTGACACGGACGCCGGACGCGGTGCGGGTCGGCCGCCAGACCGTGTCACGAGCGGGTTCGGCGGCATCGTCCGGTCCGGCGGCTTGTTCCAGCGCGCGCCCGGACAGCGGCCCGCCGCCCGCGCGATGGCCGTGCACCCCGATCCGACCCGCGGAAGCGATCAGCCACGCGGCGTCGGGCTCGCTGCGGACTGTGATGCTTCCCCACGGCTTATCCTGCGGAAGGCGGACGTGGCCGAGTGTGGGAAGGTGCGCCACACCGAGGCGGGTAGGCACAGTGATGGCGGCGACCACACCGGCGCGAACGGCGGCCGCGGCGGCCATCGAGTGCAGGTAGCCGACTTCGACCCACAGCGGAATGTCGTCGTTGAGCCGCCCGCGCAGCCGGCGCAGCAGTCGACCGGCCCACGCCCCGGCAAGGGGCCGGTCGAGCACCGCGTCGACAGCCGCCGGATCGCCGCGTTCCACCTCCACGAGCAGGCTCCACGCCTCGTCCGCCGGACATAGCGGGCCGACCGCTTCCGGCCGTTGTCGGGTGGCGTCGAGAACCGCCCGGAAGGCAAGCCGCCGGAAGCTCACCTCGGCCTCGACGAGCCGGTCGATGACGTCGATCTCGAGCGCCCCCAGGGAAAGCGCGTCGATGTCACGAGCCGACAGTCGGTGGGATTCCTCCCTGAGCCCGGTGCCGGCCAGCCCCTCTGGCATGAGCTGTGTCAGCCCAGGCGCGGGGCCCCCAGCTTGCAGCTACCGCCGCCGCCGTTGCTCCATACGAACGAAGAGGTGTCGATCACGTGGAGTAGTTGCCGGACGCCTGCCCGAAGGGCCTCGTCTGTGCTGTCCCGGAGCTGGTCAAGCCGGATTCCGCGTACGTCAGCCAGCTCCAGCTCGATTGCAGCGTCGACCATGGCGCTCCGATCCCTCCGATGGTTTCCTCCGAGACGCCGGGCGGGGGACGGCGGCTCCTGACGGGAAGAAAAGCTGTGCCGTCAAAGAAATTGTCGCACATCCAGCCGCTCGCACACAGGAAGTGAGCGGAGGAGGGCATCCAGGGCACGGGACGGGGCCTGGTTCTGTCCATCCAGCCGAGTGCTTCGAAAAGGCGGGCTCCTGCGGTTCGAGGAAGAATTATTCCAGGGCGGTGACGCCTGTGCACCACCGAAACCGTCGAGTCGAAGCCCGACTCCCATCCTCCGGTGGCGTCGCCCATGGGCCCCCACCGCCCCCAGCTCCAAGCCGCACTCACCCGGGCATGCGCGGGGAAGTTCGACGTGTCGCTCGTCCACCGCCTCGCCGGGATTTACCGGGACCTGCAATGCGCGCGGGGCTGCCCCTTCGTCGGCGACTCTCCTTGTTCCTTTCACCCCGCATTCCGCGCGGTCAGGTCAGGTGCCTTCACCGGCCCGGAGCCGCAGCACGTCGTCGGTGGCGCTTCCCTTCCCTGCCGGACGCCGACGGTGTACCCGCACGACGCGTGCCGACGGAGGGTGAGGCTGATCGATCGCAATGAATCTGGCGCTGGTCGGCCCGGGCGCTGATCGCGGCGGTGTCGCCCGAGGTGGCATGGGTGCGGCTTCGCCTGGTGCCCGGGCTGCCGGTGGCGGCGGTGGGGGCTGCGAGGACGGCTTCTCCTGGACGCTGTCGGTCGGGGAACTCGCATGCGTGGGCGGTGACACTGGTGCCGGCCCGTCCCGGCGGGGATCCAGCCTGAGATGTCGCAGGTGCGGCTGGTGGGTGATTTCAGGGTGAACTTCAGGTGAAACGGCGCTTTCCTGTAGTCGGGTGGACGATTGCTGGCGGTTCCGCGGAACGACACCCGGCATCATCGGACTCGCCCCCGTGGCGAAGCATGATCCGATACCGGAATCCCATCTGAGCGTGCGCGGGAAGGGTTGGGAGGCGCGATATGAACGGGGCGCGCCGGGCGGTGGGCCTGGTGCTCGCGGCGGTGCTGTTGGCGGGAGTGGTGGTTGCCGTCGTCGTCTCCCGCGCGGGATCGGGAGCGGGCGACGGCGGTCGCGATCTGACCGTGCTCCGGGGGATCGCCGGATCCGAGAAGAAGCCCTTCTTCGACGACCCGGCTGTCGTGGAGGCGTTCCGCGAGGCCGGCTACCGCGTCGAGGTCGACTACGCGGGTTCCCGCGACATCGTGGCCCAGGTCAACAAGGATCCCAAGGCCTACGACTTCGCTTTCCCGTCCGGCGCCCCGCAGGGCGACCAGATCGCCCAGGACACGCGCGGCCGCAGCTACGTGCCGTTCTTCAGCCCGATGGCGATCGGGACCTTCCGGAAGCTCGCCGATCTGCTGGTCGCCAACAAGCTCGCGAAGAAAATCAGCGACAGCTATTACCAGCTCGACATGGCCAAGTATCTGGACCTGGTGGAACAGAACCGCCGGTGGTCGCAGCTGGACGGGAACACGGTGTTCCCGACCGACAAGTCGGTGCTCATCACGTCCACCGACCTGCGCACCTCGAACTCCGCCGCCATGTACCTCGCGCTCCTGTCGTACGTGGCGAACAAGAACGACATCGTCGCCGATCAGACCACGGCGGCGACGATCGCCGGGCAGTTGAAACCGGCCTTCACCAAGCAGGGCTACACCGAAAGCTCCACCGAGGGGCCGTTCGAGGACTACCTGCGCGGCGGCATGGGTGCCCGGCCGATGGTGATGATCTACGAGGCGCAGTTCCTGGCGGCGCAGGCGGCGAAGACGACGGCATCCGGCATGGTGCTGATGTACCCGACGCCGACGGCCTACTCGAAGCACACCCTGGTCGGGCTCAGCGCCGGCGGCCAGGCCCTCGGGGAGCTTCTGACCGGGAACGCCACCCTGCTGAAACTGGCCGCCCGCCACGGCTTCCGTACCGACGACCGGTCCTACGCCAGCGCCTTCGCCCGGGAGAACGGGATCCCGGAGCCGCCGGAACTGGTGGACGTCGTCGACCCGCCGACCTATGAGCTCATGGAGAAAATGATCACCGACATCGCCGGGCGGGCGGGGAGCTGAGGCCGATGAGCATCCGTGTCCGGCTGGGGGCCCTCGTTGTGGCCCTGACGGCCGCCGTCACGCTGCCCGCCTGCTCCGGCGGGGAGCCGCCGCTGGCCGACGGGGCAGGCCCGAAGACCACGCTGACCGTCCTGGCCGGGTCCGAGCTGAAGGACGTCGAGCCGATGCTCGCCGACCTGCGTCACGACACCGGCGTCAAGCTGGACGTCACCTACACCGGGACGCTGGACGGAGCCGACCGGATCTCCCGGCGCCAGGCCGGTACGGACCTGGCCTGGTTCTCCTCGGACCGCTACCTGCGGCTGTTGCCCGGCGGCGCGGACGCGGCCGTCACAAGCACGTCGATCATGCGCTCGCCGGTGGTCCTCGGTGTCCGCCAGTCGGTGGCCCGCAAGCTCGGCTGGTCCGGCAACCCGAACGTGACCTGGAAGGACGTCGCGGCCGCGGCCCGTGCCGGGAAGCTGCGCTACGGCATGACCAACCCGGCGTCGTCCAACTCCGGGTTCTCGGCCCTGGTCGGGGTGGCGGCGGCCCTGGCCGGTACCGCCGATGCCCTGACCTCGGCCGACATCAGGCCGGCGGAGCTGACCGACTTCTTCTCCGGGCAGAGGCTGACCGCTGGCAGCTCCGGCTATCTGAACGACGCCTACGTGGACAGGCAGGACAGCCTGGACGCGATGATCAACTACGAGTCGGTGCTGCTGTCCCTGAACGCCTCGAACCGGCTGCGGGAACCATTGGAGCTGATCTTCCCGAAGGATGGGATCATCACCGCCGACTACCCGCTGCTGCTGCTCGACCCGGCCAGGCGGGACGCCTACCGGCGGGTCGTCGACTGGCTGCGCAGCCCGGCCACACAGCAGCGGCTGCAGGAGCAGACCAGCCGCCGGCCGGCCACCCCCACGGTGCCGCTGGACACCCGGTTCACCGCCGGGGACACCCACGTCGAGCTGCCCTTCCCGGGCACGGCGGCCGTCGCCGACGAGCTGATCCTGGCCTACCTCAACCACTTCCGCGCCCCCACCCACGCGATCTTCGTGCTGGACCTGTCCGGCTCGATGGAGGGTGACCGCATCTCCGACCTGCGGTCGGCCCTGATCGGGCTGACCGGCGCCGACTCGTCGCTGACCGCGCGATTCACCAGCTTCCGGGCCCGGGAGAAGATCACCCTGGTGCCGTTCGACAGCGGCGTCAACCGGATCAGTGACTTCGCCGTCACCGATCCCTCGCCGGACTCGCCTGAGCTGAAGGAGCTCCGGCGGGCAGTCGAGGGGTTCAACGCCGGCGGCGACACCGCGATCTACTCGGCCCTGCGGGCCGCCTACGACCGGGCTGCCGCCGACCTGGCCCGAGACGGGTCGTACTACACCTCCGTGGTCCTGCTGACCGACGGCGAGAACACGACCGGCGCCTCCGCCGACGACTTCCTGGCGCACTACCGTTCGCTGTCGCCGGCGGCCCGGGCAGTGCCGACGTTCACCGTGCTGTTCGGTGACGCCGACCCGGACGCGCTGCGGCAGATCGCCGACGTGACCGGGGGAACGGTCTTCGACGCCGGCTCGACGTCGCTGCCGGACGTGTTCAAGGACATCCGTGGCTACCAGTAGGCGACGCGGCCGCGCCGCCGGGCCCAGCCGCTCGTTCTCCGAACGGGCCCTGGACTACGCCGGCTCGGCCAAGAACCTCGCCGGCTGCGCTGCCGCGGCCGGCGGGCTCGGCCTGTTCTTCGGCGGCGTCGTCGGCGTCCCGGAATGGCCGTTCGTGGTGGCCGCGCTGTACGCGATCGGAGCGCTGGTCGCACCCCCGCCCAGGCGCCCGACGGCCGCTCTGCCGCCGCCGCGCGACCCGCGGACGCTCCGGGCCGACCTGGCCGACCACGACCGGCGCTTTCTCGGCCAGCTGCCACCGGACGTCGAAACGGCCTACCGAAAGGTCACCCAGGACCTGCGGGACCTGCTCGACCGCCCGGCGCTGCTGCAGAGCGGGTCCCCCGACACGTTCGTGGTCGAGCGGATGGTGGTCGACTATCTGCCGACCTCGGTCGAGGCCTACCTGGAGCTGCCCCGGGCGTTCGCCGACAGCCATCTGGTCGACGGCCGGCTCACCGCCAGGGAGCTGCTGCTCGAGCAGCTCAGGCTGCTGGCCACCGCCGCCGAGGACGTCACGACGTCGGCCGCCCGGGACGCGTCCCAGCGGCTGGCCGTCCAGAGCCGCTTCCTGGCCGAACGGTTCGGCCAGACCTCGAGCGATCTGAACCTCGGCGACAGCTGACCAGCGACGCGAGTCAGGCCTGGGATGGTCCGACGCGGGTGAACGCGCTGCGGTAGGCGCTGGGGGTGAGCCCGTTGCGGCGCAGGAGGTGCAGGCGCAGCGACTCGGGGGTTCCCAGGCCGCTCTGCCGGGCGACGGCGGCGATCGGCAGATCCGTCGCCTCGAGGAGCTCACGAGCCCGGTCGATCCGCTGGTGCAGCAACCACTGCAACGGACTCAGACCGGTCTCCTCCCGAAACCGGCGGGTGAGCGTACGGGTACTGGTGTGGGCGTGGGCGGCGAGGCGGTTGAGCGTCAGCGACTCGGCGAGGCGTTCCGATGCCCAGGCACGGGTCTCGGCCAGTGATGTGCCGTTTTCCGGCGGCAGCGGCGTTTCGATGAACTGGGCCTGGCCACCGGGACGGATCGGCGCGACGACCGCGGCTCGGGCGACGGCGTTGGCGACCGCCGCCCCGTAGTCCCGCCGGATCAGGTGAATGCACAGGTCGAGGCCGGCGGCCAGACCGGCGGAGGTCAGGATCGCCCCGTCGTCGACGTACAGGACGTCAGGCCGCAGATCCACGGCTGGGAAGCGGCGACGCATCTCGTCGGAGTACTGCCAGTACGTGGTGGCCGGGCGACCGTCGAGCAGCCCGGCCTGGGCCAGCACGAAGGCACCCGTGCAGATCGAGGCGAGGCGACGGCCGTCGTCGGCGGCCCGCCGTAGCGCGTCCAGTACCTGCTCGCCTGCGTGCGCGCGAGCTCCGGTGCCCGTGACGATCACGGTGTCGGCGCTGTCGATCACGTCGAGGCCCTGGTCCACCACGACACTGGGCCCGGTGTACGCCGGCACGATCCCGGGCTCGGCTGTGCAGATCACGACCTCATAGCCCGGCTGGCCGTCGACCACCGCGGCTGGGAACACCGCCGCCGGAATGGAGAGATCAAGGGTGGTGACCGGCGGGACGGCGACGACGACGATCCGAAGCATGGCCTGATCCTTGGGCTACGTGGCATTCAGGCCACTACCGTATGTTTCTGGTGGGCAGCAAGGTGAGACGGCACCCGCGAACCCGCGCGGGCCCGCCGAGTGGAAGACGAACACCATGCCGCTGCATGTGATCACCGGTGCCGGTGGCACCGGAGCCCCTACCGCCGAACTGCTGGCCCGGCAGGGCGAACGCGTCCGACTGGTCAGCCGGCGCGGGGGTGGACCCGAGCACCCACTGATCGAGCGGATAGCCGCCGACGCGACCGACACCGACGCGCTGAGCCGCCTCGCCGAGGGCGCGACGACGCTGATCAACACCGCGGTGCCACCGTACGACCGGTGGCCGGAGGAGTTCCCACCGCTGGCGACGGCGCTGCTGGACGTGGCTGAACGCGCCGGTGCCGATTACGTGATGATGGGCAACACCTACGGCTACGGCATCGTCAGCGGTCGCTACACCGAAGACCTGCCGATGGCGCCGGTATCCGTCAAGGGCCGGGTACGGGCCCGGATGTGGACCGAGGCCCTCGAAGCACATCGCGCGGGTCGAGTCCGCGTGACCGAGGTCCGGGCCAGTGCGTTTCTGGGCGCGGGGGCCGGTTCGCTGTACAACTTCACGGTGGCGCCCCTTGTCCTGCGCGGCGAGCCGGCAGCCTTCCCCGGCGACCTGGACACCCCGAAAACGTGGTCCTACATCGGGGACGCCGCACGAACCCTGGCCGCCGTGGCCCTCGCCGGCGACGACCGCCCGTGGGGACGGGCCTGGCACGTGCCCTCCACCGCGGCCCTGTCCGTACGGGAGCTGACCACGCGGCTCACAATCGCCGCCGGGGCACCCGCACCTGTACTGACGGCGATCTCCACCGATCAGCTCGCCGCGATCGGAGCCGCGGATCCGATCATGCGTGAAGTGGTCGAGATGACGTACTCCCTGGATCGGCCCGATCTGCTCGACTCCACGCTCACCGAGCAGACGTTCGGCCTCGCCCCGACCCCCCTCGAGACCGTCCTGGCTGAAACCGTCAGTGCCTACGGCATCGGTACCTGACTGGCCCTGACAGCAGGCCTGTCGTGGTCGGTGGCCACGACAGGCCTCAGGTGCGGCGCATCCTCCGGCGGGCCCGTCGCGCTCTCGCCTTGACCTCGAGTGAACTTGATGAAGTGGACTCCGGGTCATGACACTCACCATCGCCCCGCGAGAGTCGTCCGTCGCTGATGCCCAGGAACTCGTGGCACGTGTCGCCGAGCTTGAACGCGCACAGCGAACCGAGGACGTCGAGGCCATGCTCGCTCTCTTCGACGAGAACGCGGTCTGGGTGACCGGCGGCGGCGTCCGCCTGATCGGGTACGACGCCATTGCCGCCTTCACCCGCCAGGTCCTCCCCGGCGCGTTCGCGGGTGACCTGTCGGTGCGTTACGACGTCGAGCACATCAGTTTCATCACGCCAGATGTCGTGCTTACCGGTGTCAACCAGGAATACCTCACGGCCGACGGTCGGCCGCTGTCGCCACCGCAGCTGGGACGTCTGAGCTATGTCTGGCGTCGCCGTGACGGCCAATGGCTTATCACCGTCGGCCAGAACACCACAGCGCCCGCCGATACCGCCGATACCGCCGATACCGTCGGTGCCACCGATGTCGGGGAAACCCGGTCTCCCGCCGAGATCGAATCCCCGCATGCCGATCAGGAGGAGGCTGCTGTCCGGAGCATCATGGCTGACATCGAGCATGGCTTCAACGTCAACGACCCCGAGCTGATGATGCGCCATATCGCGTCCGACGCGCTCGTCGTGAACGCCCTCGGCGCCGTCGGTCCGCTACCACCAACGCCAGGCCACCCGGCGCCGCCGACAATCGTGATCACCTGAAGCTGGTTCGGCTCCTGCCGCCCACCCGCACAATGTGCCCCAGCCCAGCACGGTCAGATTCAGCTGGGCTGGCCGGGCCCTGCGTCGACCGGCGGGATTCCCAGCTCGGCTCGGGCGGAGTCGAGGAAATCGCGCTCCGCCTGCCGGCAGGCCGCGATCAGGATGTCGGGAATCTGCCCGGGATCGTGCCCCGGCCGCGCCTTCGCGACCTGGCGGATGGCGTCGACGACCTCCGCGGCCCGGTCGACGGTCTCCCGGTGGCGGGCGACCAGCCTGATCTCGATCTGCAGCTTGAGCGTCTCCACCTGCGCGGGGCCGCCGTCCGCGTGCCGCCCGCGGGCGACGTTGCCACCCTCGCGGACAACGACCTGATCACTTTGAACGACGGCGCGCCACTCGCGAGCCGAGGAGATGAACCTGGCGTAGATCGACTGGCGGGTGTCCCTTTCGCGGCCGGCTTCCTGCCGCTGCCAGGTGACAGTCTGCGCCCGGTTGGCAAGGATCCCACCGGCGGCCACCCCGACGAGAGTTCCCAACGAGGCGATCAGCGGTTCGACAATCCCGCTCAACACCCCTCCCGTCGAGGATGGTCAGTGCCGGAATTACATCACGGTTGTCGCGTTCATGCCCTCTCATGGGATGGGCCCGATCGTTGTAGGGCCCAGGTGGCCAGGATCGGGACCCTGGCGGAATCTCGCCCACACGCCCCGCGGGCGACGGTGTTCGGACGCGACGCCGGCTGCGGCCGGAGGCCCCGGGGCCGAGCTCATCCAGCGGCGTTCGTGTTGGTCCTGGCCGCCGTCGAGGACATCGGCGACCAGTGCACGAGATTGGGGTTGCCCGCGCCCGGATCTCGGGCGGGCTCCTGTCGGATTCCGGTCCGCGCCGTTGCCTTCGGCCGCCCGATCTGAAAACCTCGAATTCAGCCGTAGTAGAGGGAAGGCTTGCCATGGGGCTCGTACTGATCGGTTTCCTGTTCCTCTTCGTTTTCGTGGCTCTCGTCCTGCGCGGACGAGCGGTCCGGCGGCTGCGGGCCACCCCACAGGACATGCTGAGGGCAGGAGTCGATTCCACATCGGTCGATTCGCATCAGGCCGCTCGGAACGCGTCGGGCCAAACTGCCTGGATGATGGGGCCGTTCTAGTCGCAACGACATTTGACGGCTTGTCTGCGCGATGTTCCTCTACCTGAGGAAGCCGTGCATCCGTGTGCGCCATTGCCAAAGAGCGGCCGAAACGGGATCGCCTGGTTCAGTAATCGTGCACAGATCGTCCAGTACTCCCTGGTGTACTCGCAGTGGCTGCTGGCGGCCCACATATCGGGTGGCCCACGGGGACTGAGCGAATCGAGACAGGCTGTCGGCTCCGAAGGACGCACCGCCGCCGCGGGACGACTTCCCGGTCGGGTGCATGACCTGCTGCGGGAACGCGCGGTGTGGGTGCTGCCGCTGATCCTGGCCTCGGTCGTCGTCTCGGCGATGACCGCGCTGTACCTCGCGTCGGCGGTCGACCCGCTGGGCCATGTGCGTGGCCTGCCGGTCGCGGTGGTGAACAACGACCGCGGCGCCACGCTGGGAGCAGAGCACCTCGACATCGGTGCGCGTATCGAGGCCGGTCTGCGGGCGAGCCCGGAGGTGTCCCGCCGGCTACGGCTTGAACCCGTCACCCTGCCGGAGGCCGAACAGGCCATGAGCCGGGGCCGGGCCTACGCGACCGTGGTGATCCCGCCCGGCTTCACCGCGTCGCTCCTGGCCCAGGCCGGTCTGCCCGCAGTTGGGGCGTCGGGGGAGGCGGCGGCCCAGGCAAGAGACCGATCGGTCCAACTGCTGACCAACCCGCGGGCCGGCACGCTGGGAGTGAGCCTGGCCAGCGGCGTCCTGCAGCCCGCCCCCGCCGCCGCTTCCCGGACGATCAGCGCTCAGCTCACCGCGGCGGCCGGCGCGACAGCCGGGGCCTCGACCGGCGCGGGAACCGGGTCGACTCACGGCGCGGCGACTACCGGAGCAGCGCCTGACGGCCCGGTAACTGACGGCCCGGTAACTGACGGCCCGGTAACTGACGGCCCGGTAACTGACGGCCCGGCAACTGAGGGCGCGGGCGCTGGCGGCGCGGCGACGCAGGCGTTCCTGGCGAACCCGGTGACGGTCACCATCAGCCAGTTCCACCCCCGCCCGCGAACAGCGCGCTCGGCCTGAGTGCCTTCTACCTGGCCCTGCTGACCCTCATGTGCGGATTCCTCGTCGGGACGCTCCTGCATTCCACGGTGGACGCGGCCCTCGGCTACGGCACCTCCGAGGTCGGCCCCCGCTGGACCCAGCTCCAGCCGAAAGCGATCAGCCGCTGGCGAACCCTGCTGATCAAATGGGTGATGGCCGCGGCGTTGACCGCGGTCGTCACTGGCCTGATGATCGCGGTCGGGGCCGGAGCAGTGGGCATGGACGCCCCTCATCCGCTGCTGTTGTGGGTCTTCTCCTGGCTGTGCGCGGCCAGCGTCGCAGCCGGGACGATCGTGCTCTTCGCGGCACTCGGCACCCCCGGGCAACTGGTCGCGCTCCTGCTGTTCGTCTACGCCGGTCTGGCCTCGGCCGGTGGGACCGTGCCCATCGAGGCGCTGCCCGGCTTCTTCCGGCTGCTCAGCGAGGCCGAGCCGCTGCGGCAGATCCTCGCCGGCGACCGGGCCATCCATCCTGTACTTCGACGCCCAGGCCGACGCAGGCCTGACCCGTGGCGCCCTGTCTGCCGCGATCGGGCTGCTCTGCTGGCTCGCCCTGGGCAAACTGATCGTCCGCTGGTACGACCGCCGAGCACTGCACCGGATGAACCCGGAACTCCTCAGCTACGTCAACCGCGCCGTCCAGGACTATCGGCCCAGGGCAAGACCGCAGAAGACCACGGACCATGAGCACCGTGATCGCTCGTCCCGGGCCCCACAGTGCGGGTGGTCACCGGCCGATGGCGGTCAGCGGCGACGGCCAACGCGAGCGATAGGTATGCGCCCTGCTGCCCACGCGAAGATCCGCCGGGCCGGATACAGCGACAACGCGGACCAGTCCGGTTCAACTATGCTCCCGGTCTCCCAAACCGAGCCGTGACACGCGAAGTACTGGCCGGGTAGTCTTCAATCAGGTTCAAGCGGAGTCCCTCCGCGGACCCGCACTACAGACTTCTCCTATTCGGATGCAGCCATCCCAAGGGCGGCCGCGATCTCCGGGGCGTCGCGGCGGATAATGGCGAGGATGGACTCCAGGGCCTCGTAATGACCTGCCTGGACTGCCGCTGACCGAAGAGCAAGACCCGCCAGTGCCAGATCCGTGCTCGACGCTGACGACCTCTGGTTTTTCTCGCGATGTAGAGGAGGATTCCCGTGGGGTGATGAACTGCGGTAGGCGGCGTTCGCCGCGGTGCACAGCTCGTTGATCGAAGCCTTCACCATCTGACGGAGCTGCGGTGGAATCGAGACTCTCATCTTGGAGACATTTATGTTGAATGCGGGGTCGAGCGAGGTGTCAAAGTCGAGTGACGCGCGGGCCAGTTTGGTGTGCTCGTCGATACCGCGGATTCCGGCCCAGCCGCCCCATTGGACCAGGCGGTTTGCGCGATAGACATAAAGTCCTTGCTGGCGGTTCCAGTTCAACGGCCCGGACAGGCGTTCGAACTCGTCTGGTGACGAGAAGCGAGTACGTGCGGGAAGCACAAAGCGTCGGAGGTGCACGAGACCGGAAGAGCTGCCGATGCTGATCTCGAACTGTTGCGCGGGCAGTTCGCGTCGATGCTCCTCGTCAGGCGCGTAGGGATTCCACGGACGGACCTTCTCTCCGTTGACCGAGATGGTCACCTTCCTGCCGTCAGGCAGGCCTTCCAGGAACCGGTGGAAGACGATGGCGAGGTGATCGGCGGTCTTTCGGGCGTAGCTGTCGAGTCGCCTGCGTGCCCAACCCCCGTCGGGGCGGCTTTCGGGCAGTACGCGGTCAAGATCGCGCCAGAGGACCACCGTGCCGCAGCCGGCGCCGAGGAGCTCGCGCGCGTCGTCGAGCTCGGCCGATCGTCTTGGGACGACGACGAGCCACTCGTCAAGCTCCTCCACGAGGCCGAGGTCCAGTTCACGGATGAAGACGCGGTCGGCGGAGGCCGATCGTCGGGTCACGACGGTGACCGACCTGCCCTGCGAGAGGGATGCGGTCTTCAGCCCAAGCCCGTATCGGCCGAGCTCGTTCTCCTGGTAGGAGCGCCGTGAGCCGAAACGCAGGGCCTCGACCAGCGCGTTTTCACTCATTCCGACCCCGTCGTCGGCTATGAGGACCCGGGAGTCAACACCGTCGAATCGGATTACGACCTGAACGTGGGTGGCTCCGGCCGACACGCTGTTGTCGACGAGGTCGGCTACGGCGGCGGGAAAGTCATAGCCGACATCTCGAAGGGACCGGGTGAGTCGGGCCGCCGATGGAGTGACCTCGTACGCTCGTCGGCCTGCCACCCTGTTTCTCCTTCGTCACCGCGATGTGGGCAGCCCCAGGGTCTCATGTACGCGTTCGCGCCGGGATGGCTGTGGAGGCGCCGAGCGTGGGCGTTGTTTCGCCTGCCGTTGGCTGGTTGGCATGCGTGGTGGTTGCTGTCTGGCGTACTGGCGTCCGCGGAGGTGGCCAGGCGGGGTGGTGCCTCTGGGTGGCCCTCGCTCGGACTGTCTCCGACTGTGGACAGAACGCGTGTTCGATAGTGGAGACTGTGGGTGGGTGGGAGCTTGATGTGATGGGGGGTTCGCTTCTGACGGAGTCGCCTCACCCGCGGTGGGGCGGATGTTGTTAACTACTACAACGCGTCGATGGCTGTCCGTGCGGCGGATTTGGTCCGAGTATCCGGGGGAGGGAGCGGGTGGCTACCTACGGCGTGCGGCTGGAGCGCAGTGATCTCCTGTGTCTGCCGCCATGTGCCGGGAGTCCCTCCGAGGAGGACTTTGCAGCCTGGTGTCGGGCCGAGCAGTCAGCTGGTCGGCGCCTCGCTGTCGACCTTTTCAGTGGCGCCGGTGGCCTTAGCCTGGGCTTGGAGCAGGCGGGTTGGACCGTGGTCACGGCTGTCGACGACAACCTGCGCGCCGTCGAGACCCATCGGGCCAACTTCCGGGGCAGGGCGGTGCAGCTCGACCTGAGCGAGCCTGCGGCACGGAACGAGCTGCTGGCATCACTGGCCGGTGTGAAGATCGATCTGGTGGCTGGTGGGCCGCCCTGTCAGCCGTATAGCCGCGCCGGGGCGAGCAAGATTCGCAGTCTGGTCGCGCAGGGAACGCGTTCACGGGTCGACCCGCGCCGCGAACTGTGGATGGCGTTTCTCTCCGTCGTCTTCGAGCTGAAGCCGCGCGCGGTGCTGATGGAGAACGTCCCGGACATGGGGCTGGGCGATGACTTCCAGACGGTGCGGCGGATCGTCGGAGACCTGGAGGAGTGCGGCTACGCCACCGAAGCGCGGATCATCGACACCTGGAAGTTCCGCGTTCCCCAGCACCGTCGGCGCCTGATCCTGCTCGCTCGCAGGGACGGCGACCGGTTCACCTGGCCGCCCGCGCACGAGGGTCCGCCGGTGACAGTCGCCGATGCCATCCGTGATCTCCCGACGCTGGGTCTCACCACCGGCTCTCGGGAGCTGGAGTACAAGGGCGCGGAGCTGAGCGAGTTCGCGAGGGCGATGCGGCATGGCGCACCGGAGGGGTGCATCCACGATCACTTCACTCGCCCGGTCCGGGATGACGACCGGAAGGCATTCGAACTCATGGACGAGGCGACGCTCTACTCGAAACTCCCGGAGGAGATGAAGAGGTATCGGTCGGACTCCTTCGACGACAAGTACAACCGCCTCGGCTGGAACGAACTCAGTCGGACGATCACCGCACACATTGCCAAGGACGGTTACTGGTACATCCATCCGGAGGAACTGCGGACTCTGACCGTTCGTGAGGCCGCCCGCATCCAGACCTTCCCTGACTGGTTTCGGTTTGCCGGGTACCGGAGCGATGCGTTCAGACAGATCGGAAACGCGGTTCCCCCGCTTGCCGGAGCGGCTGCGGCTCGGGCTCTGGCTCCCCTGATCGGCGGCGAGGCGTCGGGTAACGCGCCTGTGCCACGCTGGCCGGAAGTGCATGGGCGCCTCGCCGACTGGGCTGCCGACCTGGCCAGAAGCGAGGCCTGGACGGCCGTGCCTGGTGGGATGATGACGCCGCTGGTCGCGGTGGCCTGCGCGTTGCTGTCCCGTCCTCAGCCTGTTCCCGCCGAGGACATGCCCGCACTCGCCCTGTTGCAGAACAGGGACAGCCTCGACGAGGAGACCTTCACAGCCTGCCTGGACGCGGTGCCGCGCCGCACTCGGCGACGCCTGGAGAGGCTCCGCCCGCTGATCGGGGTTACCCTGCCCGCGGATGTGGACGCGGACGAGGTGATTCGGCTGCTGAACCTCCAGCCAGCCCAGGCGAAGATCTTCAGAATGCTTCGGGGTCACGACGTGCTCGTGGCGGGAACGAGCACGGTCAGGGTGGCTGCACGCTTCCGCGGAACAAACTCCCAGGAGCAGAACTCGCTGACCGACGGCCGGATCGACCTCGCTCGACTCGTCGGGACCGGGGAGAAGGCCCCGCTGAGGATGGCCGCCGTCCGACACCTGGGAATGACGGTGTGTGAGTCGGGGGTTCCGGACTGCACTGCCTGTCCGCTGAGGCAGGTCGGTTGTGCCTACGGCCGAGCGGAAGCCGAACGTGCGGTGGCCCGGCTTGGCGTCGCGCTGTCAGCGGATGGTCTCTGGGCCTCCTGAGCAGCCCTGAGCACC
The DNA here is from genome assembly GCF_000177675.1 of Parafrankia sp. EUN1f. Taxonomy (GTDB): domain Bacteria; phylum Actinomycetota; class Actinomycetes; order Frankiales; family Frankiaceae; genus Parafrankia. The sequence continues at coordinate 20,079 of NZ_ADGX01000052.1, forward strand.
AGCAGCGAGCACTCCTCGACGTCACGGCGGACCTGGCACTCCCAGACCCGGAGGACGTTCCAGCCCGCCTCGGCGAGCGTTGCGTCGTTTCGGCGGTCCCGGTTGCGGTTCGTCTCCATCTTCTGCCGCCAGAGGTCGGCGTTCGGGCCGCGGTACTGCTTCATCCCGTGGGTGGGGCAACCGTGCCAGAAGCAGCCGTCCACGAAGACCGCGAGCTGCCAGCGGGGGAGCACGAAGTCGGGCGTGCAGCGCGGCACAACCGTCTGGTGGACGCGGAATCGCAGGCCAAGCGCGTGAACCGCCCTGCGCAGCGCGATCTCGGGCGTGGTGTTCCGTGCTCGGCGCCCCCGCAGGTGGCTGCCTTCCCGTGTCGCGGTCCACGTCCCTGTCTTCGCGGTGTCCCGGCCAGGACCTGTTTCGGTCACCTCTCGGTCCTTCCCTGCGAGGAAGGCACCAGCGACGTCTGGGCCTCGGCGGTATCTCCGTCCGTGCGCCGACACGTGGTGGACAGCGGGCATTCCGTGCATCTCGGGGCGGCTGGGCGGCACACGGAACTGGCGAGTGCCAGGAGCGCCAGGTGTGCGTGCCGCGCGGTGCCTGGACCTCCGATCAGGCGGGCTACGGCGAGCCGACCGTCGGACAGGCGGTTTCGATGGTCGACATCGCTTCCGTCGTGACGGGCGGCCAACCGCAGCACCCCCTTGCCGACAAGGACCGGCTCCGGGCTCGCGTCCCTGTCCGTCGATGGGACTGTCAGCACAGCAAGGTCGAAAACAGATCCCGTGACATGCGGGATCCGGCCGGTGGGATCCGGTGCGTCGAGGGCGGACGGATTCCTCGTCAGCCAGAGCGCCGCCTCCAGCAGCCGTTCGGCGCGGTGCTCACGGCCAATCCAACTGGAGGCCAGACGGAATTCGGCTTCGGCCTCGACGGTGGCGGCCGGGGTCTGCCAGCGTGCGAAAAGTGGCCAGAGGAGACGGATCCGGTCGGCGGTAACCCGGTCAAAGAGCGTCTCGCCCACCACGACCTGCCAGCGTGTCGTGGCAGCCAACCAGGGAACGGGCAGGTCGACGTTGCTTCGGCTGGCGAACCACGCAGCCAGGCGACCGGCGAGTTCATTCGTCGTCGGTTGGGGCTCGGCGGTTGTCGTCATGCTTCTGACCAGCGCCCGGCCGAGGTGCTCGCCCAGGCGAGGAGGCACGGCGTTACCGATCTGGCGGAAGGCGGCGGACGGCGGTCCCGCGAACCGGATGTGGTCGGGGAAGGTCTGGAGCCGAGCCGCCTCGCGGATGGTCAGCGTGCGGCTCTGCCGCGGATGGATGTACCAGTACCCGTCCTTTGCGATGTGTGCGGTGATCGTTCGCGAAAGATCGTTCTCGCCGAGCCGCTTGTACTTGTCGTCAAAGATGTCGTCCCGGTACCGCTTCACGTCCTCCGGAAGGTCCGAGTAGAGCGTCCGCTCATCCATCAGCTCGAATGCCCGAAGGTCATCCGGGCGGACGGGGCGGGTGATGTGGTCGTACACCCGGTCAGACTGAGTGGACGGGACCTTCGCCCGCATCTCCCGCTGAAAGCCCGACTGGTGGGTGGGGGAGTACTCCGACCAGCCGGAGGGACCGCCCGGCGGCCGCCAGCCGCCCTCGACCTCGGGCAGGTCACCGATGGCGTTCCAGACCGTGACTCGGCTGCCGGTGTCGTCCGGCCAGCGAAACCGCATCGGCGTACGCATTGCCGCGATGATCAGTCGCTGACGGGACTGCGGGACGCTGTAGCGGTAGGTGTCAACGAGGCGGGCCTCGACCGCGTAGCCGAGTTCCTCCAGCGTGTGGACAATCGTGCGGAAGATGAACATCTCCCGATCCAACGCCATGTCCGGCACGTTCTCCATGAGCACGCAGCCCGGTTCGGCCTGACGGACGATCGCGAGGAACGACTCCCAGAGGTCGCGCCGTCGGTCATGGGACTCCGCCAGACCGAGGCGCACCCTGTGCCGGATCTTCGATCGGCCCGCGCGGGAGAAGGGCTGGCAGGGCGGCCCGCCGACCACCACATCCAGGCGCAGCGAGCGGATCAGGCCCGCGATCTCGTCCACCCTGCCCGGGTCGGACAGGTCCTGGTCGAGGGTGAGGCCGGCGAAGTGATGCCGGTGCGTCTCGGTCGCCTCCGGGTCGTGATCGACGCCGAGCACGACCCGCAGCCCAGCCTGTTCCAACCCCAGACTCAGGCCGCCGGCGCCGGAGAACAGGTCCGCCACCAGTAACTGGTGCGGATCCTCCGCTCGCAGCCGCGTGACCAGCGCCTCCAGTTCCCGGACGTCGCCGCAGCTGTCGACATGTGGTTCCAGCCGCACGAACGGACCTCGAACCAGCCTGACCCCGTAGGTTCCGGTGGTCCCGCTGGGGCTTTGGGCCGGCCGCTCACCGCCGGACCCACTGCCAGACCGACCGCCGGGCCTAGGCAGCATCGGATGTCGGCACTGCCAGCGCGGCCACAAGATCGGCGGGCGGAGTCCACCTGATCGTCTGGGCTGCGTTCCAGCTGGCCTCCTTCTTGCACCATTCGGTGATGTTCCCGTTGCCGGGCGGATTGGTGATCGTCTCGCGTACCTGGGTGGCCAACTCGGGGACGACGCCTTCGAGGGCCTCCGGCACAGCCTGCGCCCGCCAGATGCGACCGAGGTCGATACTGCCGCCGAAGCGGTCCACGATCAGGGAGATCGTCACCGCGGTGATGTTGGCGAGGTAGCCGCTGTAGCCCTGCTGCTGAATGATCCTGCGGACGCGGTTGAACAGGATCGACTTGGCGACGAGGTCGCGGAAGGCGATGTCGGTCGGCATGTCGTTCGTGCTGGGCTCACCGTGCATGGACCATTCCTGGAAGCACTTCTGGCCACCGAGGCTCACCACGTGCGGCTGGCACCGGTAGGCGTACTCGTACTTCGCCGCGTCCGTCTTCGTGATCTTCTGGTTCTTCGGGTTGTCCAGGTCGAACTGCTTGCGCTCCGACTGCTTGGTGTACCGCGCGCGGTCGACGTCATACTGCCCGCGCACCCGTTCGTAATACCAGTGGGTCTGCCGTTCCGCGAGACCGGACGCCGGCGCCCAGATGGCCCGCGAGTGCTTCTCCATCTCGACGTGGTAGGCGCTGTTGCCCTCGAAGTCAGCGGCGGTGACCGCGTTCTGGGAGTTGGCGTACATCGAGATCCTCGGGACGAGCTCGTCGAGAAGAGCGTCGCCGACGACTGTGAACTTGGTGGCCACGTGCACGTCGGCCAGGCTGTCGACACCGGCCTTGAAGGCAACGTGCAGCGAGGCCGTCGTCTGGCCGCCGTTCACGATCTGGAGATCGCGGATCCTGGTGATGATCCTGCGGCCGTCGGTTCCCGAAGCGAACTCGATGGCCGTGGCCGTGGCCGAGATGCCGTTGTTGTAGGCGAGGAACCGGCCCGGGTTGTTCCTGATGGTCTCGGCAATGCCCTTGTTGACCTTTGTTCGCGCCTGCAGGAAGGCCCGCACGTTACGTTGCAGCAGCCTGCTGTGGTGGCGGTCGTACAGCTCGGCGATGAGCTGTGCCGGCAGCACGGCCAGAACGCACTCGTACTCGTCCGGCTGCCGTGGTGCCTCCAGGCACTGGATCTCGTAGCCCATCTCCAGAAGATCGATGGCGATCTCCTCCTGGCGGCGGCCGGAGGTCATCAGGCGGTGCAGCCGCGTGAGGTCCCAGAGCTGGGTCGTGACCGGCAGGTTGTCGACGCTGAGGTCGGTGGCCCAGACCCCGGCCCTTCCGACGGCACCGTCGGTCAGCGCGATGATCTGGACCTGCTCGAAGTCCGCCCAGCAGTCACGGATGCGCTCGGCCATGTCACGCCCGGCCGACTTCTCCAGCTCGTCGGGCATTCCGGCAAGGCAGGCGTCGGCAAAGTTGATCGCGCAGCGGACGAGCTGGTCTACCTGACTTTTCCTCACGGTCTGTTCGCCATGATGAACTGCCAGCAGTCGAAGTATCGAGCCGTCCGTGCTGATGTCGAAGCCGGCGACCTCGAGGGTGTGCCTCTTCCACGACTTCTGGAACGGGACGAACTCCGGGTTGTCGAGCGTGCCGTCCTCCGTCAGGGCCTCGCCGACGACCTGGACGAAGGCGTTCTTCAGCATGAGGTCGTCGGACGAGGCCTTCTCGTACACCCACTGCTGGAGCTCGACGACGAAGTCGGTTATCTCAGTGCTCATTGCCGTCCGATCTGGAGTTACGCGGGCGAGGCCTGATGACGCCGGAACACATCGGCCGACAGCCCTCTCGTCATTCTCGCAAGCCTGGACACATCCCTCTGCAGCGGAGCCGGGACGATGGGCGTCCCTCCTGCCTCGCTGTCGGTCCAGGCATCGAGCTGGGACGGTTCGATCTCGACCTCGATGCGAGCGAGATCCGAGTCCGGGTCGGAAACGAGGTCCGGCAGGCCCAGCCACCCGCCGAGTGACCAGAACCGGCCATCGCACACGAGGTACACGCCCTGTGCCCGCCGCCAGGTCGACGGCTCACCGGCCTCCGCGAAGTCCTCCTCCGCCAGCCTCGACGGATGCGGCAGGACATAGGGCCGGACGTGAGCCACCAGCCCGTCGGCGCGCACCGTCTCCGTGCCGTGGTCCTGTGTTGCCGGGTGAGTGAGAAGGAACGGATCCCGCGAAGCCACCGGCACAGGAAGGGCCGGCTCCGGCAGCTTTTCGGTGGCGGGCGTCGGAGTCCTCCCAGGCTCCCCGCCGGGAGAGAGCGTCGTCAGCGACGTCGACTCCCGGGAAGACGAGTCCCGGGCATCAGCGGGATCTGCGGTGGTCGTTCGTGCGGGTTCCGGCACCGGGACGGTTCTTCGGACAGGGGACGGGCGCTTTGCGGTTTCGGGCTTCGCAGGGTCGGGCCCCGGGCCAACGGCGTTGTCGGAACGAACCTGCCGGAGTGGTTCCCGCAGCTGCTCCAGAGCCTTCTTCTCGATCTGGCGGATGCGCTCCCTGGTCACGCCGAAGACCTGCCCGATCTGTTCCAGTGTCCGGGGCTCGCCGTCATCGAAACCGAAGCGCAGCCGGACGACCTCGGCGTTCCTCGGACTCAGCTCGGCAAGACTCCTGGCAACGGCCATCCGGAGCCATTTCCGGTCGAGAACCGTGTCCGGATCAGTGTCGGGCGGTGCGGGAAGGCCGACGAGCTCACCCAGGACGGTGTCCCCGCCGTCGCCGACCGGTGTGTCGAGCCCGACCACGCGCTGATGGAGCGCGAGGAGGCACCGCTCGACCTCCTGCTCGGACAGGCCGGCCGCAGCCGCGACGGTGACGACGTCAGCACCATCGACCGACATCCCCAGCTGACCGAGGACCCGCCGAACCTTGTTGACCTTCTCGACGAAGTGCGCGGGCAGTCGGATGAGTCGGCCCTCGTCGGCCAGTGCGCGGGTGATCGCCTGGCGTATCCACCACGTGGAATAGGTGGAGAACTTGTACCCCTTGGTCGCGTCGAACTTCTGGACGGCCCGCAGCAGCCCGATCATTCCGTGCTGGGATAGATCCTCCAGTTCGAGGCCCTGCCCCTCGTACTTCAGCGCGATGGAGTGGACCAGCCTCTGGTTGTGCAGTACCAGCGCGTCATGTGCTCGCGCCCGCTCGTCCGTCGGCCCCAGCTGCCTGCGGAAATCTCTTCCCAGCTCCTCGTGGAGCGGCCGGCCGGGACGCATGAGCATCGCCAGGCCGACCTCCTCGGTGGCGGTCAGGATGTACCTGTCAGGGCGTCGGCGCACTGTGTCGTCGTCCAGGACGCGCAGCGCCGCTGTGACGGCATCCGCTGGGAGATCCGCCAGTGCGGTCTCCGCGTGCTCCGGGGCGAACTCCTCGGCGGGGGGCTCCTCCGCAAGGGGGTCGTGAGGGTCGGCGTCGGTTTCGACGTCCGAGACCGGGCTCTCGGGCTCAGGCACATCGGCAGTGTCGAGAAGCCTGCCCCGCTGGTCGTCGAGGAGGAGCAGCGGAAGGTCACGGACCACCCGCGGCTCGCCTTCGCCGGAGTAGGCGAGAACGACTGATCGGCGTGCCCGGGTCACCAGGTACTCCAACAGTGCCGCCAGCATCGGGGATGACGCGTCGAGTGTGATGTCCTGCAGCTCCGCTATGACGACGGTGTCGAACTCGATCCCTCGCGCGGACGCCCAGGTCGTCACCTTCAGCCCCGGGCTGGCCAGGTCGATCCCCTGGCCGGGCTGTCGGGGGTGGCCGCTGTGCTGGAACTGGACCCCGTCGGCGGTGTGCTGGGCCAGCGCGCCGCGGACGGCGTCCACCTGTGCCTTCTGCTGGACAAGGACGCCGATCCGTGCACGGGGATGCTGCCTGCGGTAGTCGTGCAGCCGCTTGGCCAGGCCTGCCAGGTCCGAGGTGTGCCAGAGCGCAGGTGTGGCGCCGTCCCTGGTTGGTGGCGCCGCCTCCGCGTAACCGGCCTGAACGCGGAAGTGACTGGCCAACCGGGCGACGGGAACTGTGTTCCTCCGGTTGGCGGGCAGCGCAACCGCTGGCGGGTCTCCCAGCGCCGACCGGATCCTTCGGTCGGAGGTCTCGCCAAGTCCGGAGTCGGCCTCCACCAGGACCGTCGTGGACACTCCCAGAGCCCGCAGAAGGAGGTAGAACTCGCGGGGAAGCCGAGTGCCGTCGACGACGATGACATGCCGACCGACGCGAGGAAGGGCCGCCCTGTCGAAGACCCGGTCGAGGCAGGCGCGGAAGTCGTAGGTCAAGCGCTCGGAGCTGGGGGGCTGCTCACGGAACAGCTCGCGCCAGAACCGGGGGAAGAAGGAGTGGAAGGTCCTGACCTCGATGCCACGTTCCGTGGGTGGCAGCAGGTGCCGCAGGTGGCCGACGAGCAGCGAGGTTTCGGCGACGACCGTCACCCGATGCTGCGCCAGGGAGAGTGCCCTGGCGCCCCGAACGGCCGACGCGGCCATTCCCGAGCCCAGCGTGGCGATGACCAGACGGGAACCCGGCGTGAACGCCTGGTCCTCGCCGGGGGCGAGCACAGCGGTCGCCGTCACGGGGTTCCGGTGCCGTAGGCGTCCTCGATCGTGGTGAGCACGTGACGAAAGAAGCCGAACTCCTCGTCCATGACCATGCTGCGGTCGAGCAGCCGGTTCGAGGCCTCACAGCTGGTCTCCGGCGCCAGCGAGCACGCGTGACAGGCGGCGAGGGACAGACCGTGCGGTCCCTGGCCGGTGGACTCGCCGCACACCGGGTCGAACGAGCACCAGCGGGAGGCAGCCAACGCGCCGGCGATCAGTCGGACGAGCCGTTCCGGCTCCCCGAGCCGGACGAGCCCGCCCAAGGTGCCCTCGGAGTCGCCGGCCGCTGTGTAGATCAGCACACCGGCCATCCGTGGGCCGCCCCCCTTCGGATTGGTGACGTACAGGCGTTCCCGTAGAGATGAGGTCGAGTAGCCGGCCTCGAAGGCCGTCTGCCGCAGCAGAAGGTGCGCAAAGGTATGCAGGAGCAGGTATCTGGGGGTCGGTTCGGACAGCCAGTCGAGCTCGGGCCGAGCCACCTTGCGCAGGGCGAGTCTGTGCGCGCGGGCGAACACATCGGATCGCTGCTCCCAGGCGGCCAGCGCCTCCTCGTTGAAACGTAGGAAGAACCCCTCGCCGAGGACCTCGATCCCGGGCAGGAACCCGGTGCGGGAGCGGAGGTTCGCACGGACCTCCTGCTGCAGGGTGTGTCGTTGGAAGCCGCGCAGCACCCGCACCTCACGAAGCCGCTCGACCTGGGTCACCCCGGTGACCTGAAACCGGAGCTGATCCGCTACGGCGTTCAGCTCGCCGGTGATTGCGGCCGCGTCGATCGTCGTCGCCGTGGCCTGGAAGTAGTCACGGGGATCGGTGGTCGCCGGCGGTTCGGTGAGTGCATCCCACTCGCCGGGCGCGATGTCGTCCTCAGTGCGGACGACCGGCGCGACATCCTCCTGCGCCTCGACCTGGTCCAGCAGCTTCCTGATGTCCTGTTTCGGAAGTGCCGTGTCCTGGGACAGCAGGTCGAGGCGCACCGCCCAGTGCGGATGACCGGGATGCTCCACCAGCCACCGGAAGTCGCCGTTCTCGCGCAGCCAGTTCGCCGGATCATTCCGCGTGTTCCAGTCGGAATCCGGAGGGATGTCGATCGCCGACACCGTGCGCGGGAAGTAGACGCTCGATGCTCCGCGCTGCACGGCGAGCAGGTGCTGGTCGCAGTTCTCGGATTCGGAGGCGATCTGCCAGGGCTGGCGGCCCGAGCACTGCTGTCCAACGCGCCGCAGCGCGTCCTTGGTCGGGAGGTCCTCCAACGAACGGGCCGCGCCGCAGCTGAGACAGCGTACCTGGGTGGAACGCAGGCCACCCCCGACGCCGGAGCTCGTCTCGAAGGCCAACCGGCTGCCCCGGCAGGCGCCACCGCCAGTACCGAACCTGCTGGAGTGCGCCCAGCGCCACCAGTTGACATCACTGAGATGACCATTGCCGCAGATCGCCACGAACCGCATGGGGACCAGTCGCCGCTTCGGGCAGTAGGCGCAGTCCGGAACAGTGTTCTTCTTCTCCCGCGAGGGGCTCCACTCCTCCATCCGGCGGCATCCCGGGCAGAAGAGCCACCGGGGAAAGCGGTAGTAGGAGACCCGGCCGTCCGCCGGTGCGACCCCGATCTCCGTGATCCCGAGGATCTCGGCGAGGCGGGGCATCGGGATCACGTCGTGCCACGGCCACTGGCTGGCGTCCTCCGCGACGAAGGACTCCCCGAGCACGTCGATGATCGCCCCGACGCCGAACGGGCTGACGGTCTGGGACCGGCGGACCCTGCGAACCGTCACTTCTCCCCCCTGATCCGAAGGTTCACCATGACATCGACATTGCGCATGGAATCGAGAGTCGGCCAGGCCTCGGCCTTCTGGTCGTAGTGACGCAGCAGGGCCGGCCCCGGGTTCTTCGAGCCTCTGGGCGCGTAGGTCAGTCCGGGCTGCGCGGTCGCCAGCCCCAGAGCTCTGGTCGTCCACTCGCCCGCGAGCCGCCGGAGGTCCTCGCGTACCTTCTCGTACTCGCTGGCGTCCGCTGCCCGGGCGCGTTCCGTCAGCTGGTCGATGAGCTGCGTCATGTCGGCGTCGTCTCCGTCGAAGGCAGCCGCGTCGAGCTCACCACTCCAGCCGCGGGCGTGCCGGGCCAGGATCACCAGGCCGGCGTGCAGCGCCCTGGTCCGCGCCGGCAGGGAGAAAGGCGTCACCGAGGTCGGCTCGACGGAACGGTAGAGCTTCGTGTGATCGGCCATGAAGGCCTCGTAGTGGGAACGGTCGCGCGGCTTGGACGGCGAGTACAACGTGACCACCAGCCCGGGGTGGGTACGACCGACCCGGCTGCTCGCCTGGATGTACTCCGCTGTCGTCTTCGGCTGCCCCACGATGACCATCAGCCCGAGGCGGGGGACGTCGACGCCGACGGACAGCATGTTCGTGCTCGCCGCCAGCGAGACCGGATCGGGCTCGTCGTGCGACCTGCCCAGTCGCTCCAGCACCTTCGGGATGTCGCGCGCCGGGACGTTGCTGGTCAGCTCGACGACGTCGTCGTCGGTCAGCGGCCGGAGACGGTTCTCGTCGACGGCGATCACCTTCACCCGGGCGGGGATGTCGTCGTGGGCGAGGGTGACCGTCTTGCCCAGCTCGCGAAGACTGTTGTGGTAGACGACCAGGGTCCGATACGGGTCTGCACCGTCGGGCGTCAGCTCCACGTCGACCGGGCTCTGCAGGAGCGCCGCGGCCAGGTGGACGAGTGCCGTCAGCGGGGTGTGCCCCTGCGGCATCATGCCGAGGTAAAGCCGGCCTGGCGCCTCGCGGTCCGTGCGCACGAAGTAGGAGTCGTCGGCCTCCAGACCGGCGGGCGGGAACAGTGCGACCTCCCGTCCGAAGACGCCCTTGGTCTGCTCCTGCGCACGTCGGACCGTCGCGGTCGAGGCCACGAACTTCGGCCGGGCCCCGTTGTGCGACATCAGGACGTCGAAGGCGGCCTCGTAGATGCCGACCATCGTGCCGAGCGGGCCGGAGATGAGGTGGAACTCGTCCTGAATGACCAGGGACGGCCCGGGGTGGTCACCCGATCCGAAGAAGGCACCCGACCGCGGATCCCACACCGTGCGGGCGAACTTGTCGACGGTGCCGACGAGGAACGTGGGCGGGTGCTCGTAGAGATCCTCGTCCACGGAGGAGATGGGCAGCCGGTCGTGGAAGGAGCAGCCTTCGTTCGGGCAGCGCACGAGGAAGGCGCTGTTGGTCGCCACGACACCCCACCGGTGGTCCACGGAGCGTTCCCCGGGAACGATCCTCGTGCCGCACCAGGGGCAGAGCTCGATCTGGAAGCTGGTGTCGACGGTCTCGGACGCCTGGAGCCGTTCCAGCAGCTGTCGAGCCTCCCGGTAGTCCTTCGGGGTGTTGTCGTTGCCGACCCACAGCCCGATCGAGATCGGTTCGTGGCCCAGCGCCGCGGGGTCCTCCCTGCGGAGCAGCTCGCAGGAGCAGATCAACGTCGCCGCCCGCTGGAACTGCTGCGTCGTCAGTAGCCGCAGTGTGTACCGGGTGATCACTGTGGTGCCGGCGGCCTCGTCGCGGTCGCGAAGTCGTCGCAGCATGATGATGAAGGCCGTCAGACCGAGGTACGCCTCCGTCTTCCCACCGCCGGTGGGGAACCAGATCAGGTCGACGATCTCTCGGTCCGGGCTGTCATCAATAGCCGCCCCGTGCAGCGTGAGCAGCAGGAAGCCGAGCTGGAACGGGCGCCAGAAGTGCGTGTTCTCGGGGTAGTCCGGGTTGACCACGGGCGGGTCGGAGGTCTCGTGTGGCTCACCGGCGAGATCCTTCCCGCGGTGGACGATCTGTCGGTGCATCGCCCGGTTCGCGAGTGCGAACGCGCGGCGCACGGTCCGGTCCGACTCGAGAAGGCGCACTCCCGACCGCATGCGTCGGCGGGCCTCGTCCACGTCGTGGAGGAGACGGCCGGCCGCGGGGTGCAGGTGGCTCGGCACGTCGCCGGTATCCAGCCGGGAACGAAGCTGTTCGGCCCAGCCGTCGTAGCTGTCGACGAACGCGTCGAGCGCGCCGACCAGCTCCATCGCCTCGGCGCTCTCGAACCTCGCGAGCATGGCCAGATCCAGGATCTTCTCGTGACCGGGCACGCTGAACGAGATCCCGGGAACGACATGCGCCGGAACGTAGGACGTGTGCACCCACTCCGGAGTCTCGCGCCCGTCACCCGACCAGGCCGCGGCGACACCGTGACCGACGGCGTAGGTCGGGGCGGTGCGGTAGAGGAGTTCCAGCTCCTGGGCCTCGTCGTCGCCGTACAGATGCGGTGCGTTCGGATACGCCCGGATCGTGCCCGTCCCGGGCCGTGCCCGCAGAACCACCTGCAGCAGGCAGCCGGCGGCGTCCTCCGCCCTGGTCGAGGCCCTGGAGCGGTTGACGAGTGACACCGTGACGATGGCGCCCCCGTTCTCCCGAGGCCGCCAGACCGCGTCGATGCTGGCCCGGCCGTCGAGGAACGGGAGATGAAGAGTGCGCCGGCGATCGGCCGGACCGGGTGGGACCAGTCGCAGTGCGTCATCGCCGACGAGGCGAACCGGTCGGCGGGCCCAGCGTCTCGGTGTACCGCCGTCCGCGACATAGCGGGCGAACTCCACCTCGACAACGATCGGTGCCCAGTCGCTGATCATGAAACTCAGGCCTGCGGAGCTGGGCTTGTGCTGGCCTGCCAGCGTCAGGGGGTCCTCGTCGACCTCCTCGCCGATCTGACCACCCTGCTCGTCACTCTCCTCCGAGGGATCAACTGCCGACCTCGATTCCTCGCCGGGAGAGGGCTCCTGCTCCTGGGGGTACAGAATGGCGGTCAGATAGCGCCCGGCGGGCTCTTCCAGCAGCACCTCGTCGTCGCCGCCGACCGGCCCGACAAGCTGCCGCCCGAGATACTCGACGATCTTCCGTCGATCATCCGCCCTGGAACCCACCGACTCCCCCGTGTCTCGTCTGTGCTGTGCCTGGCCCGGGCAGCCTTGTCCCCTGTCCGCCGTGCGAGCGTCCTGCGGAAACAGGGCGCCACCGCCACCTGGCGATCTTCCTCTGCGAACGAATGGCGTGGCGGTTCGGACATCCCCCTTTTACACACCTTAGTCATCGTCTGTGCATGAAGTGAAGCGGATGGCGACGGCACGGGGCGGTGGTGTGTCGTGCTGTCGAGTGCTGTGCCGCCGATCGTTGTGATCTGTGAGTGCAGGTTGCCGAACGGACGCAGACCGGGTATCTCGGACTACTATGTGCGCCGTCGCGCGTCGGTGTGCGTCGGGTGCGGAGTGCAACGGTTCCTCGGGCGCGCTGGTGCAGGTTGTCCGCGCTCGGTCTCGAGGCGTCGGATCGAGTACTCGGGAGTGCCCATGGCCTCGCTCGGCTTTGCGCAGAGCTTCTTCAAACGCCTTCCGGACCTACCGAAGGAGGTTCAGAAGCGAATCCCCGACCTGCTCGGCAAGTTCCAGGAGAGCACGATCGCCGGGCTTCACCTCGAGAAGCCGCACGCGATCGCGGACGACCGCGGACGGACGATCCGGGTCACGAAGTTCTGGCGGGGTGTTGTGATGGCTCCGGTGGAGGGAGACCACTACATACTGTTCGACGTCCTCGAGCACGACAAGGCGTACACCTGGTTGGCGAACCACACGTTCGCGATCAACTCTGCGACGCGCGAGGTGGAGATCGTGGACCTTGCCGCTGTGCGGAAGGCCTCGTCGTCGCTACCCCCCGCAGCCGGAAATCCCCAGCCAGGCGTGTACGACGTCTACGACGATGCCGTGCTTCTGGAACTCGGCATCGACGCCGGCAGCATGCCCCTCGTGCGCCGGGTACGAACCGATGCGGACCTCGACCTGCTGTCCAGGGCAATCCCGCTCAGCCAGCACGAGGTGCTTGAGATGCTCGCCGCCGGCTACTCCGTCCGCGAGGTGCGGGCCGAGTTGGGCATCGGGAACGGGGCCGCCAGCAGCGAGGCGACGGGCGTCCCACACTCACCGCTCGCCTCGCCGACGGTCTTCGTGCCGCAGAGTGCCCGGGAGCTGCAGGATGCACTGGAGCACCCACTGGAGCTCTGGCGGATCTTTCTGCACCCGACCCAGCGCAGGATCGCCTACCGGGAGAAGTTCGCCGGACCGGTTCGGGTGACCGGTGGGGCGGGAACGGGCAAGACGGTCGTCGCATTGCACCGTGCCCACCACCTCGCACGCAGGCTGCCCGCCAGCCACAGCCGGCCTGTTCTCGTCACGACATTCGTACGGACCCTCGCCGACGACCTCCGGGCCGCCTTGGCCTCGCTCGACGCGGCCACTGGTGCTGACACCCGCTCCTCGATCGAGGTCACCACCGTCGACGCGCTTGCGCACCGAATCGTGAGCGACGTCGAGGGCACGCCGCCCGTGGTTGCTCGCGACGACGAAGTCCTGACACAGCACTGGACCGCCGCTGCCGCAGCCACGGGCACACAGTTCAGCCCGGCCATGCTCCGCACGGAATGGGAGAACGTCGTACTGGCCCGGGGGGCGCGGACGGCTGCCGACTACCTCTCGGTCCCGCGAACCGGAAGGACGCAGCCGCTGGGTAGACAGCAGCGTCTCCGGGTCTGGAACACCGTCGAGCACTTCCTGGGCCTGCTTGGCGAGTCAGGCGCACGAACCTTCTACCAGCTCGCGGACGACGCGGTCCGATACGTGCGGAGCGGCGCTGCCGGCGACCTGTTTCCCCACGTCGTTGTTGACGAGGCGCAGGACCTGCATCCCGTGCAGTGGCGGCTCCTTCGCGCCCTGGTTCCCGACCGCCCCAACGATCTGTTCATCGTTGGTGATGCGCATCAGCGGATCTACGACCGTAGTGTCGCGCTGACCACCGTCGGCATCAACGTCCGCGGTCGGTCATATCGCCTACGGCTCAACTACCGGACCAGCGAGCGCATTCTCACCTGGGCCGTGGCTCTGCTGGACGGCCGGGCGGTGGACGATCTCGACGGCGGATCCGACAGCCTGGAGGGCTACCGCTCGGCGTTCCGCGGCGTGCAGGACCCTGCCGCGCACGGCTATCCGACGACAGCAGCCGAGCTTGACGGCCTTGTGTCGACGGTCCGTGGCTGGATTGACGGGGGCGTACGGCCAGCCGAGATCGGCGTCGCGGCTCGCACCCGCAGGATGACCGACGACGTCGCCAGCGCACTCCGCGAGGCTGGAATCGAGCCAAGTCCACTTGACCGGCAGCGGCGTGGGGGTGTCGAGATCGGCACCATGCACCGGATGAAAGGGCTGGAGTATCGTGCCATGGCCGTCATCGACGTCTCGGCCCGCACGGTTCCACTTTTGCGGGCTGTCACTCCGGAAGCCTCCGATCCGACGGCGTACACCGAGGACATACTGCGTGAACTCTGTCTCCTTCACGTGGCCTGTACCCGTGCCCGCGAGTTCCTCGCAGTCTCCTGGTCTGGTACCCCGAGCCCATTCCTGAACAGGATTGCGGAGGGATGAAGGTGCGTGTGGACCCACGAATCCGGAAAATTGTGCTACGAACACCGCGAGGGAGGTGAAGATCGGCGGCTGGGCCGCGAGGGGCGTGATCGCGAAACCGCAGGGGAGCATCGCCGTCACGGAGCAGACCGTGTTCGCGGACATGAACTGCGACGACCGCGCCGACTACGTCCCGCGCGACCCCGGGCAGAACAACCTGCTCCTCGGCTGGTTCAACCTCGGCGGCTTCGACAACTCGTGGTCCGCGAAGAAGCTTGTCGCCTACGGCGTCGCGATGAGCTTCCCGGTGGAGGTCCACCTCGCCGACATCTCCGGCGACGGCCTCGACGACTACCTCGTCGTCGACCCGACGAACGGCGCCGTCCGCGCCTGGCTCAACAGGGGCGGCAACCAGTGCACGCCTGACCGAGGCCCGGCGAAGGTGGAGATCCTCTCCAGAAGGAAACGCCCGGGTTTCAGCCCTCGCCGCAACGCTTCGCACCGACCAGCACCGCGACGTCCACCCAGGCGGCCGCGGTCGGGCGACGCGCAGGGATGACAAGCGAGCTTGACTAGATGGAAAGCGAGCTTTACGTTCGGGTCATGGTTGACGAGACTCGCCAGGACAACATGACGCGCGACGCCCGCAGGGCGATCATGATCGACGGCATCCCGGTCTCTCTCCTCGGGATGATCGCGCTTGCGCTGGGCAGCTCGCCTGACCAGAGCGCCGCCGACAAGGGCTGGTGGCTTGGTGCGACCGCCGCCTTCACCCTCGCCATCGTGTGGGTACTGGTGCGGGCCTTCCGCCGGGCCGACGAGTATCAGCGCAAGATCCAGCTCGAGAGCATGGCGATCGCCTTCGCCGCCGTCCTCGTGGGTCTGCAGGCCGCCGTCCTGCTCGACGCCACCGACATCGTCGGGCTGCGCCCACTCAGCGAGGCGATCGTCATCGGTGGCGTGGGGATCTGGTTCGCCGTCGCGGACGTGCGCACCCGCCTGCATCGGTGAGGAACCGGCTGCGCACTCTGCGGGCCGAGCGTCGCTGGAGCCAGGCGGACCTGGCCGACCGATGCCAGGTATCGCGGCAGACCATCAACGCGATCGAGACCGAACGGTACGACCCCGGCCTGCCCTTGGCGTTCACCCTCGCGGACATCTTCGAGCTGACCATCGAGGAGATCTTCTTCCCCGACCGCCCCGACCGCCCCGACCGCCCCGACCGCACCGACCGCACCGCCGCGTCCGACACGCGTCGATGAAGCGACGTCACCCGGTCATCCCGGCGTGCTTGTGCGGCAGAACCTGGAGGATGCGCGATGCGTGAAGGCTCGGACGAGACCAACTGGGCCGGGAACATCGTCTACCGGGCAGATCGGTGGGTCGCGCCGACGTCCGTCGAGGAGCTGTGTGAGGTCGTGGCCGCCTGTGATCAGGCCCGGCCGGTCGGTACGCGCCACTCGTTCAACACGATCGCGGACACGGCGGGGACGCTGATCTCGACCACCCGGCTGCCCGCCATGTTCCGGCTCGATGCCGACGCGCGTGAAGTCACCGTGAGCGCCGGGACCCGCTACGGAGATCTCGCCCGTGAGCTGGACACGCGGGGCTGGGCGCTGCGGAACCTCGGCTCGCTGCCCCACATCTGTGTCGCCGGTGCGTGTGCGACGGCGACGCATGGCTCCGGTGACCGCAACGGGAATCTGGCGACTTCCGTCGTCGCGCTTGATCTGGTCACCGCGTCGGGCGACATCGTCACGGTTCGCCGGGGTGTGGACCGCGACTTCGCCGGTCATGTCGTCGCACTCGGTGCGTTGGGGGTGGTTGTGGCGGTGACGCTCGCGATCGTGCCGACATTCCGTGTTCGTCAGAACGTCTACCAGGGCCTGGCGCGCGCCGCGTTGCTGGACCATCTCGACGAGATCTTCGCCATGGCCTACAGCGTCAGCGTCTTCACGACCTGGCGCTCCGATTCATCCCTGCTGTGGGTGAAGCAACGGGTCGAAGCGGTCGACGAGGTCGCTCCGGCGCCGGTGGAGATGTTCGGGGCCGGGGCACTGCTCCATCCGGTCCACCCGATAGGCGGCCTCGACCCGATCCATACCACGCGACAGCTTGGCGTTGCCGGCCCTTGGCATGAACGACTGCCGCATTTCCGGGCGGGCTTCACGCCCAGCGCCGGGAACGAGCTGCAGTCGGAATACTTTGTCTCCCGTGAACGCGCCGCCGCGGCGGTTGAGGCGATCTACCAGATCGGCGAGCAGATCCGGCCAGCCCTACATGTCAGCGAACTGCGCTCGATCGCCTCCGACGACCTGTGGCTCAGCCCCACCTACGGCCGCGCGGCGATCAGCCTGCATTTCACCTGGCGGCCAGCCGAAGCCGCCGTCACCCGTGCGGTCGCCGCGGTGGAACGCCAACTGGCCCCCTTCGAGCCGCGCCCGCACTGGGGGAAGATCTTCACTCTGCCGGCGGAGACGATCCGCACCGCCTACCCGCGAGCCGCTGATTTCACCGCGCTGGCCGAACGCCGCGACCCGACCGGTGTCTTCCGAAACACCTTCCTGGCGAACACGGTGGGCCTGACCTGATCAGGGTGACGGTCAGCCACGGCAGAAGCGGGTCCCGTCGAGCGCAGCCTGCGAGTGCGGGCACCGAACCTTCGTCGGATGTCGCCAGAAAGGGACAAGACCCGGACAAGACCTCACGTGGCAGAGATCACCACACCAGGAGCGAATACTGGAGTTCGCGGCGTGGACCGATCAGAGAGCATGCAAGCTCTGTCCGTTTCCACGCACGTCGGAGCAGGAGGCCGCCCAGTGTCCACAATCGAGGAGCGGGTAAAGAGCGTCGTCGTGGATCAGCTGGAGGTCAAACCGGAGCAGGTGACGAACAACGCGTCATTCGTCGATGACCTGGGAGCGGACTCCCTGGACCTTGTCGAGCTGGGCGTGGCCCTGGAAGAGGAGTTCGGCATCGGTATATCCGACGAGGATGCCGAGGGGATCAACACCGTGCAGGACGCGATCGACTGGATAAGCGCACACCGGCGGTAGGTGGGGTTGCCGGGCTTCGGGTTCGCGCCGCTGCGGCTGCCCCCCGACCTCGATTTCACTGCCCTGTTCCATGGCGTCGACGAACGGGTTCCGGTCGACGCGCTCGAGTTCGGCACCCGCGTCCTGTACCGCTTCCTGCTGTCATGCTGGCGGTTCATGATCTTGCCGTCGTGGACGGCCTCGCCGACCGCGCCGGCGTCCTGCGCCACGACCGCCTCGTCGAATACGGAGACCAACAGACTGTGATGACCGCGCCCAGCGAGGACTGCGCCCGGGAGCTCTTCCTCGCCACGTCACCGGTGCCGGACCCCGTCAAGCGTGCGGAGCGTCAGGCGGAGCGTCCGGCCGGGCGGCGCGCCGAGGCGGGGACGCTGTGACGGCCCCGGCGCCCGACCTGGCGGGGCTGCTGGTCTTCGACGGCCACAACGACCTCCCGATCGCGCTGCGGTTCCTGCACGGCGGCAGCGTCGAGGACGTCGGGTCGGGCCTGCCGGACCTCGCCACCGACATCCCGCGCCTGCGGGCCGGCCAGGTCGGCGGGCAGTTCTGGTCGATCTTCGTCCCTACCGGCCTCGATCCCGCGGCGGCGGTCCAGATGGTCCTGGAGCAGATCGACCTCGTGCACCGTCTCGTCGACCGCTACCCGGACACGTTCCGGTTGTGCCGGACCGCCGCCGAGGCCGCGGCCGCCCGCCGTGAGGGGCGGATCGCCTCGCTGCTCGGCGCCGAGGGCGGCCACTCGATCGGCGACTCCCTCGGTGTGCTGCGGGTCCTGGCCCGCCTCGGCGTCCGGTACCTGACGCTGACCCACAATGTCGGGCCGACCTGGGCCCAGTCGTGCTTCGAGGACCCCGGGACGCACGGCCTCACCGATTTCGGCCGCGAGGTCGTCGCCGAGATGAACCGGCTCGGCATGCTCGTCGACCTCTCCCACACCGCGACGGCGACGATGCACGCCGCCCTCGACGTCTCCCGCGCCCCGGTGATCTTCAGTCATTCCAGCTGCCGAGCGGTGACCGATCACGTCCGCAATGTTGACGACCGAGTGCTTGCCCGCCTCGCCGACGCCGGTGGCGTGCTGATGGTGACATTCGTGCCGGCGTTCCTGTCCCGCCAGTACGCCGAATGGGAGGCGGCCGAGAACGCGCGCAAGGCCGAGCTGGGCCTGGCCAACCCGATCATCCTGTTCGAGGCCCGTGGCGCCGGCACATCGGCGTGGCGGGACCTCACACGCTGGTATGACGCCCACCCGGCGCCGGACGTCACGATCGAGCAGGTCGTCGCCCATCTCGAGCACGCCCGCGACCGCGTCGGGATCGACCACCTCGGTCTGGGCGGTGACTATGACGGTGTCCCCGCCATGCCCGCTGCTCTGCGCGACGTGTCCACCTATCCCGCCCTGCTGACGGCGCTCCAGGACGCGGGTTGGTCCAGGCGCGACCTCGACGCGCTGACCTGGGCCAACACGGCCCGTGTTCTCGCCGAGGCCGAAGAGGTCGCCGCTTCCCTGACCCGCTGACGGGAACCCGGCGGAGGTACCGCGCACCGGAGTAGCTGCCTTACAGGTGCTTTACAGGTCGAGCTTTTGCGTTACAGGCCAAGCTTTATCTACCAGTCTGGTAGACATGATGGGGAACGTAGGTCTGTGCGTGTGCGTGAGCTCGCGCGGGGGCATGCGGCCAGCGCGCGGTCCTGCCACGCCGCGGGTTCTCCCAACACTGACGGGACTGCATAGATGACCTTCTCCCGCGACGCGGAGCCGACCAGCATCCCGCCGGTGGACATCTCCGATGACGCCCTTGAAGCGGTGCGCAGTCAGCTGGCCGGCACCGCCGAGGAGAACGACCGGACGGCCCAGTTCCCCTGGAAGGGCCTCCAGGTGGTGCATGACGCGGGCCTGCTGCGCCTGGGCATCGCCCCGCGCTATGGCGGCGCCGACCTGAGCGCCGTCGACAGCATCCGGGTCTTCTCCGCGCTCGGCCAGGGAGACCCATCCGTCGCCCTGATCACCGCGATGACCGTGTTCCAGCACGCCCTGCAGAGCAAGAGCCCGTGGTGGCCCGAGGAGCTCTACCGGAAGTTCGTGCGCGACTCCCTCGAACGTCCGGTGCTGGCCAACGCGATCCGCGCCGAGCATGAGCTGGGTGCTCCTGTCCGCGGTGGGCTTCCGGCGACGACGATCCGGCGGACCGCGTCCGGCTGGGTTCTCAACGGGCACAAGGGCTACGCGACGGGCTCGGAGGGGCTGAGCTACCACCTGGTGTGGGCGGCGACCGAGGAGGCCGAGCCGCGGGTGGGCCACGCCATCGTCCCCGGGGATTCCCCCGGGATCAGGATCGTGCGCACCTGGGATCACTTCGGGCTGCGGGCCAGCAGCACCCATGACGCGATCTACACCGACGTGGAGATCCCGGCCGAGAACTTCGAGCCGGCCCTGGCGTCGGAGCAGCGGGGCGATGCGGCGTTCGCCGGCGTGGCGCTGGGCGGTGCCGCCCTGTACCTCGGAGTAGCCCGGGCCGCCCGGGACTTCTTCGTACGCTTCGCCCAGGAGCGCGTTCCGACCGGGCTGGGGCGCCCGATCGCCACCACCGAGCGCATCCAGTCCGTCGCGGGGGAGATCGAGGCTCAGCTCCTTCTGGCGGAGGAGCTCGCCTTCGGGCTGGGCCGCCGCATCGACGCCGGTGAGTCGATCCCGCCGCAGCGCCTCGTGCTTGCCAAGCCGCTCATCGCGCGGGCTGTTGTCACAGTGGTTCAGACGGCCGTCGCCGCAATCGGCAATCCAGGGCTGACCAGGAACAACCCGCTCGAACGCCATCTTCGGGACGTGCTGTGCGTCCGGGTCCACCCACCGCAGGAGGACACCGCGCTGCTGGTAGCCGGCCGGCGCGCACTCGGCGTCTGAGCGACGTCGCTGTCTGCTGTTGAGAACGGTGTCTCCGCCAGCCGCGAGCCTGAATGATCTCAACTACCCGAGTTCGGCCGGAGATCCCGTCGGGCTATGTTCCGGCCGAGGGCAGTTGTCTGTGCAGACTCGCGGCATACCGAACGACCCGGATCGAAGGCGGGTTGGGCACTGCGGCGGTGACCACCACCTTCAGGGTCGAAAGGCGTTACACGTTCTCGCGGTTCAGCAGGTGGCGGCCGGTGACGAACGGCAGGTCGGCGTGGTTGACGATGCCCGGGGCGGCCGCGACGACATGGGGAATCGCGTTGATCGCGGGCATCGCGGTCGGCCCGGCCGAGGCGAAGTGGGCGCTGCCGATCGGCGCGAGCCGTACCTGGACGCCGGGGTCGCCCTCGATCTCCAGGACGTAGCCGTCCTCGACCGGCCAGTTCGGCGTCATCTGGTCGCCGACCTTCCAGACGAAGCGACACTCGATCACCGATCGGCCACCCGAGATGCCAGCGATGACGCCCTTGAAGCCGGAGATCTGGCCCTTCTCCAGCTTCATGAAGCCGAAGTCGACGTCGTCGGTCGCGGCGGCGAACTCGGCGGTGAACCGGACCTCGTCGAGCTCGATCGCGAGGGCCTGCGCGAGGACGCGGATCTGCTCCTTGAAGGACCCGCAGTTGACCTCGATCATGCCGGGTGCGGCCGGGTCGTCGGGGTCCAGCCCGATGCTCATCGCGCGGAACATCCGCTCATTGGCATAGCCGCTCATGTCGAGTGACTCCAGCAGCGAGATCCGGTCGATCCGGGTGCACATCGCGCTCGCCGCCAGCACGGTCATTCCCATGTGCCCGGGGTAGACGCCGGTCGTGTAGAGCGACGACCGGCCGCGTTCGCAGGCCGCCGCGAGCCGGTCCCGGACGTCCTCGCCGTAACCGGCGCCGGCGAGCATGTACATCGTGGACACGATGTTCACCCCGGCCGACAGGATCCGGTCGAGCTGGTCGAAATCCGGCCGGTAGGCCATGTAGGCGACGCAGTCCGGCTTCAGCGCCAGCAGCGCCTCGACGTCGTCGGTCGCCGTGACGCCGATCGGCGCGATCCCGGCCAGCTCGCCGACGTCCCTGCCGACCTTCTCCGGCGAGTAGGCGTAGCAGCCGACCAGCTCCAACGCCGGATGCCCGACCAGCCCGCGGACAGCGGCGGTCCCCGTCTTTCCCGTCGTCCACTGAACGACACGCAGCTTGCTCATCGAAATCTCCGTCCCATCGAAATCTCCGTCCCATCGAAATCTCCGTCCCATCGAAATCTCCGTCTCCTCGATTTCTCCGTCTCCGGCTCCGTGGGTCCGGTCCTACCGGGCCTGCCGCTCGGGCGGGCGGGTCGAGGTCTCCATGAGCGCACGCCAGGTCAGGGTGACCTCACCGCGCGGCATGGCCAGCGACCGGGTGGTGATCCACTCGTCGAGGGGCTTGGACCAGGTCACCGGGCCGTTCGGCAGCCCGTCGTACAGCGACGTGGCTACCGTCTCCGGCTCGGCCGGGTTGAACAGGCCGTTGCGCATCCGGTCGAGCAGATCCTCCGAGTCGGCCCGGTTGCACAGTTCGGGGTCGAGGGTGTCCTTGAAGGCGTTGAAGTTCGGCGACGCGGTCGGACCGACGAGCATCGCGGTGACATCCACACCATGGTCGCCGAGCTCGCCCCACAGCGACTCGGCGAGGATCCACTCGAAGGCCTTGCCCGCGTTGTAGGTGGCGCTGGTGACGGCGCCCTGAGTGCCGCCGGTGGAGCTGACCAGGGAGATCCCACCCCGGCCGCGCGCCACCATCTTCGGCGCGAACAGGTTGAGCAGGATGAGCGGCGTCGCGCAGTTCGCCTGCACCGACCGCAGCTGCAGCTCGAGCGGATGGGTGAGGAACAGCCCGATCGGCGCCACCGCCGCGTTGTACACGAACAGTCCGATCTCCAGATCGTCCGTCGCCGCGGCCACGATCTCGCCGATCTTCGGATCGGTCAGGTCCGCGGCTAACTCGCGCACCTCCACGCCGTGCGTCGCCCGCACCTCCGCGGCGGTCGCGGCAAGCGTCTCGGCACCGCGGGCGTTCATCACGACGTTCAGCCCACGGGCCGCCGCCTCCAGGGAAAGCGCCCGGCCGATGCCCATCGACGCGCCGGCGATGAAGGCCCACGGCCCGTACTTGTCCTTGAACATGCTTCTCCCACCATTCGGTCGGCGCCGACGAGCGGCACGCTGATGCACTGCAGGCTGGTGCGGTCCACGTTGATGCTCTGCAGGCCGGAATGAGGACGCGGCGGGGTCAGGACCGCACGACAGTGGCCGGCTCGGGCCGGACGAGGGGCCCGCGGCGGGGAGGACGGTTTCTAAGGGCTCACGACGACGGCTGTCACCAGGGGAAGCGTCGCGACGGTGGCGATTCCCGGTGGCGCGGCGCAGACCGCGGGGATGGCGTTCACGGCGGGCATCGCAGTTGGATCACGCGAAGCGGTGCGGTCGATGGCGGCGTCATGAGGCATCTCTCGTCAGGCGTTCGCCCGCGGGAGTAACGCCCGCGGGAGTCACGCCCGCGGGGCCGGGCTCCAGGTGTGCGACGAGCAGGTCGACCAGCGCGGCGCGCTCGCGGGAGGTGTCGAGCGGCTCGCGGGTGGCCAGCTGGGCGAAGACGAGCCCGCGCAGCGCCGCCCAGAGCAGGTGACCGACGGCTCTCGCGTCGCCGTGATGCTGTCGTTCGGCGATCAGCTCCTCGCCGAGGCGCGTCAGCTCGGCCGCGACCAGGGCGAAATGCTCCCCCGTCTCCGCGTCGCGCTGGCTGCGCGTCGCGACGGCGATCTCCAGACTGGCGCGCGACGCCGGTGTACAGAACGCGGCCCAGGCGGCCTCGACGAGCGCGCTGACCTGGTCGCGGACGGAGCCCACCGGGACCCCGAGCGCGGCCATGCGCCGGCGCAGCTCGTCGAAGCTCGCGTCGACGACGGCGGTCAGCAGGCCGTCACGGTCTCCGAAGTGGTATTGGATCACGCCCCAGGTGACGCCCGCCCGCTCGGCGATGTGCTTGGCGCTGGCGGCGGCGAAGCCCTCCTCGACGACACAGCGCACGGTCTCTTCCATGATCAGGGCGCGGGTCCGCTCGGCGCGCTCCTGCGCGCCGCTCGCCGGCCGGGTCGGCGCGATCGACCCGACGCGCCGCGTGCCGCGCGACGTCACGGCATGAGGCCGTGGGCTTGGGCGACCGGCAGGTCGGACAGATGGGTGAGCCCCGGGGGTGCCGCGCAGACCGCGGGGATCGCGTTCACGGCCTTGGCCGCCGTCGCGATGACGCCGGCCGTGTTGTGATCGGTGCGCTCGTCACCGACATGGGTGTTGATCTCGACGCCGGGCACGCCCTTGATCACGACCCGGTGGACGCCCGGGCGCCCGTCGGGCGGGAACGGCCACTCGGGCGCGGCCTGGGGGGTCAGCCGGTTCACGTGCTCCATGACGATCGCGGGACGTCCGCGCACGATGCCCTCGACGGCGAAGCGGGCGGCGGCGACCTGGCCCGGCTCGACGGTCATCATCGTGCAGGTGATGGTCTGGGTCGCCGTCCAGGTCTCGTGGCGCTCGCGGAGCTCCTCGACCTGCACCCCGAGGCGGTCGGCCAGCAGCCGGATCGGGCCGCCCCAGATCGACGCGAGCACGCCGGGCAGGAACAGGGTGGGCACGGTGTCGGGCGTGGCGCCGAACCCGAAGCTCGCTCCGGTGAACGCGGCGTCGTCATACGTGCCGTAGTCGAAGATCTCCTGCACCAGGATCTCATCGGCCCGTTCGGTC
This sequence comes from Parafrankia sp. EUN1f, assembly GCF_000177675.1. GTDB lineage: Bacteria > Actinomycetota > Actinomycetes > Frankiales > Frankiaceae > Parafrankia. The sequence goes on from NZ_ADGX01000052.1 coordinate 44,397, forward strand.
AGGCTCAGCGCCGCGAGCGGCAGGAGATCACCGGAGAAACCAGGGTCGATGCCGTTCACGAACATGGTGGTGCCCCCGGCCGCGCAGGCCGCCTCGATCGGCTCGCGCAGCCAGGCATCGGCGTGGGGCGGATAGACAAGCCACACCAGGGACGTCCCGACGACGTTGGTGCCCGCGGCGAGGAAGGCCGTGATGTCCGCGAGGGCGGCCTGCGGGCGCGTCTCCGCCTGTGACGTGTAGACGACGCAGTCGGCCTTCAACGCCAGCAGCGCTTCCAGGTCGTCCGTCGCGGTGATGCCCGTGGCGGTGCCGAGGCCGCAGAGCTCGGCCGCGTCCCGGCCGACCTTGTCGGGGCTGCTGGCGTGCACTCCCACCAGTTCCAGCCCAGGCCGGTTGATTATCGAACGTAATGAGTGACGCCCAACGTTCCCGGTGGAGAACTGAATCACGCGCAGCGACATGGAAGCTCCCGACTGTGCGAGCCGACGACCTCCGAGTGAGCCGACGACCTCCGACCCGAGGCATCATAAACGACTTAATGGTTTCGCTGTCCAGTGGTCGCAGGCGGACCGCACGGCGTCCGCCGTCAGCGTTGAAGATCCCTCGGCTCGGCTGTCGCTGCCCTCGTGCTCACCTCCGGCCTGGTTACTGGCGTGGTCTTCATCCCGGGCTCAGAGGTTGATCCGAGCCTTCCCTATGCGTCCGAGCTGGTCGACTGGGGGCTGGCGGGTACGGCGACCGCGGGGACCGGGCGGGGCCTGCGCTTGAAGACGAGGACGGTGACTGCCAGGGCGACGGCGATGAAGGCCACCAGTACGACGAACGAGGCGGCGATCCCCTTGCCCAGGTCGTGGTGGAGCTGCTCCTGCGGGCTCAGGGCGGGGTTTGGGTGATGCGCGGAGTCGCGTAGCGAGGTGCTGTACACCGTGGTGAGAACGGCGATCCCGACGGCGAGCCCGATCTGTTGGAGGCACTGCAGCAGGCCGGAGGCCGACCCGGTGTCGCGTGGCGGCAGCTCGGCGAGGATGACCATGTTCAGTGGCATGAAGGCCAGCCCGATCCCGAGCCCGACCAGGATGAGTGGGCCGACCAGGCCACCCGGGTAGGTGGTGGTGCCGTCCAGCTGGGTCAGCCAGAGAGCGGCGACCATTGCGACCAGCGTGCCCGCCATGATGACGGCCTTCGGGCCGAGCCTTGCGACCAGCTTCGGCGCCGTCCGTGCGCTGCCGAACTGCACGGCGGCCATGGGAAGGAACGCCAGGCCGGTCTGGAGCGGGCTGAGGTCCAGCACCCGCTGGATGAACAGCGAAAGGAAGAAGAAAGTGCTTCCCATTGCTGCCGACAGGAACAGCATGTTGATGTAGGCACCGGCCCGCGACCGCGCCCCGAACAGTCGCAACGGCATGATCGGCTGCCCGACGTTGGCCTCGATGGCCAGGAATCCGAGCAGAAGCACGACGCCGGCAGCCAGCATCGCCACGGCCAGCCCGTCAGACCAGCCGTCGGAGGCAGCCCGGATGAATCCGTATACCAGGGACACCATTCCGGCTGTGGACACGGCCGCACCGGCCACATCGAACCGGGCCGGATGACGAGGGGTGTCCTGAAGGAACGGTCGGGCCAGCGCGATCACCCCGATCCCGAAAGGGACGTTGATGACGAACACCCATCGCCAGGAGGCCGTCGACAACAGCCCGCCGAGGATCAGCCCGAGCGTCAGCCCGAGACCAGCGATCATGGAGAAGACACCCAGGGCGCGTTGCCGCTCGGTGCCGTCCTTGAAGGTGGTGGCGAGCAGGGCGAGGGAGGCCGGCGCCGCGAATGCGGCACCGACTCCCTGCGCGGCCCGGGCCGTTATCAGGGCTCCGGCGGAGGGGGCGAGGCCGGCGGCGAGCGAGGCGAGGGTGAACAGTGCCAGCCCACCGATGAACAGCCGTAGCCGGCCGAACACGTCACCGGCTCGGCCGCCCAGCAGGAGGAGCCCCCCGAACGCCAGTGAATAGGCGCTTTGTATCCACGCAAGACTGGAGGGGGAGAAGTCCAGGTCCTTCTGGATCTTCGCCAAGGCGACGTTCACGATCGTGCCATCGATGATCACCATCAGTTGGCAGATCACGATGACGCCGAGCGCGATCCGCAGGCGGTTGTCGCGTCGCGCCGGCGCCGCGGAAGCAACGTCGCCAACCTGCCCGGCACTCTCGGCGGCGACCGTGTCCAGCTCCTGAGCACTCATCCTCGTCCTTTGGTCGGGAGACGCCTGACCAGAAGGTCTCTCCGGCGCGCGAGCAGAGATCCAGAGGTCGGGCACGACTGTCATACGCACGATTCGGAAGATCTTTCCGTTTTCACTGGCGTACGATACGGAAGATCTTTCCGTTTTTCAAGCGTCAGTGGCCGTCGTCGGTTCGATACGTCCACCAGAGCGGCTCGGCGGTGCGGTACGCACGGTGTGGCGGCGCGGTACGACGGAGCGGTGCGGGAAGCGGTGCGCCGCACAGGCTTCCGCCGTCGGCGACCGGCGTGACGTTATCGGCGTCGCAGACCGTCGAGCAGGTAGCCGAGCAGATGGCCGGCGGAGTGACCGGCGGTCTGCTCGGCGGTCAGCGCGATCGCGTTGACCAGCTTCAGGAGAGTCGACATGTCGAGGTCGGCCCGCATCGTGCCCGACTGCTGCGCCCGACAGAGCAGGTCGGCACCCGCGGCCCGCATCTCCTGGCAGGACAGGGACAAGGGCGAGACGCCGTCGTGCATGACCGACATGACCTCCGTGGCCAGCCCGCGGTACTCGGTGAGGTGCACGATGAACTGGCGCAGCCACTCGGCCAGCGCGTCGTCGGGTGAAAGGGAAGGAGTAGCGGAAGCATCGGCCAGGCTGACCGCGGCCACTCTCAGCGCCTCGAAGTGATCAAGAAGAATCGCCTCGAGCAGCGCCTCACGGGTCGGGAAATGCCGGTAGACGGTGCCGGTACCCAGCCCGGCCTGCTTGGCCACGTCGTAGAGCGAGGCGTCGGCACCCTTCTCGGCGAAAACGGCGCGCGCCGCGGCAAGTAGCCACTCGCGGTTGCGCCGCGCGTCCGTCCGAACGGCTCGGCCGGTGGACGTGGACACCGAGTTAGCCATCATCGCAGCCTCCCAGGCATCGCCCGCTCGGCGGACAGTGCCGCCGAGGCCCTCGCCGGCCTTGCCATACGCCCAGAACGATCCCCGAAACGGAAAGATCTTCCGAATCTTATCATGTGGACCGTCGCATCCCCGTGTTGCCCCCGCATCGCCTCCGCTCCTGGTGGCGGCGGTCGCGATCGTGCGGATGGCCCCGGACGGGCACCCGCTGGGAACGGTATCCGGATCATCAACGACGCTGCCACCTTCGCTGGCGAGATCAGCCGTGCGGGTGAGCATCCCGACGCGGTGCTGGAAGCCACCTATGGCTGGTGCTGGGCAGTCGACGTGCTGGCCGCTCCTGGTGCTCAGGTGTCCTCCGCTCCCGGTTCCGAACACCGTCGGCCTCGGCCTCGGCCTCGGTAGGCGGACGCCGCCGCCGGGTGACCGGTTCTCGCAGCTCCAGCTGAGCGTGCGCGCCGGGCTGGACGATGATGCAAGCCGAATGCGCGACAGTGGTCGTCATCGTGAACAGCCCCTGGAAACTCCTGTCCGGAAGTGGTGGCGGTGTCCGAATATCAGATCATCTCGTTTCTGACTGACTACGGCCTCAGTGATGGTTTTGTGGCGACGTGCCATGGGGTGCTGCTCGGCATCTCGCCCGGCGTCCGGCTGATCGACATCAGCCATGTCGTGCCACCGCAGGACATCCGAACCGGTGCGCGGCTTCTCGCCAGGGTCACGCCGTACCTGCCGAAGGCGATTCATGTCGCCGTCGTCGATCCGGGTGTCGGCGGGCAGCGCCGGCCGGTCGCCGTGGACACCGCCCGTGGCCTCTTCATCGGCCCGGACAACGGCCTTCTCTCCTGGGCTGTGGAGGCGGCAGGCGGCGCGCTGGCGGCGTACGAGCTCACGAACGGGAAGCTGTTCCGGGAACCGGTCTCGCGTACGTTCCACGGGCGCGACATCTTCATGCCCGTCGCCGGTCATCTCGCCCGCGGTACGGCTCTGGCCGAAGTCGGGCCGGAGATCTCGACAGGGTCGCTGGTAGCCCTGCCCGCGCCGGTCGAGCGACTCGAAGGCGGTGAGCTCCACTCGGAGGTGATCCTGGCGGACCATTTCGGCAACCTCCACCTTGCCAGCGCCGTCGACCGGCTCGACTCCTTCTCGCTTTCGGTCGGTGATCCGGTGGTCTGTGTCACGCCGGCCGGCGAACACAGGGCGACCTACGTCGAGGTCTTCGAGGAGGTCCCGCTGGGGGAGCTGGCCTTCTACGGCGACGCGGTGGGGCAGTTGACCATCGCGGTGAACTCCGGGAACGCGGCGGAACGGCTCGGTGTCACCACCGGCGAGGTACTCCGGATCCGGATCGCACCCTGATCTGCGGCGCCGGAAGCCCGGCGACCGCGAAGCAGGTGTCACCAGGCCTGCCCCGAAGCCGGCCGCAATGCCGACGCCACGGGTGTGCCCGCCAAGCTGGTTACGCCGGCAATACGAGGACCAGGAAAACCGGCTGGGGGCAGGCTACGGCGGCAGAGTGAAAGCGGGGACGTGGTTTGGACGGACCACGCTGAAATGCCGGCGGTCCAACGTGCGTCGGGTCAGATGAGGAGGTCGTGCACCCGTACCGGGGTGAGGCCGGCTGTGCGTAGGTTCGCGACGATTCTGGGAAACGCGCTGACGGTGCCCGGGTATCCGAAGTGCATGCTCACGATCGAGCCCGGCCGCGTGTTGGCGCGGATGCGGGCGACGACGGCGTCGGCTCCCGGGGAGGTGTAGTCGAGCGGGTCGACGTCGAAGTCGACGACCGTGCGGTAACCGGCGGCGCCGGCCTCGGTGAGGATCAGCGGGGTGGCGGTGCTCGTGCCGGAAGGCCGGAAATAGCGGCCCTGGGTCGGGGCGAGCCGGGCGAGGACGTCCCGGCAGCCGGCGATCTCGGCGGCGACCTGATCGGCGGGCAGCGCGGTCAGCGTCGGGTGGGTGTGGGTGTGGTTCGCCAGTTCGTTACCGGCTGCCAGGATCGTCGGGACGAGATCGCGATGGTCGTCCAGCCACTGGCCGACTGCGAACACCGTGATCGGCACGGAGAGCTGGGCGGCGTCGGCGAGGAGCTGGTGGGCCAGTGAGAGATCCTGGCCGGCTTCGTGCGGACCGAGATGGAAGGTGAGCGCGACCCGGGGCCGGTCCCGCGGGCCGTGGGTGATCGCAGCCGCGGGCCCTCCTGGCACCAGCCCCGGGCCGGTCAGGTCCGACGCTGCGGAGGGTGCCGTCGTGCCGGTCTGCGCGGTGCCGAGGGCCGCGGCCGAAGGCTGCGGGGCGGACGACGGTGGGGCTGACGCCGCCGGTTGCGGCCCTCCGCCGGCACAGGCCGCGAGGCCGCCGGCGGCTGCGGCCGCCGCGGCGCCGGTCGCGGTCAGGAAGCGGCGGCGGGAAAGGTCGTGGTCGCACATCTCGGTCATGGCGGAGGCTACTCGACGTGGCTGGCGGTCATCGGGTGCGACGGTAGCCGGGAGAATCCCGTCCGGTTCCTGGCCACAGTCGGTGTTTCCTTCCGTAGATCCCGAAGGCGTCGAGTGACGCCACTGGCTTGACCAGCGATGACGGCGACGGCGACGGCCACGGAAGGCGGCTAGGCGCAGGCCATCGACTGCCGACCGCCGCCTGGCAATCGGGTTCCGTGGCCTTCGGCTCCTCTCGCTGGATCCGTCCCCAGTATTCCGTGGCGGGATGTGAGAGCTATGAGACGGGCGAGGAATCGAGGCGCATCCACCTCCACGGCCCGGCCAAAATGGGAGTGCCTGAGCCCAGCGCATCCGGCGTGGCTAGGCTGACCCCGTGCCAGACCGAGCATCCTCCCATCGTCGGCGAGCAACGAACAGATTCCGCCGTTGGGATCCGAGGGTGCTGGTGGTGGCGGTGACGCTGGTCGTCGCTGTACTCGCCCTTGGTCTCTACCTGGCCACCGACATCGGGCGTGGCTCCGATGCGCAGGCCACCGCCGTCAGAGCCACCGTCAGTGCCACTGCCGGCGCCTCGCACCCGGGAAGGTCGCACCCGGGGACGGGCGGTCCGGCGAGTCCCTCCGGCGCCGCCGGTGGTGGCGTCCCGGCTGTCGACGTCTACTCCCAGGCCCGTGCGGGGATGCTGAGCCCGGCGGTGCGCGACGACCCGCCGCTGGTCTACGTGCCCAACCTGCGCGACGGCACGGTCACCGTGATCGACCAGCGCACCCTGCGGGTGGTGGAGAGCTACCGTACCGGCCGTGCGCCACAGCACGTCGTCCCCTCCTGGGATCTGCGGACCCTGTGGGTGAACAACAACGAGGGCAACAGCCTGTCGCCGATCGACCCGCGCACCGGGCGGCTGGCCGGGCCCGCGGTGCCCGTCGCTGACCCGTACAACCTGTACTTCACGCCCGACGGGGCCAACGCGATGGTCATCGCGGAGGCGAACCACGAAATCGACTTCCGTGATCCGCACACGTTCGCGCTGCGGCACAGCCTCGACGTGGGCAGCGAATGCGCGGGCGTGAACCACGTCGACTTCTCCGTCGACGGCTCCTACGCGATCGCCACCTGTGAGTTCGCCGGCCGGCTCGTCAAGGTCGACCTCGCCCACCAGAGCGTCCTCGGCTACCTCGACCTCGGCCGGGAGGCGGCACCGCAGGACATCAAGATCGACCCGGCCGGCCGGGTCTGGTACGTCGCCGACATGAACTCCGACGGAGTCCACCTCATCGACGGCGACAACTTCACCAAGGTCGGTTTCGTGCACACCGGGCCGGAGACCCACGGGCTCTACCCGAGCCGCGACGGCCGGTTCCTCTACGTCGCCAACCGCGGCGGGCAGATGCAGTCGATGAAACCGCCGTTCCCGCACGCCGGAACGCAGGGCTCGGTCTCGGTCATCTCCTTCGCCACCCGCGCGGTGGTGGCCAACTGGCCGATCCCCGGCGGGGGAACCCCGGACATGGGCAACGTCAACGCCGACGGCACCCGCCTGTGGCTCGCCGGCCGGCGCAGCGACGTCGTCTACGTGTTCGACACCGGCGGCGGGAACGGCGCGGATCCGACCACCGGCAGGCTCCTCACCGAGATCCCCGTCGGGCACGAACCGCACGGCCTCACGGTCTGGCCGCAACCCGGGCGCTATTCCCTGGGCCACACCGGAATCATGCGCTGATCCTGCACCCCACCGGGCAGCCTGTCCCGGCCCTCTCGTGTCACGCCCGCCGCCCGCCGCCCGCCGCCTGCGACCAGCCCGGCGATGGCGCCGGTCGGCGGCTGCGTCCTCCGGACCAGCATGGAGAATGCACTGGACTCTGCCACCGTCCAGGGCGGCCCGCCGGCTTCCACTGCGTCAGCCTTCGGCGAGACACCCGCTGGGTTGAAAGAGTCTATCGGTGTCCAGAAGGCAGGCTGTCTCGGTGGTGCGACCGGACGTCGCGGAGAGGTGCCGGGTCCGCCATCTCTGCTGCCGTGGCACGATGGCGTGCCACGGCAGCCGTGTTCGCGCATCTGACGGAGCAGTAGCTGCGCCGGCCGTTGCGAGACACGTCAACGAACGCCACCTCGCACCTCGCGCGTTCGCATCGCCCGAGCCGGTCCGCGCCACCACCGCAGATCACCTGAGCCAACCCCGAGCTCGTGATCGCCTTGATCCGCGCGACAACGCCAGAATCGGGCAGGCGGTAATGCAGGTGCGGACGTCCGTCATGCGCGGATATATACGGCGAACCGGTTGATTCAGCCAGCAGGGCATTGACCAGGCCGTAGAGCCGGTCGTCCGCCGGCAGGCCGAAACACGCGTCCAGCCGGTCGGCCCAGCGCAGCAGGTCCGTCCGTGCGGCGTCGTTGTCCAGCTCCGTCTCGACCACCGCATGGCCACGCAGAACCGCCCGCACCAGATGTGCGGGCGTATTCCTCTCGAGATTTGCCAGGTCAGCCGCCAGATGGGCCCCGTGCATACTGTAATGGTTGAATTGCACCTTGCCATTCCAGCACTCTCGGAGGTGCCGTGCAAGACGCGCCTACCGCCAGAGGAGCTGAGTCCATGACAGTGATGCACACGACGGCTGTGAGTACCCTGAGGGAAGAGATCGAGAAGATGGCCAGCTCCGTCTTCCGGCACGAGGCACTGCAGAACGACTTCTACGAGAGGTGGACGACCCGTTCCCTCCCGGCGGAAGAAGTCAGGGTGTTCGCCGTGGAATACCTGACCAGAACCATCAGGACAAGCGAGATGGTAGCGCTGTCCGTGGTGAACACGGCGGACCGTGCTGCGCGGGTAGAATGCGTGAAAAATCTGTTCTCCGAATATGGAGGAGGCGATCCCGGGAAAGTGCATCTCACCCTTCTCGAGGAGTTTCTCGCGGATCTTCTAGGGCGGGTCTCGGGGTATCCCGTGACGATCGAAGAGCTGTACCACGAATCGCCCCTGCCTGGCACCCTGGAATTCAGCTCCGGGCAGCGCGAGCTCTTCACATCGGCGGACCAGCGGGTTGTCCAGGGTGCCCTGTTGGCGCAGGAATGGCTGGCGTACTCGATGATGGTGAGGCTGTACGAGGGCGTTCGCAACTACAAGAGCTACTACAGCTCCGAAGAGGAGTTTCACGAGCACTGCGAGTACTTCTACGTCCACATAGGGGAGGCGGAGAAGGATCACCGGATCCAGGCTGTCGAGTCCGCCGTCAAGGTGTGCGCCGACCCCACCGACCTTGCCCGGGTCCAGGCCGGATTCGACGGCTTCCTCGACCTGACCGTGGAGTACTGGCGGGGCGTGGAAGCGCGGATGCGCGCGGCGGGGGGCTGGAGTTCCGAGCCCATGCGAACGCGGTACCTGCTGCTCGGGCCCGCTAGCGACGCCGACCCGCGGGACCCGAGCCGTGACCCGGAACACCGCCACCAGGCCGGTGCCCGGGGCCGGTGGGTGCCCGCAGGCCTCGTGCTCGCCCAGGTCCTGAGCCTGCAGTGCGGCGCCGCGGCGGCCAAGAACCTGTTCCCCGCCGTGGGCACCACCGCGACCGTCCTGATGCGCCTGTGGTTCGCCGCGCTGCTCCTGCTCGCCCTGGCGCGGCCCAACCTTCGGGTCACCTGTGCCAGAGACATACGCCCGATAGCCGCACTGGGGTGCGTTCTCGCGGCCATGAACATGGCGTACTTCCAGGCCGTCGCGCACCTCCCCCTCGGCATCGCGGCCGTCCTGGAACTGCTCGGACCACTCGCGGTGGCGACCGTCATGTCGCGGAGTCGGGCAGACGCCCTCGCGGCGGTACTGGCCTTCGGGGGAATCACACTGATCGCCCTTCCCCGCGGAGCTGGGGTCACCGCCGCCGGCCTGACACTGGGCCTGCTCGCGGCGATCCTGCGTGCCTCCTACGTCCTGCTGACCGGGCACATCGGACGCACGACCGCGGACCTGTCAGGTCTCGCCGTCGCCCTCCTCATCGGCGCTTCCGTCTTCACCCCGTTCGCCCTGGCCTTCGGGCACGTCCACCGCCTCGGTGACCCGAGGAACCTGGCCCTGGGCCTGCTGGTCGCGGTCCTCTCCTCGGCACTGCCCTACACACTCGACGTCCACACGCTGCGGAGAACCAGCGCCAGGGTCTTCGGTGTCCTGCTCTGTCTGGGGCCCGCGGTCGGCGCCGTCGTCGGCTATCTCTTGCTGGGAGAGCAGCTCAGCCTGCGGCAGGTGATGGCGGTTCTGCTCATCACCACGGCCACCCTTGTGGTCTCCCGCCCAAAGGACGCCACTCACCGCACTCCGTCACCGTGAAGACCAAACAGAGATCCGGTCGTTCTGGGCTGTGTAGCGGACCGAGTCGGTGTTCGTCACCGTACCGTGGTCGGGGTGCGATGAGGTGGAGGCCCTGCGCCTGCTCCTGCACTCGCTTGCCCGCAACCATGCCCTCGTCGACGGGAACAGGAGGCTCGCGTCTTCGTGCCCCGCCATGCCGGCGTCCCCGAGGATCCGGTGCTGGTGACCGACCTGGTGCACGACGCCAGGGACGTCTTTCCGTTTCCTCGGACCGTCACTGCGAGCACGATCGGGGCATGGGTAGTTTTGGCGGTCGGGCCCGCGGCGGCGCGGGCAACCTCGCGGGCGCGGGAAACGTCAGTCCAACCATGACACGCAGCGGTTCCGCGGCCGCCCTGTGCACGCTGGTGTGCCTTGTCGTCGTGCTCGCGGGGTGCGGCGGTGGCGGCGCGTCGTCAGCCGGCCCGGCGGCGGGCCCGACGACCGGTGTCACCACGGACACGCCAGCGCCGACCGGCACCGGCCTCCCCGGCACGACGGTCTCGCCGCCCACCTCGGCGCCCAGCACCTCCGCGAGCCAGCCGCCGCGCGCGACCGGCACGCCGCCCGGGCCGACATCGCGGCCCACCACTGTCGCGCCACCGTCGACGCCGGGCACAGCCCTGCCCGCCGGGCTGGCGGGAAAGGACTGGGAGCGGCTGCCAACGACCCGCAAGGTCGTCGCGCTGACGTTCGACGCCGGCGCCAACGCGGACGGCGTCGCCCCGATCCTCGCGACGCTGCGGCGGGAGAATGTTCCGGCCACGTTCTTCCTCACCGGCCAGTTCGCGAAGAACTTCCCGTCGAAGGTTCAGGACATCGCGGCCGCGGGCGGGCGGATCGGGAACCATTCCGCAACGCATCCGTATTTCACCAAGCTCACCGACTCCGAGACCCGTAGCCAGGTGCAAAGCGCCGAAGGCGACATCCGGACGGCCACCGGCCAGGACCCGCGGCCGTTCTTCCGTTTCCCGTACGGGGACCGGAACGCGCATGACATCGCTCTGCTCAACGAGCTTGGCTACGTCCCGGTCCGGTGGACCGTCGACACCGTCGGCTGGAAGGGCACATCCGGCGGAGCCAGCGTCGAGTCCGTCACGACAAGGGTTCTGAACGCGCTGACACCCGGCGAGATCGTGCTCATGCACCTGGGCTCTCACCCGGAGGACCATTCGACGCTCGACGCCGACGCGTTGCCCGGCATCATCAAGGCGCTGCGTGACCAGGGCTACGGCTTCGTCACCCTCGACGTCCTTCTCGGATAACCCGCCGTTCGGCCGCGTCGGGTCATCGACCCGCCGACGAAGGTGAAGCTGCCCCGTTTTCGTCCCCAGACGGCCCAGCGCCTCGACGCACAGCTGCCGCGCCCCGGCCTCGTCACCGAGGTAGCGGTAAACGTCGGCGAGTCGGTCGAGGGCTTTTACCGCCCAGTAGTCGTCCCCGAGCTGACGGTCCAGGCCGAGCGACTGTTCGTAGTGGGCGCGGGCATGGGTGAGCTGACCGAGCCGGTACTCGGCCAGCCCGATGGTCATCGCACCGTCAGCGCTGACGATGACCACGAGTTGCTGCTGAGCGTCTCTGGCTGACCGCGGAGACGATCAGCATGGTCCGTACCGTAGCGTACCTTGCGTGGCAGGGCGAACCTTTTGCGTAGTGAACGCCCCGCCCGGGTTTGAGGCGATCGGAACCGTGGTCGATGCGCGCGCGGTGTAGGGCTGTGGGTTTCGGCGGCGGCGGATGGCGCCGCGACGCGGGCCCTGCGCCGCCGAGGCCAAACCGGTCTACCGGCGAGGGGCGAGTAGATCCCGAGGACGCTGCACGATCGACGGCCGGCGGGCGCGGTAGACCACGAAATCCCGCGACTTTTCTGGAACTGCCACCGCAGCACGAGCGCGCCGGTAGCGTAGCGGTTGTGAAACCCTTCGGGTTCATCTGGGCCTGCGCACCCTGATCTCGACTACCCCGTGCTCCGTTCCCTGTTCTCGTGTCTCTCGTCTCCCGGTCTGAGGCTTGATTCCGGCGCAGCCCGGTCAGCCCACCGGGCTCTTGCTGGCTTTACGGTCGCGACTGATGGTTCCTCTGGCGGCTTGGGCGGTCCGACTGCCGTCGGCACGGAACCGGTTGATTTTCTGGCCGCCTTTTCGTGGGCCGAAGCGACACTTTCCTCCAGATTCGCGTGGCGACGAAAAACCTTGCCGTGGGTGGATCGGTGCAGGTCGCTTTCCCCGGGTCACGCTTCTTTCGCACTGTCTATGGGCCTTTCGCGGCGCTTTTCGCGCGCCGGATGGCTGAGCCTTCCCGAACTCACACGATAAGGGGTCCTGACCATGACCACCTTGCTGGCCTACACACTCGTCACCGACCCGGCTCCGCTGGAGACGTCGAGGGCCGGTTCGACGGCGCCGTCCGGGGGAGCGGTGTATCTGCTCGTCGCCAACGTAGATCATCCGCAGCCGGTGAACTGGCGCACCATCGATGTGGGCGTACCCGTCGGAACCGGAGCCACCGACCTCACGACGGATCCCAATTCGATCACGGCGAGGATCGACAATGTGGCCGGGCAGGGCGGGAACCCTCCGACCTTCATCTGGCAGAACGCACAGCGCGTGTTCCGGGCCGAGGCCCGCAGCGACGGCGGCCCCCGTCCCCTGGCAAGAGGCGAGTCCATGGTGCTGGTGCTCGAGGACATCCCGGTCAACACTGCCGCGGGCGTCGTGGCCCTGACGATACGAGAGAACGCCGCTCTCGGTAACGGGCAGGCGGCGAACCGCAACACCCTGCAGGGCCTGTTGAAGAAGACGCCGAAGAAGCTCCCCGTCCCGGACCTCCCACGCAACTTCCGTCCGCAGAGATCGCTGGTTCAGACCGGCTCGAACGTCGTGCTGCTCTGGGACGGGCGGGACGATCTCGACTACCGGATCGTCCTGCCGGACGGTTCCGAACAAGCCGCGAGCAACGGTCAGTGGTCACCGGCCGCGGGTACCGCCCCGCAGCGCGGCACCACCTACACCCTCGTCGCCTCCGACGGCGCGCAGAAGTACTACCTCACCACCACCGTTGACGTCGCCAGTCCCGCATTCGACACGCTCACCGTGACCGGTCAGCTCACCGCCATCGGCGGAATCGAGGCGCCCTGGGTGCGGGGGAGCGCGGCCGGGTGGAAGAGCACCGTCACCTTCACCGCGGACGGTGTGAACATCGGTAATGACGCCGGTCAGCCGGGAACTGTCCATGCCGACAAGGCTGACGTCACGGGCGTCAATGCCAAGTGGGTGCAGGGGAGGAGCTCCGCTGACGGGTACATCAGTTTTGTCGAGGACGGCGTGAACATCAATACTGGAAGTGCTCAGTGGGGGATTGTCCATGCCGACAAGGCTGACGTCACCGGCGTCAATGCCAAGTGGGTGCAGGGGAGGAGCTCCGCTGACGGGTACATCAGTTTTGTCGAGGACGGCGTGAACATCAATACTGGAAGTGCTCAGTGGGGGATTGTCCATGCCGACAAGGCCGACGTCACGGGCGTCAATGCCAAGTGGGTGCAGGGGAGAAACG
>NZ_ADGX01000051.1 GCF_000177675.1 Parafrankia sp. EUN1f
CCCGTTCTCGGCCGCGTCCACGGTGACGTCCTTGAGGACGACCTCGATGCCGGCCTTGGCGCTCACGTACGCGATGCCGGCGCCCATCATGCCGGCGCCGACGACGCCGACCTTGCGGGTCGTGTACTTCGGGTGGCCCGCGGGCCGGCTGCCCCCGGAGTTGATGTGCTGCAGGTCGAAGAAGAACGCCTTGATCATGTTCTTGGCGATCTGACCGGTGGTGAGGTGGACCAGGTAGCGCGTCTCGACGAGGGACGAGGTGTCGAAGTCGACGTATGCGCCCTCGACCGCCGCCGCCAGCGCCGCCCGCGGCGCCGGGGCCGGCGCTCCCCGCGACTGCTTGCGCAGCAGGGAGGCCAGCGTCTGAAGCGTCGTCGCGACCTGCGGGCTGCGCACGTCACCGCCGGGCAGCGTGAAGCCCTTGACGTCCCACGGCTTGACCGGCGCCGGGTTCGCCGCGATCCAGGCGCGGGCGCGGGGCTCCAGCTCCGACGCGTCGCCGACGACCTCGTCGACCAAGCCGACGTCCAAGGCTGCGCGTGGGCCGAACTTCGTGGCCGGCAGGATCACGTTCTGCAGCGCCTTGAGCAGGCCCATCATCCGCACGGTGCGGGAGATCCCGCCGCCGCCGGGGAGCAGCCCGAGGGAGACCTCGGGCAGGCCGATCTGGGTGCCGGGGACGTCCGCGGCGATCCGGTGGTGGGCGCAGAGCGCGACCTCGAGCCCGCCGCCGAGCGCGGCGCCGCCGATGAGCGCGACGACCGGCCTGCCGAGCTTCTCCAGCCGGCGCATGTCGGCCTTCATGCTGTTGATGTAGTCGGTCTCCTCGGCGGCCTGCTCCGCGGAGCCCGCGCGCAGCCGGTTGAGGTCACCTCCCGCGAAGAAGCTCTTCTTCGCCGAGGTGAGCAGCACGCCGACGACGTCCTCGCGGGTGGACTCGAGGCGGTCGACCGCCTCGCGCAGCCCGAGCATGAAGTTGTCGTTCATGGTGTTCACCGGCGCGTCGGGATCGTCCATCGTCAGGGTCACGATGCCGTCCGCGCCATGGCTGTACCTGATGCCTGAGCTGACCATCTGATGTCTCCTAGACCCGCTGATCCGCGCTTAGACGCGCTCGATGACGGTGGCGATGCCCATGCCCGCGCCGACGCACAGCGTCACCAGGCCCCGGCGGCCGCCGGTGCGTTCGAGCTCGTCGAGCACGGTGCCGAGGATCATGGCGCCGGTCGCGCCGAGGGGATGGCCGAGCGCGATGGCGCCGCCGTTGACGTTGACCTTCTCGGCCGGGATCTTGAGGTCCCGCTGCCATTTCAGGACGACGGCGGCGAAGGCCTCGTTGAGCTCGAACAGATCGATGTCGTCGACGGTGAGGCCGGCCTTCGCGAGCACCTTCTCGGTCGCCGGTGTCGGACCGGTGAGCATGATCGTCGGCTCGGACCCGATGACGGCCGTCGCGACGATGCGTGCGCGGGGGGTCAGGCCCAGGCGCTCACCGACCGCCGCGTCACCGATGACGACCAGCGACGCGCCGTCGACGATGCCGGAGCTGTTGCCCGCGTGGTGCACGTGCTCGATCCGCTCGAGCTGGTGGTACTTCTGCAGCGCGACCGCGTCGAAACCGGCCTGGTCGCCGAGGGCGGCGAAGGACGGCTTGAGCTTCCCGAGGCTCTCGACGGTGGTGCCGGCCCGGCGGTGTTCGTCGGTGTCGAGCAGGAGCACGCCGTTGAGGTCGGTGACGGGCACGATCGACCGGGCGAAACGCCCCTCACGCCAGGCGGTGTCGGCGCGTTCCTGGGAGCGGACGGCGAACGCGTCGACGTCCTCGCGGGTGAAGCCCTCCAGGGTCGCGATGAGGTCGGCGCTGACACCCTGCGGGACGAAGTACGAGTCGTACGCCGTGGTGGGGTCCTGCACGTAGGCACCGCCGTCGGAGCCCAGCGGCACCCGCGACATCGACTCGACGCCGCCGGCGAGCACCAGGCTCTCGAAGCCGGAGCCGACCTTCTGCGCCGCCAGGTTGACCGCCTCCAGGCCGGACGCGCAGAAGCGGTTGACCTGAACGCCGGCGACGACGTCGGGCAGCCCCGCGACGAGCGCCGCGGTCCGGGCGATGTCGCCGCCCTGCTCGCCGACCGGGGAGACGACGCCGAGGACGATGTCGTCGATCCGGGTGGGGTCCAGGCCGGGGTTGCGCTCGAGCAGCGCCTGGATCAGGCCCACCACGAGGTCGACCGGCTTGGTGCCGTGCAGCGCTCCGCCGCGGTTCTTTCCGCGGGGGGTGCGCACGGCATCGTAGATGAACGCCTCGGACACGAGGTTTCCTTTCTCAGCAGGTCTTTCGCGTCACAGACCGAGGTCGCGGCCGACGATCTCCTTCATGATTTCCGTCGTGCCGCCGTAGATCGTGGTGATGCGCGAGTCGAGGTAGTCCTGCGCGATGCGGTACTCGAGCATGTAGCCGTAGCCGCCGTGCAACTGCAGGCAGCGCCCGACGATGTCGACGAGCTGCTCGGTGGTCCAGAACTTCGCGGCGGCGGCCTCCGCCGCGGTCACCTCGCCCGCCGTGTGCCGGGTGATGAGGTCGTCGATGTAGACACGGCTGACCCTGGCCGCGGTCACCATTTCCGCGAGCTGGAAACGGGTGTTCTGGAACGCGCCGACGGGCTTGCCGAAGGCCTTGCGCTCGGTGACATAGGACAGCGTGCGCTCGAGCACGCCCTCGGTCGCCGCGATGGCGCCGGCGGCGATCGAGAGGCGTTCCTGCGGCAGGTTCTTCATCAGCCCGAGGAAACCGCTCCCCTCCGCGCCGAGCAGGTTCTCCACCGGCACCCGCACGTCGCTGAAGAACAGCTCGCTGGTGTCCTGGGCGTGCAGACCGATCTTCTCCAGGTTCCGCCCCCGCCCGAAGCCGGGGCTGTCCGCCTCGATGACCATCAGGCTCAGGCCCTTGTGCGGGTCCTCGCTGGTACGCACCGCCGTGACGACCAGGTCCGCGTTCTGCCCGTTCGAGATGAACGTCTTGCTGCCGTTGACGACGTAGTGGTCGCCGTCGCGCACCGCGCTGGTGCGGATGCCCGCGAGGTCGCTGCCGGTGCCCGGCTCGGTCATGGCGACGGCGACGATCAGGTCGCCCTTCGCGATCCCCGGCAGCCAGCGGGCCTTCTGCTCGTCGTTGGTCAGGTCGATGAAGTACGGGATGACGATGTCGTTGGACAGGCCGACACCGGCCATGCCGTCGGAGACCGGGTTGCGGCCGAGCTCCTCCGCGACGATCGCGTTGAAGCGGAAGTCCTTCGTTCCACCGCCGCCGTACTCCTCCGGGATGTTGAACCCGAGGACGCCCGCGTTCCCGGCCTCCTGGAACAGCCAGCGGTCGACCTTGCCCCCCGCCTGCCAGCGCTCGGCGTTCGGCTTTGCGTACTTGTCGACAAAAGCACGGACAGTGGAGCGGAACTCCTCGTGCTCGTCCTCGTACAGGGGGCGGCGGGTCGCGTAGACGCCACTCATCGAATTCTCCGTTCAGCGATGTCGTCTCGTGGTCAGGACCGCGGACGGCTCAGTCCCGTTCCAACCCGAAATAGAAATGCCGGCCGTTGTCCAGCACCAGGCCCGGCTTGCCGTTCATGATGCCCATCAGGGTGCGGTCGTCGACCTTCTTGAAATGGTCGAGAACGGCCATTCCGTCGTAGACCATCGTCGCTGTCACCTCGCCGCGGAACTCCACGTTCCACAGGCTCGCCAGGCCCCGGCCGGACTCGACGTCGGAGAACAGCTCGCCGTCCGGGCCGACGCACAGCAGCGGCACCGCGTCGTCCAGGGCGACGAACCGCTTGCCGTACCAGCGGCTGCGGACCAGCAGCCTGCCCATCCGATGCCCGGTGGGGAAGGCGAAGCCGCGCCACTGCCCCAGGATGTCGCCCGCGTCGACGGGGGCGAGCGCGGCCCACAGGTCGTCCAGCTCGGTGGGCTCGATCGGCCCGGCGGACTCCCGCAGTGCCGTCCAGCGCCGGACCTGGTCGGTCTGCTCCGCCTGGTCCGTCCGGGAAAGATCGGTCATGCCGTGCGCCCTCTCTGGTAGAGGTCGGCGATGACGTCCTCGTATCGGCTGATCACGACCTTGCGCTTCAGCTTCAGCGTGGGTGTGAGCTGCTCGCCGCCGATGGTCCACTCCTCGGTGAGCAGCTCGTAGGCCTTGATCTGCTCGGGCCGTGACAGGCGCGCGTTCGTCGCCGCGACGACCGCGGCGACCGCGTCCAGGATCGCCGGGTCGACCGCGAGCTCGGCCACCGTCGTGCCCTCGGCACCGAGCCGCCGCGCGATGATCGGCGCCGTCTCGCCGTCGAGGGTCAGGATCGCCACGAGGTACGGGCGGCCTTCACCGATCACCAGCGCCTGCCCGATCAGCGGGCTCTCCTTGAGCGCGTTCTCGATGTTCGACGGGGCGACGTTCTTGCCCGACGAGGTGATGATGATGTCCTTCTTGCGGTCGACCACCCGCAGGAAGCCGTCCTCGTCGAGCTCGCCCACGTCCCCGGTGTGCACCCAGCCGTCGGGGTCGATCAGCTCGGCGGTCGCCGTGGGCTCCTTGTGGTAGCCGGGTGTCGTGATCGGCCCGCGCACCAGGATCTCGCCGTCGTCGGCGATGCGTACCTCGATGCCGTCCTGGGCGGTGCCGACAGTGCCGAGCCGGAACGCGTCCGGGCCGCCGGCCGTCGCCGAGGCGGTCGTCTCGGTCATGCCGTACACGTCGTAGACGCTCAGGCCCAGCCCGGCCAGGAAGCGGGCGATCTCCACCGGCATGGGGGCGGCGGCACTGGACGCCCACTCGATCCGGTCGAGGCCGAGTGCGGCGCGCAGCGGCCGCAGGATCGGCCCGTCGACCGCCTCGAACCGCGCCCGCAGCTCCGGCGACGTCGTCTGCCCCGTCTGCGTGGACTCGACATAGGCCTGCCCGATGGCGAGGGCCTGCGCGACGGCCTCGCGCTTCGCCGCGTTCGGCTCGGCCGCGAGCTTCGCCCCGATCCCCGCGCGAATCTTCTCCCAGACCCGCGGAACCCCGAAGAATCGAGTGGGACGGATCTCGGCGAGCGCGGGGGCGAGCGCCGCCGGATCGTCGATGAGGTGGACGTGACCGCCCTGCAGTTGCGGGATGTACAGGCCGAGGATTCGTTCGGCGATGTGCGCGAACGGCAGGTAGGACACCGAGATGCCCGGCCCGTCCAGGTGCGCCTTGCGGGCCGAGACGGCCGCCTCGAACCAGACGTTGCGATGGGTGAGGACGACGCCCTTGGGCCGGCCCGTGGTACCGGATGTGTACAGGATCGTGATCGGGTCGTCCGGCTTGATGGCCTCGCCCCGGGCGGCCAGCTCCGCGTGGCGATGTGCCAGCGCCACCGCACCGTCGGACGCCGCCTGGTCCCAGGTGACGACGCGCACGTCGGCGGCCACCGCCACGGACCCGGCGGCGTCGGCGTCGGCGTCGGCGTCGGCGTCGGCGCTCGCGGTCAGTGCGTCGAAGGCGGTGCCGAACGCGATGACCTGGCTCACCGTGGACTTTTCCGCGAGCACCACGGACCAGCGAGCGGCGTGGTCGGCGGTCTCGAGCACGACGATCCGCGGCTCGACATGCCCGGCGACGTAGGCGACCTGTTCCGGCGAGAGCGTGTTGTAGACCGACACGGGGATGCCGCCGGCGAGCACGGTGGCGATGTCCGCCACGACGTGCTCGATCCGGTTGGAGGCCATGATGGCCACCGCCTCGCCGGGTGCGAGGCCCGCGTCCAGGAAGCCCGCGGCCAGCTCACGGGCACGGTCGACCAGCTCGGCCCAGGTGACGGTCCGCCAGCCGCGGCCGTCATCCGCCCCGTCGGCGAGGCGCCGGTCGGAGTAGGCGGGCTCGGTGCCGCGCTCGCGCACCGTGCGTTCGAGGACCCCGACGAGGGTCAGGCCTTCGATCTCGGCGTCGATCGCTGCGCGCTGTAACGCGATGTCGGTCATCTCTTCGCTCCTCCTGGGATCCATCGGCCGCCGGTAAGGCCACCAATCACGGACTCGTTCCGGCCCCTTGCCTTTGCCCAGCACCGATGATCTGAGGTGAAGACGCGGGTCCGTCAGGCAGTGCCGCCCGTTACGCAAGCCTGGCGGCCAGGCGTCGGGCATTCATGTAGGCGATCGCCTCGATGGAGACCATGGGATTCACTCCAGGCGAGGTGGGAAAACACGACGCATCCGCCACCACGACATTCGGCAGCTCCCAGATGCCGCCATCCGGGTTGGTCGCGCTCATGTCCGGGGCGTCACCCATTCGCGCCGTGCCCATGATGTGCAACGCCGCGATCGAGCATTCACCCGGACCATAACCCGCGTTGTGGCAGGCGGCAACGAATTCACCGTGTGATCCGTACCGGCCCGGTTCATAGGATGGACCGGCCTGATGAGCCGAGTATATCCGGCGTGCTCCCGCGGCCTCCAGAATGCGGGCGGCGCCCTCGATTCCCGCCTTCACGTGCGCGGTGTCGTGGGCCGAAAGCCGATAGTGCGGCACGGGTTCACCATCCCGCCCGACCCGGACCTCACCGGGATCGCGGTCACGGGTGATGATGCCGACTCCCGCGGTGTGCGCGAGGTCCTTCATCGCGGCGAGGTGTGCCCCACCGCCCCGCCAGTTCATGAAGCCCTGCAGGGCGCCCGGGTTACCCGGGCCCGTCTCGTAGATCACGCCGTACCCGTCTCCGTCGAGGTCGCTGTGCTCCAGGGAGTAGCGCGTCTGCATACCGCCCTCCCAGGGGCGGATCGGCTCGTCGAACACGCCCCATACGGCGGTCGCCGGGTGCAGCCGCAGGTACCGGCCGATGTTGGGGTTGGACAGGCCCGACCGGCGCAGCAGCGCGGGTGTCTGGATGGCGCCGGCGGCGGCGACGACCGCCCGGGCACGCACCTTCACCGCGTGACCGTCCGGGGTGACACCTTCGACACCGACGGCGCGGCCGCCCTGCACGTCGATGCGGCGGACGTCGACGTTGACGACCAGCCGGGCACCGTGCGCCTGCGCGTCCGCGAGCCACGTCTTCGTGACCGACTGCTTGGCGCCGAGACGACAGCCGAGACCGCACCGCCCGCATTCGACGGCCATGTCACAGCCGGTGACGTTGCGCGGCAGCGCGTCGACGTGCCAGCCGAGCGCGGTGAGCCCGCGTTCGAGCACCGCGTCCCGCGCCGAGGGGGTGCTGTGGTCGGTGTTGACCGACAGCCGCTGGTTCACCGCGTCCAGCGCCCGCGTGAACTCGTCCTCGTCGAACTGCTTGGCGCCCAGCCCCGCCCACTGGGCACGGATCCGCGGCGGGGTCGGCAGCGACGTGGACCAGTTGACGACCGTTCCCCCGCCCAGGCAGGAACCCGCGACCAGGGCGACCTGGCCCTCCGCCGTCGTCGCCGGCCCCGCCGCGTACATCCGGCTCAGGCCCGACAGCTCACCGCCGTCGAAATCCGCGTCGTCGTAGTACCCGCCGCGTTCGAGGACGACGACGTCGAGGCCGGCGCCGGCGAGCACCCCGGCCGCGGTGCCGCCGCCCGCACCCGACCCGACAACCACCGCGTCACAGTCGAGGGTGGTGTCCGCGGTGGGGGTCAGCGGCGCCAGCGGGGGGCGGGGGGCACCCTCCCGCGGGCCCAGCGGGCCGGGGTAGCCGATCGCCTCCCACGCCGGCGACGAACCGGTCGGCCCCGGGGCGAAGTAGTACGACGAGGTGGCCAGCATCCGCAGGGCCTGGAACAGCACCCGCTTCTGCTCCGCCGGCGACTCCCCCAGCCGCAGCAGGACGTCCTGCCGGGCGGCCGGCTCGAGGGTGGAGAACCGCCTCGGCCCCGCGCCGAGCAGGAGGCCACCGAGGCGGGTGTCCCACACCGACAGCAGCGTCGCGAGCTGCCGACGGTCCGCGGCCCGGGGCAGGCCTGCCGCCACCGCCTCTGCGATGTCGACCGCACCGAGGGCGCTGGCGGGCGGGAGGCCGGCGCCGTCGCCGGGCGCGAACGTGTCGCAGATGGCGGCGAGCGCTGCGCGCTGTCTGGCTCTGAGTGTCAATGCCCCGGTCCCGGAGGTGTCGTGGGTGTCGTCGGCCGGCAGCGTCAGCGGCCGAAGTAGGCGCTCTGGATCTGTTGGCGGTCCTCGCGCAGCGCGGCAGCGGGCCCACTCAGCGCGACCGAGCCGTGGTGGAGGACCACCGCGCTGTCCGCGATCGACAGCGCCTGGTCGATGTGCTGCTCGACCAGCACGATCGCCAGGTTCGTCTCGTCGGCGAGCTGGCGCAGCGTGGGCAGGATCGCCTGGATCGCGATCGGGGAGAGCCCCATGCTCAGCTCGTCGATGAGCAGCACCCTGGGCTTGCGCATGAGCGTGCGCGCGATCGCCAGGCTCTGCTGCTCACCGCCCGAAAGCAGGCCGCACCGGCGCCGGAGCAGCGGCCGCAGCTGCGGGAACCGCTCGAGCGCCTGGTCCAGCTCGTCGCGGCCGCCGGCGAGGCGGAGGTTCTCGATCACGGTCAGGCGGTGGAACAGGCCCCGGTCGTCGGGGATCAGGCTGACGCCGGCCCGCGCGGTCCGTTCGACCCGGCCGCTGACGGGGGCCCCGAGCGCGGTGACGGTGCCGCTCAGCGGGGTCAGCAGGCCGGCGGCGGCGAGCAGGGTGGTCGTCTTTCCGGCGCCGTTCGGGCCGAGCAGCGCCAGGATGTTGCCCGGGTCGACCCGCAGGTTCACCCCGCGGATGGCGGGCACCCCGCGGTAGCCGGCGCTGAGGTTCTCGATCACCAGAGCCGGCTCGGCCGCCGTGGCAGTGGCCGTGGGGGTCACTGTCGCGGACTCCACCGGGCTCTCGGTATCGGTCGGGGTCGGGGTCGGGGTAGGGGTAGGGGTCGGGGTGGTCATGTGGTCACCGCGCTCCCGAGGTAGGCGGCCACGACACGCTCGTCGGCACTGACCTCGGCGGGTGTCCCCGTCGCGATGATCCGGCCGAAGTCCATGACGTAGACGCGGTCGCAGACGTCCAGAACGAGGGTCATGTCGTGGTCGATGAGCAGCACGCCGAGGCCGCTCGCGGCCAGCCGGCGTAGCTCGCCGCCGAACGCCACGCTCTCCTCGGTGTCCAGGCCCGCAGCCGGTTCGTCCAGCAGCAGCACCTGCGTGGCGCCGACGATCGCGCGGGCCACCCCGACCAGCTTCTGCTGGCCCAGCGTGAGCTGGTCGGGCCGGTGTTCCGCCAACTCCGCCAGCCCGACCAGCTCCAGCGCGTTCCACACCGCCTGGTCGGTGCGCCGGCGGCGGCCGAACACGTCGGTGAGCGCGCCGCGGACACCGCCACCCTCGACCGCGACGATCAGGTTCTCGGCGACCGTGAGATCACCGAAGAGCTCGCCGGCCTGCCAGGTACGGGCCAGGCCTGCCCGGCGGCGCCGGTGCGGGCCGGCGTCATCCAGGCTGGTGCCGCCCAGCTCGACGGTGCCCGTGTACCGGGTGAAGCCGGTGATTGCGTCGACGAAGGTCGTCTTGCCGGCGCCGTTCGGCCCGATGAGGCCGACGATCTCCCCGCCGTCCACGGCGAGTGTGATCTCGTCGTTGGCCCGCACGCCGCCGTAGTGGACCGAGACGCCCGCGGTCGCGAGCAGGCGCTGCTTCGAATCGGGTTCAGCGGGCATCGGCGGACCTCGCTGCTATGGACGGCGCCGCGTCGGCCGCGGTCACGCTGTCGGAATCGGCGGAGCTTTCGGAATCGGCGGGGCCGCCGGAGGCGGCGGAGGCGGCGGAGGCGGCGGAGGCGGCGGAGGCGGCGGAGGCGGCGGAGGCGGCGACGCCGTCGGTGGTGCCGGCGCTGGGAGCGGTCGCAGTGCTGGCGGCGGCAGTTCCGGCCGACGTGGCGGCGGTGCCGGCTGTGACCGAGCCGGCTGTGACGGAGCCAGCTGTGACGGAGCCAGCTGTGACGGAGCCGGCGCCGGTGGCCAGGGCAGGCGTTCGGCGTGGGAGCCTGGCGGCGAGCCACTCCTGGACGGGGCCGCCGTCCGGCGGGAACACCACCGCGCGCAGCAGCATGCCGAGCGCGGCGATGAGCGTGTAGTACTTGCTGAGGTCGAGGCTCTGGTTCAGGAAGAGGTAGAGGACGCCGAGCGGCCCGGCAAGCCCGGCGATGACGGCACCGGTGATGGTGGTGATCCCGCCGACGTACGTCATCGCCAGCACGGTGAGCCCGACCAGCACGGTGAACGACGCCGCGGACAGCTGACCGCTGCTGTAGCCGATCAGTCCACCGCCGATGCCGGCGAGGAACGACGCGATCGCGAACCCGAGCAGCTTCGTCGCGGCCACGTCGACTCCGGCGCTCGAAGCCGCCCGCTCGTTGGAGCGCACCGCCAGGAAGGCCCGCCCGGTGGCTCCGCCGAACAGCCGTGCCACCGCGATCAGCAGCAGCACCACGACCGCGAGCACCAGGTAGGAGAACCGCAGCGTGATGATGTTCGTCCCCTCGCGCACCGCCAGCGAGTAGCCGAACAGGGACGGATCCTTGATCAGCGCGCCCGAGTACGGGGTCAGCGACGGGTTGTTGAAGACGAAGGCCTCGATGGCGAGCGCCGCCGCAACAGTGGCGACGGCGAGCTGCGCGCCGCGGATCCGCAGTGCGGGAACACCGACGATGACCCCCAGCAGGGTCGACACGACCGCCGCGAGGAAGAGCGAGAACGGGAAAGGCACGCCCGCGTTCGTCGTCAGCTTCGACAACGCGAACCCGGCGGCACCGGCGAAGGCCATCGTGGCCAGTGAGATCTGGCCGAGGTACCCGGTCAGCAACACCACGGAGACCGCGATCAGCGTGAAGATCGCCGACATCACCAGGCTGAACCGCCAGGTGCCGGACGTCAGCGCGATGACCAGCCCGGCGACCGCAACGGCCCCCGCCACCGGCAGCGGCCGCAGCCGCGGCACCGACACCCGCGGGAGCCGCCCCACCCCGGCGCTGCCGCGCTCGGGGATGCTGCGGCCGAGCGCGAAGAGGGCGACGACGACGATGACGAACGGAATGGCGTCGCCGACCCCGGCCTGCGCCCAGGACGGCCACCAGTCCTTGGTGGTTCCGAACAGCAGGATCTGCTGGAGCGCGCCGAGGGCCAGACCCGCCGCGCACACGGTGCCGACGGAGGTGAGGCGGCCCACAAGGGCGACGGACAGCGCCGGGACGACGTAGAACATGTAGCTCGTCGGGTCAAGACCGCCGATGGCCGGCGCCGCGAGCACCACGATCAGCCCGGAGACGAACCCGGTCGCGCCCCACACCAGCGCCGCGAGGCGGTCCGGTGAGTAGCCCAGCAGGCGCAGCGCTCGCTCGTCCTCGGCACCGGCCCGGGTGGCCGTCCCCATTTTCGTGAACCGCAGGTAGGCCCACATGCCCGCGGCGATCGCGATCGCGATGCCGGCGAGGATCAGATTGCTCACCGCGATGGTGGCACCGGCGAGGGTGAAGGTGTCGGACGGCAGGATCGGCATCGGGATCAGGACGGTCGGGTCGAGCCCCAGGGTGTCGGCGTCGAACCGCAGGGTCACCAGTGCCTGCAGGAGCAGCATCATGCCCACCGACGCGACCACCTGCCCGAGGACAGGCGCCCTGCGCAGCGGGCGGAACACCAGGAAGTGCGCGAGAACCGCCCAGACCAGGCAGCTGGCCGCGCCGATCAGGAGGGCGGGCACCGTGTCCGTCGGGCCGTCGGTGAGCTTGAAACTCCCGATGGGCAGGACCAGCGTCCCGTTGGCCTGCAGGGCCGCCGTCTGCCAGACGCCCCACAGCGCGAGCGAGCCCTGCGCGAAGTTGATGATGCCGGTCGCGACGTAGATGCTGACCAGCGAGGACCCGAGCACCGCGTAGACGGCGCCGGTCGAGAACCCGAGAACGGCGAACTGCAGGATGTCGCTCATGAATGCGGCGTCACAATGGTCATCGGCCGAACCGACGTCCGCACCGCACTTTCCGGTGCGGTGCGGACGTCTTGCTCCTTCCGTTCAGCTTCAGCTCGCGCCCGGAATAGCGGAGAGGATCTGCGGCGACGGAACGATCCAGGTATCGCCCACCGGCTTCAGCGTCAGGTCGTCCTGAACGCTGAACAGCAGCATCTGGGTGGTGCAGTTCGGGCTGGTCGGCTTGCCGCAGGTGGCCGGCGAACCGAGGAAGGTCGGGAAGTCCTTCAGGCCCTTGAGCGTGGTCAGCACGGCCTCACCGGTGAGCCCGTCGGCCGACGGCGTCGTCGCCAGACCGGTGGCGAAGTCCACCACGGTCGCGAACTGACCGTAGGCGAAGAAGTCCTTCGACCCGCCGGCCTGCTTGATTTCCTTCGCCGCCGTCTCCAGCTGCTTGCCGGCCTCCGCAGGGGCGTACTTCTCCGAGCCCGGCAGCCATCCGGGGGCGTACATCATCGCGCCCGGGGCGTCCTTGGGTGCCGCGTCGATGAAGCCGGTGCAGGCCGCGAGGAAGACCCCGCCCTTGTACCCGAGCGACCGCAGGTTCTTGACCAGCTGGGTGCAGACCGACTCGTTGGGCGAGGCGACGAGCCCGGCGACGTCAGGCTTGGTGGAGACGATCGTCGAGGCCAGCGCGCTGAAGTTCGGGTTGGTGGCCGAGAAGTAGACCCCCTCCGCCTTCAGCCCCAGGGCGGTCGCCAGCGGCTTGAGCTGGTTGTCCACGGTGTTGTGACCGGACGGCGTGTCCACCAGGGTCATGGTCACCGCTGTCATGCCCTGGGCCTTGAAGCCCTGCAGCGCACCCACGAGGAACGAGGCCTGCGGCGCGCCGAAGAAGACCCGACCGTCGGCCTTGCTGCCCGTGATCTGGTCGAACGCGATCTGGCCGACCAGCGGAATCTTGGCGTCGACGAGAATGTCGACACCCGCGCTCGAGCTGTAGTTGAAGCCGTCGAACGCCGCGACGACCTTGTCCTGCACGAACTTGTTGGCACACGAGATCGTCTTCTCGGGCGTGCCGTCGACCGGGCAGCTGACGACCTCGAGCGGATGACCGTCGACCCCGCCGAGCTCGGTGTTGACATACGAGACACCGGCCTTCATTCCAGCGACGGCGCCGGGGAGTGTGTTCACCCCGCCTTCCGGGCTGAAGAAACCCACCTTGATCGGTGTGCCGGTCGCGGTGTTCTGGCCCGTCGACGCCTCGTCCGAATCCTTCGAATCGCCGCCGCAGGCCGCTGTCACCGTGAGCACGAGGCCCAGTGCCAGACCGACGGCAACCCTTGATCGCTTCCGCGCGATTAATCGCATGAAGTGCCCCGCTTCTCGATGCCAGCTCGTGTGACGCGGCGACCCCGCACCCGGCCCCACCCTCGGCCCCTCGGTGTGAAGCGCGTCACCGGCCAGGAAGTTAGACCAAAACTGAGGATGACGTCAACCTCTTGATTGGGAGCGACCGAACACGCTTGACTGGGCGGGCTGCCCCGCCGTGGTACCGGGGCTCGTACCATCGCTGCAGCTTGCGGAGGCGTGGAGACCCGCCCGCGCCAGATCCATGACGACGAACGAGGAGTGGTTGTGCCGACGCCTACCGCTGGCCGGAAACGTGGGAACACTCCGGAAAGCCCCCGGCGAACCCGCAACGACCCTCGTCGCGAGACCACGCCTCGGCGGCTCGCCGAGGCGGCCCGGGTCGTCTTCGAGCGGGACGGGTTCTACAACGCCCGGCTCTCCGACATCAGCGCCGAGGCGAAGGTGGCCTCCGGCACGCTGTACAACTACTACCGGTCCAAGCACGACCTGCTGCACGAGGTCATGAAGGACGTCTCCGCCGAGCTGACCACGCTGGCGCCCGATCACGTCAGCACCCAGCTCGACCCGGCCGGCAGCGTCGAGGAGGTCAACCGGGCCTACATCGACGCCTTCCAGCGCAACGTCCATGTACTGCGCGCGGTCTACCAGGCCCGGGATGACGACGACCGGCTCAAGGCCCAGTGGCACGAGGTCGCCGATCACTTCCAGGGCCGGGTGACCAGGGCGATCAGCAGATGGCAGCTGGCCGGGATGGCCTACCCCGACCTCGATCCGCGGCACACCGCGCACGCACTGACCCTCATGGTCGAGCGGATGGTCATGGCCTGGACCTACGAGGGCGCCGACTACGACCGGGAGATCCTGCTCGACACGATCAACAAGATCTGGGAGCGGTCGCTCGGCCTCCCCAAGCGCGGGACACCACCGACCTCGACCCGGGCCGCCTCGGCCTGAGCTGAGCGCCACCCGGGCGAGGATGTGGCGGGAGGTTCCCCCCGGGCCCGCATCGCCTGCGCTCGACCCGCCACACGCCCGCGGCGTACCCCCCGACCGCGTCCGTTGGTTCCGTTGTGTTTGCGGGCAGGCTAGACAAGGTGAGCTGGTCGTGGTGCGGCGTAAGGGCGAACATATGGCTGCCAGGCGGATGACCCCGGGCCGGGATCCGCCGACGGTGGCGACGCGACCGGTGGTGTTGCACGCGTCGGACCGGACCCGGATCAGCCGGATCATGCTGCCGACGGGACCGGTGATCCGGAAGGAGCCGCTGGGCCCGGATGCACAGCAGCGGTTGGGCCACGAAGTGGAGATCCTCGAACGGTTGTCAGGAGTCGAGGGTGTCGTTCAGCTCGCCGCCGGGCCGGCGGAGTGCACGGGATCGATCCTGCTGGCCGATGTCGACGGCACCGCGCTGTCCCGACGGGACACCCCGCTGGAGCCGGCCGAGCTGATCGCTCTCGCCGAATCGCTGGCCCACGCGGTCGCGGGCATGCACCACCGGGGTGTGATGCATCGGGATATCTGCCCGGCGAACATCGTGGTGGCCGCCGGCAACGGGGCGCCCTGCCTGATCGACTTCGCGCTCGCCACGACGTGCCCGGTGGTCAGGCCAGAGCCCGGCTTCCCCGGCGCGACAGTCGGGACCCTGCCGTACCTGGCACCAGAGCTGATCGGGCGCACGGGTCGCCCCGTCGACCAGCGGACCGACCTGTACGCACTCGGGGCCACCCTGTACGAGCTGGCCACCGGCGCGCCACCGTTCGGCACCGGGAACCCGTTCCGGATCATCCATGATCATCTTGCGCGGATCCCGACGCGGCCGGGGGCGGTCAATCCGTCCGTGCCCGCCGGCCTTTCCGTCATCATCATGCACCTGCTGGAGAAGGAGCCTGACGACCGCTACCAGTCCGCCGACGGGCTGGCGCACGACCTCGCGCTGGTGCGTCGCGGCGCGCCGGCGGTGCACCCCGGCGAGCACGATCTCCCGATGCGCCCGCTGGCGCCCTCCCGGCTGGTCGGCCGCGACCGCGAGGTCGACGAGCTGGACACGGCGTTCGCCAGGGCCGTCACCGGGGGTTCGCACGGGGTCCTCGTCACGGGCGCGCCGGGCGTCGGCAAGACGTCCCTGGTCAATGCGCTGCGACCGATCGTGGCCGGCGACAACGGCTGGTTCGTGGCGGGCAAGTTCGACCAGTACCGCCGTGGCCAGGACTATGACGGGGTTCGGCAGGGGCTGCGCGCCCTGGGCCGGCTGCTGCTGGCCGAGTCCGAGGACTACCTGGCCGAGGTGCGGGAGCGGATGCTGCGGGCGTTGGGTTCCAACGCCGGCCTGATCACGGCCACCGTGCCGGAGCTGGCAGCGCTGCTGAGGGTTCCCCCCGAGCCCGGGGAGCCGATGACGGCGCAGGTGCGGCTCTCACATGCGCCGGTCGAGGTGCTGCGCGCCGTCGTCTCCAGCACGCGGCCGGTGGTGTTCTTCATCGACGATCTGCAGTGGGCCGGGCGTACGCCGCTGGGCTTCATCGACCTGGTGTTCAGCGGTGAGGAGCGGATCGCCGGGCTGCTGCTGGTCGCCGCGTACCGAGAGAGAGACATCGACGCCGCCCATCCCCTGGCGCCGCTGCTCGCCCGCTGGTGCGACCAGCGGCCCGGCCCGCAGCGCCTGCGGCTGCGCGGCCTGTCGCCGACGGATCAGACATCCATGGTCGCCGACATGCTGCACCTGGCTCCGGAACCCGCCGCGCGGCTGGCACGGGCGATCGCGCCGTCCACCGGCGGCAACCCCTACGACATCGTGGAACTGCTCAACTCGTTGCGGCGCGACGGCGTCGTGGCCCCGGGCGCGGGCGGGTGGCGATGGGACGCGGCGGTGCTGCGCCGCCGGCTCGACCGGGTGGAGGTGACCGCGCTGCTGGCCGCCCGGGTGGCGGCGCTGCCGCCGGACACCGCCGAGCTCCTGGCAGCGATGGCGTGCCTGGGAGGACAGGTGGAACTGCGCGTCCTGGCCGCCGCGACGGGGCTGCCGGTGGAGGAGGTCGAGAGGCTGCTCACCCCCGCGCTGGGCGAAGGCCTGCTGGTGCGGGAGTGCGACGCCCATCCGAGCGTCCGTTTTCACCATGACCGGACGCGGGATTCCGTGCTGGGTGGCTGTCCTGCCCAGGAGCAGGCCGCGCGGCGGCTGCGCCTGGCACGACGCCTGGCCGCCCGACCGGAGCTCTTCGCCGCGGCAGCCGAGCAGTACCTGCCGGTGGTCGACGCCGTCCGGGGAACCGAGGAACGGCGGGCGGTGGCCGCGCTCTTCCGCCGCGCTGCCGAGCAGGCGAAACTGCTGAGCAACTACCCGCTGGTGGAACGGTTCCTGGCCGCGGCGGTCGAACTCGTCGACCCGGCCGACACCGACAGTCTGATCGCGGTCCTCACCGAGCGGCAGGCCGCGCTGTACAGCCTCGGCCGGCTGGAGGACACGGACGACACCTACCGGACCATCAGCCGGCTGTGCACCCGGCCGGCCCAGCTCACCTCCGCCACGGTGGTGCAGGTCATCAGTCTCACCAATCGGGGACTTGCCAGCGAGGCGACGCAACTCGGCCTCGGCCAGCTGCGGCGCCTCGGCGTATCCGTTCCGGGCGAAGGCGCGGTCAGCGCGGAGACCGACCGCGGACTCGACGAGCTCCCGCGGTGGCTCGACACGACCAGCGAGGCAGACGACCTGCGCAAGCCGGGTGTCACCGACCAGGACGAGCTCGCCGTCATCCGGCTCGTCAACCGGCTCATGGTCGCGACGTTCTTCTGCGACCAGACACTGATGGCCTGGCTGAGCATCAAGATGCTCGAGATCTGGGCGCGGCACGGCCCGGATCGCACCCTGGTCGGCCCGGTCAGCCACCTCTCCGTCGTGTGCATTGTCCGCAGGGGCGACTACCGCACCGGACACCGCATCCTGCAGCGGATACTCGCGGTCGGGCGAGCCCGCGGCTACGAGCCCGAGATCTGGCAGGCGCAGTTCATCTATGTGATCACCAGCGGCCACTGGTTCACACAGCTGGAGGACATTCTGCCCCAGGGCCGTCAGGCGCTGGAGGGCCTCGTGCACGGAGGCGACCTGCAGAACGCGTGCTGGGTCCACTACGCCCTGCTCTGCGCGCTGCTGGACAGCGCGCCATCGCTTGATGTCGTCGCCTCGGCGGTCGACGAGGCGCTGGCGTTCGCCGCGCGCACCGGCAACAGACACGCCGAAGGAACGTTCCGGGAATACCAGCGGCTCGTACAGGCGCTGCGCGGCGAGGCCACCGAATCGGCCGGTGATGAGGCGGCGGAGCTGAGCCTGCTGGCCGGCGACCCGTTCTCCGTCGCCAACCTGCATGCGGCCCGGGCTCTCGTGGCCACGATTCTGGACCGCCCGGCCGACGCGGCACATCACGCCGCAGCCGTGGTGCCCTGCAGGTTCGCGATCGAGACGAACTATTCCGCGGCGGTGGCGCGGGTGCTGCTCGCGATCGCGCTGGCGGCCCAGGTACGGGCCGCGGGCACGGAGCAGCGCGACACCCCGCTGCGGGAGCTCGACACGTCGATCGAATGGCTGGCCGCACGCGCGGCCGACGCACCAGCCAACTTCCTGCCCTTGCTGCGCCTGGCGGAGGCGGAGCGGGCGTGGGCCGTCGGGAACTTCCACGAGGCCGCATACACGTTTGACGTGGCGCTGAGGGAGGTCTCCGTCCGGACCCGCCCGTGGCACCGGGCCCTCGTCCTGGAACGCGCCGCACGCTTCTACCTGGCACATGCCATGGAGGAAGCCGGCTATGCGCTCCTGGCGACCGCCCGGCGCCAGTACCTCGAGTGGGGCGCGACCGCGAAGGTCAGCCAGCTCGACTGGGCCTACCCGGGGCTGCGGAACAGCATCATGGCCGGGATCACGCCCGCGACCCAGGAGCCGATCGTCGCCTCGCCAGCGGAGCGGCCCGGGCGCCGCTCGGCGGTGGCGATCGGCACCGTGGACCTGCTCGCCGTCGTCGCCGCCTCCCAGGCTCTCAGCTCCGAGACCAGCGTCGCCGGTCTCCAGACGAAGGTCGCGGGAATTCTCTCCGAGATGACGGGAGCCACCAGTGTCCATCTGCTGCTGTACGAACAGGAGCAGGACGAATGGCTGGTGCCGACCGACTCCGGCGACACCGTCACGCTCCGCGAGGCCGGCCGGCGGAGGGTGCTGCCGTCCTCGGTCGTCCGCTACGCGGCCCGTACCCACGCGCCCGTCGTCGTCCCCAACGCCGCGCGGGACGACCGCTTTAACCGTGACGCCTACTTCGCCGGCCTCGAGCGCTGCTCGCTCCTCGCCATTCCGATCACTATCCGGCGCGCCCTGCGGGCGATGCTGCTGCTGGAGAACCGGATGATCCGCGGCGCGTTCTCCACCGAGCGCCTCGAAGGCATCATGCTCATCGCCGGGCAGCTCGCGGTCTCGCTCGACAACGCCCGGGTCTACGCGTCGATGGAACGCAAGGTGGCCGACCGGACCAAGGAGCTGGCCGCGACGAACAAGCAGCTCGCCGCCGTGAACCGCCAGCTGGAACAGCTGTCGGTCACCGACCCGCTTACCGGGCTCGCCAACCGGCGGCGTCTCGGGGAGGTCCTGAAGGCCGAATGGCAGCGCGCCCGGCAACACGCCACACCCATCGCGCTGGCGATGATCGACATCGACCATTTCAAGCTCTACAACGACCACTTCGGGCATGCTGCCGGCGACCGGTGCCTGCAGCGGGTCGCCGCGTGCCTCGCGAAGAACGTCGGTGGAGCGCTGCTCACCGCACGTTACGGCGGGGAGGAGTTCACCGTCGTGATGCCCGACACCGACCTGGGCACGGCCACCCGCCTCGGCCGGCGTCTCTGCCGCGCGGTCGAGGACCTCGCCGAACCACACCCGCTGACGGCCGAGTCCGTCATCACGGTCAGCATCGGCGTCACCGCGGCAACCCCCGCCGAGGACGACGGTGAGGCTGCCGGCGACGGCGTGGCGGCCCTGACCAACGCCGCGGATGCCGCCCTGTACCGGGCGAAGAACGGCGGGCGCAACCAGGTGGAGACAGCCTGACCCGGGACCGCCGGGTAGCCGCGGTGTGGCCCAGACCGCGTGCCGCGGGCCCGGCTCACTGCAACAGCAGCGCGGCGGCCGTCGTCTCGAACCACGCGGCGACCGAGGCCTCGTCGCGGTCGGGCTCCGCCTCGTACAGCAGCCAGGCCGTGTACCAGTTGCACGCGGCCCACAGGCGGGTGGCCGCGCACTCGACCGTGAGCCCGGCGCGTAGATCACCGCGCGCGGCCACCGCCTCGACGAACAGGCGCATGTCCTGCAGCCGGCGCCGCTCCTGCTCGTGCCAGGCGGCCGCGATGGCCTCGTCCTGGGCCGCGGCCTGGACGTAGGCGCGGCTGATGGCGGCGTAGCTCCTCGCCCGGCGCCCGGCCATGACGCCGAACAGTCGCACCTGGTCACGCTGGTCCTCGGCGTCGAGCGCGGCGCGGAAGGACTCCTCCTGGGCAAGTGGGGTGTTCTCACCCGCGACGACGGTTCGCTCCAGCGCCAGCTCCAGCAGCCTGGCCTTGGGAGCCAGCCCGTAGACGGACTCGACGGCCACACCCGCCTTCGTGGCGATCGCCTGCATCGTCGTGCGGGCATAGCCGTCCGCGCAGAAGAGCTCGACGGCGGCGTCGAGGATCGCGGCGCGGGTGGCCTGGGCCTGCGCGGCGCGGTGCGGCGAACGGTAGGCGCGCGTCGGCTTCACGACCAATTTCACTCCAGTCGACCTGGGTTCAATACTGTCACCCTACAACGATCTCAGGGAGGACGTTCCCATGGCCAATCCGAACGCCTATCTTCTGATGCACGACGGCATCCGCCTGGAGCTGCGTCGCATCGCCGACTTCGCGACGGAGCTCGCCGCCGGCCGCCGCGTCGCCGGCTCGGCGCAGCTCACGGCGCTGCGGGCCCACGTGGGCGAGGCCCTCGACGCCCTCCACCATCATCACGTCGCCGAGGACGACCACCTGTGGCCCCTGCTGCGCCAGCGCGGCCTCGGCTCCGGCGACCTCGACACCCTCGACGCCCTCAGCGCCGACCACGACCGGCTCGATCTGCTGATCCAGCGCCTGCGCACGACACTGGCCGACCTCGCCGGACCGACCGAGAACACCGGACGTGCCAGACCCAACCGACCCGCCGGGCCCACCGGCCCCACCGGGAACGACGGGAACGACGGGAACGACGGGAACGACGGGAACGACGGGAACGACGGGAACGACGGGAACGACGGGAACGACGGTTCGAGCGTGTCGGCTCTCGCCGCGGTGACCGCCAGCCTGCACAGCCTCATGGGCGAGCACCTCGCCACCGAGGAGGCACTGGTCGTGCCGGCCATCGAGGACCGGATCTCCGACGACGAACTGACCCAGCTCGAGAAGCGGATGAGCCGGGGCGCGAAGATGCGGCTTTCGTTCGTGCTGCCGTGGCTCGCCGCGGCGAACCCCCAGCGCGCGGCGGATGTCGCCGCCGGCCTCGGGCCCGTCCTGCCGCTCCTGCTCGCCGCGAGCCGTTCCGGCTATCAGCGCCGCCTGGCCGCCGCCTACGGAGACCTGGTGGTCGACCCGGGCCCGGTGCTCCTGCGCGGATCCGCCGAGATCTTCGTTCCCGCGCCGGCCGACCAGGTGTACGCGGCGGTGGCCGACGTCGCGGGCATGGCCCGCCACAGCCCCGAGTGCTACCGCTGCGTCTGGCTCGACGGCGCGTCCGGACCCGCCGTCGGCGCCCGCTTCCGCGGCTGGAACCGTTCGCGCGGGATGCGCTGGTCACGCGAGTGCGAGGTGGTGACCGCCGAACCTGGGCGGGAGTTCGCCTACCGCACCCGGCGGACCAGGAGCAAGCCCGACAGCACGCTCTGGCGCTTCCAGCTCCGCGCGCACGACGGCGGCACCCATCTCACCCAGACCTTCGAGCTGTCACCCTCCGCGCTGGTGCTGCGCTTCGAACGGCTCAGCGGCCGGGACGTCAGCACGCCCGTCGCCATGCGCCAGACGCTGGAGCGGCTGCGCGACGAGCTGACCCGCCGGCCCGCCCGCGTCGAGGCGCCCCGCCCGATGATCGGTGTCTGACCGGGGCCCAGCGGGCGTGTCCGACCGTCGCCCGGGATGATCGGGAGCGATCGGGGAGGGGTGGATCCGGAACCCGCCCCTGCCCGCAGACCCGTACGGACGGCAGACTGTCGCACCGGCCATCGGGACCGGGCCCGTCGGCACAACGAGTTCCGCCGGTGAGGAGAGACGTGATCGTGCCTGTACGCGCGCGAAGGACCATCGTCGTGGTGATGGGGGTGAGCGGCAGTGGGAAGACCACGGTCGGCCAGCTGCTCGCGGACCGACTCGGTGTCGACTACGCGGAGGCGGACGCGTTCCATCCAGCGGAGAACATCGCCAAGATGAGCTCCGGGCAGCCACTGAACGACGAGGACCGGCTGCCCTGGCTCGCCTCCATCGCCGTGTGGATCACCGACCGGCTGGCCGCCGGCGACGGCGGCGTCGCGTCCTGCTCGGCGCTCCGGGCCCGCTACCGCGACGTTCTCGGCCAGGGCGGCCCGGGCGCGTGGTTCCTGCACCTGGACGCGCCACGCGAGCTGATCGTCGAGCGCGTCTCCGCCCGGCGGGACCATTTCATGCCGGTGTCCCTCGTCGACTCCCAGTTCGCCGCGCTGGAACCGCTGCGCCCCGGCGAGGCGGGCATGGCCGTCGACGCGTCGCTCCCGATGGACGAGATCGTGAACCGCGCCGTCGACGGGCTCACTGCCTACTGGACATCGACGCTGCCCGAACCTCCGCCAGGCTCGCCGTGAGGCGGTCCTGGGCCGTGGTTGCGCCGATCCGCGCCAGCAGGCGGTCGGCTCGTTCCAGGCTGTAGCTCGCGCCGCCGTTCTCACCGACGTCCGCCTGGCAGTCACCGATCCCCCACCAGGCGCGGGCCTCCTCGAGGGTGCTGCCCACCCGCTGCGCCAGCACGAGCGCCTGGACGAACTCCTGGCGCGCCGACGCGACGTCCCCGGCCCGCCGGGCGAGCCGGCCGAGATGATTGCGCGCCTCGGCGGCTCCCAGGCGATCGTCGAGCTGCTGGTACTGGTCCAGCGCCGCCAGCAGCGGGCCGCGGGCCGATGTCAGGCTCGCGCCGCCCCGCGCGTCGCGGACGAGGCCGTAGCGCGTCGCACCGAGGTTCTTGGACGCGTTGGCGACGCCGAGTGGGTCACCGACCCAGCGGTAGAGGCGCAGCGCACGACTGATCACGCCAAGTGCCTCCTCATGCCGGCCCGCCTCGTTGAGCACGATCGCGGTCTCGTTGAGGGCGTTCGCCTCGCCGAGGCGAGCGGCCGCCCGGCCGGAGCGCCGGGCGAACCGGCCGAGCCCGACGAAGATTCGCCGCGCCTGTTCGAGCACGAGCAGCGCCCGTTCATCCCCCAGCAGTCGATATGTGACGCCCAGATCGTTGAGGGCGATGCCCTGCGCCGTCCGGTCGCCCAGTCCGGTGGCGAGATCCGCGGCGAGCCGGTGCACCTCGGCCGCCACCAGCCAGGGGCCGTTGTTGCGCAGGTATCCGGTCAGCGCGGCGGCGAGATCGACAACGTACCGCCGCCAGGACGGCAGCCGGCCCGGCAGGCCGCGCCCGTCCCCCCACCACACACAGCCCAGCAGATTGGGCTCCTCGAGGGTGAACCATGCCAACGCCCGCTCGCGGGCCGCCCACGCGGCCAGTTCCGTGCTCGGTCCGCTCGTCGGCCGGTTGTGCCGGAGCAGCAGCCACCCCGCACATCGAGCCTGCTCGGTGGCTTCCTTCTGGTAGTGGGCGAGGAGCCGTTCAAAAGCACGGTGCCGCACCTCGGACTCGAGGTCGGCGCAACGCCGGGCGGCGTACAGGGCCACCGGGTCCGGGACGCGCCACCGGTTGGTGGCAACCCAGCTGATCAGATGGGCGCGTTGCAGCGTGTGGAGGTGGCCGCGCGCGGCCTGTCGCTGCCCGCTCAGCGCGGTCGCGGCCGCCGTCGAGATCTCCGGGCTCGGGTTCAGTGCGAGCAGCTGGAACAGCTCGGCGGCACCCGGATCGTGGCCCCGCACATGCTCCCAGGACGGCTCCAGCACCCGCGCGACGATCGACTGCCGCCCGTCGTCCAGGTGGTCCAGCCGATTGTCGGCATCGGCGAGATCGGCCACCAGCTCCCCGATCGGCCGGCTCGGCACCTCGGCGAGCAGCGCGGCCGAGATCCGCAGAGCGAGTGGCAGCCCCCAGCACAGGTCGACGAGTCGGCGGGCGGACTCGCTCTGGCGGGTCGCCCGGCGGTCGGCGGGACGGCGCCGGCGCAGCACCTCGTCGACGACCTCGACGCCGGCGCCGACGTCCAGGCCGGCCAGCGGCAGGCCGTAGAAGTCGCCAAGCCCGAGGTCCCGGGTAGTGACGAGGACCCGGTGTGCCTGCTGCCTCGGGAGCAGGTCGACGATCTGACCGGGATCGGCGACGTTGTCGAGCACCAGCAGGACGGGCTGGCCACGCTCGGCCAGCACCGTCAGCGCCTGGTGGTAGGCGCCGTGCTGTTCCATCGGCGACTGTGGAACCGGATCATCGGGCCGGAGCAGGGCGAGCAGCGGGCCGTACACGTGCGCCGGGCCGCTGCTCCTTCTCCCACCCAGTGCCCCGCGGTCCGGCCCCGCGCCATATCCCTGGAGGTCGGTCACATACACCCCGCCGGGAAAGTAGCCCCTCGTGTCGGCGTCGGCGGCGGCCCGCAACGCCAGTGCGGTCTTGCCGATCCCGCCCATCCCGGACACCGACACCACGGTCACCGGCCGGGCACCGTGGGCCGCCGGCGCCAGCAGGCCCAGCAGCTCGCCTGTCTCACGGCCGCGCCCGACGAACACGTCGGCGGCGAGCGCGTCGTCTGGACGAAGCCTGGTCACCCGGCCTTCGGCCGATGTGCTGTCCACCCGTGTCCGGCTCGGGTCCCGCCCCGGCTTCTTTCCCTCAGGCCCGGGGGAGGACGTGCTCGCCTGTGCCGACGCCGCAGGGAAGGGCGGCGGCACGGACGGTTTGACCCGGCCGGCGAGGGCCGCGTCGACCGCGTCGAGCAGGCGACGTCGAGCCTCGTCCTCCCCCAGACCGACGAGGCTCACCGGGGCGATCTGTGCGAACAGGAGGTCGGGCACCGGGCTGTCGTCGACCCGGACCGGCAGCAGAGCGCGGCTCAGCCCACCCGGATCGGCGGCCCAGAACGACAGCCAGTCGGTCTGGACCCGGTCCGCTACCAGGTAGTTCTCGGACACCACGGCGACCAGCCGCCGGGCCTGGGTGAGAACCGCGTGCGCGCCGGCCGGTCGATGTGTGCCCGCGACGACGTCCCACGCCTCGATGTGCACCCGGTAGCCGACATCCTCCAGATGCCAGGCGACCCACTCCGCCCATGGCTTGTCGGAATCGGCGTAGGAGACCGCGAAATCCCAGCGGAACGTCTCGGCGTCCGCCGAACCTCGTTGCCGCATCTCCCCGTCCCGTCGCACCGCGCGCCTCGGTGACACCACCGTGGCCGTCCTGCGCCTACGCCTACCGCCGACCGGTGCCGCTCGGGCCGCGCAGATGTGACCGTATCGCTTCACTCGGCGACCACCGAGCGCCCCACAGGATCTCGCTGTCGGCGAGTCTGCGGCAATGGCGACAGGGCGTCGCGTGATCGATCGGCCCGGGCGCGGACCCGGTCAGCTGCGGTCAGGCCGCCCGGGCGAAGTAGAGGATCGCCAGCATGATCGCCAGGGCGCCGAGAAGCAGCCGCAGGGCGGTGTTGGGAAGCCGCGGCTGCAGCCGGGCCCCGAGGTAGCCGCCGAGCAGGCCGCCGAGGCCGCAGGCGAAGCCGAGCGCCCAGTGCGGGGCGATGCTGCCGGGCGCGGCCAGGGCCAGCAGCGCGTACGTCACCGCGCCGGCGATCGAGGTGACGAGGGTGGAAGCGAGCGTGGCGGGCGCGACCTGCGCGATCGGCAGGCCGCGCCCGACGAGGATCGGTCCGAGGATGGAGCCGCCGCCGATGCCGTAGAGGCCGCCGACGAAACCGACGACGCCCGCGAGCGGCCTGACCGCGCGCAGTCCCGGCGCGGCGGCGTGCGCGCCGCGGGGTCGGGGCGGGCGCAGGGTGCGCACGCACAGCCAGGTCCCGAGCGGCAGCAGCAGGCAGGCGAGCAGCAGGCGGAACATCCCCGCCCCCGGGGCGAAGGTGACCCGCACGAAGGCTCCGAGCACCACCCCGGGCAGGGTGCCCGCGACGAGCCGGCGAGTCAGCGGGCCACCGAGTTGCTTCTGCTGCCGATAGCGAAGCAGCGACCCCGGCGTCGCGATGACGTTGAACAGCAGGTTCGTGGGCGTGACGGCCGGGTTCGGCACGGACAGCAGATCAAGCTGCACCGGCAGGAGGAACATCGCGCCCGAGACACCGACCGGAGCGGTGAGCGTCGCCAGCACAAGCCCGGCGACGAACCCGGCAAGGACCACGCTCACAACCGGACACCCTCCAGCGCGTTCCGACCCGGCACGACCCCTCACGCCCATTACCTGCGCATTCGCGACGTCCCCTACCAGGTGTGAGGTTTTTCCCACACTTCGAATAGAGTTTCGAGGTCTGTTGTCTGTCGGGGGGCCGACGGGGCGATGTGGGGGGGACGACGTCGAGGCGTCGTCGTGGTGAGCCGTGCCTGGGCGGCAGGGTCGCCGCCACCCCCACCTCCACCTCCCGGGGGCGACGGCCCGGCCGAGTTCTCGACCACGGCGACAAGCTCCGGCAGCCCCGCCCCGCACCGGGCAGCTGCGGCTCGCCATCGTCCTGGACGAGGCGCATCGCCTCGCGAAGGACGCGACCCTGCCCAAGCTGATGAAGGAGGGCCGGAAGTTCGGCGTCGCCGTCGTCGTGGCGAGCCAGGGCCTCGACGACTTCCACCCGGACGTCCTCGCCAACGCGGGTACCAAGGTTCTCTACCGGGTCAACTACCCGCAGTCCCGCAAGGCCGCCGGATTCCTGCGCACCCGTACCGGCAAGGATCTCTCGGAGGAGCTGGAGCAGCTGCCGGTCGGCAACGCGCATATCCAGACACCCCATATGCCCGGCGCGCGCCGTGCGCGCATGCTCCGCCCGGAGGCCTGAGAACCCGACCACTTCTTGCCGGGTGGTCCACCAGCATTTCCAGGGATTCCCGCCGTGAATGGTTGACGGGGGGCACTCCTCCGGTCATGCTGATCAAACTAAGCAAGCGCTTGTCAACTGGTGCGACGGCCGCCCCTGCCCCAGGGCGGCCAGCACCATCACGCCGGCTTCTCGGGCACGCGCGTCCAGCGCCGCACGAATGCCCCGGCACCCGTTCCTAGATTCAGGAGCCACAGGTCCACCGGGATGTCCAACAGACGTCCGCGTACACCTGAGCATGTTCGCAGATTCCGCCGAAACGTCGCGTCATCGCCGCTGCCCGCATTTCGGTGTCTTTGTGCTGGCCGCGACCAGGTCCGGTCGCGGTTCGGAGAACCCACGACGAGAGGAGTTCTAATGCGCGCTGGAAAACTACTGGGGAACGCCCGTAGACGGATACGGCTCGCTCTTGCGAGCGCCACGGCCGCGGCCTTATGCGCCGGCGTCGTGGCCGCGGCGCCGACCGCGCAGGCCGACGTCAACCCTTATGCGAAGGGGCCCAACCCGACGGAGGCGAGCGTCACCGCGACCACCGGTCCGTTCGCGGTGACGACCTACAACATCTCGTCCCTGGTCTCCGGCTTCGGCGGAGGCACCCTCTACTACCCGACCGACACCAGCCAGGGCACCTTCGGCGCGATCGCGCTCTCGCCCGGCTATACCGCCAGCTGGTCCAGCATCTCCTGGCTCGGCCCGCGGCTGGCCTCGCAGGGGTTCGTGGTCATAGGCATCGAGACGAACACGGTTCTCGACTATCCGCCGTCGCGGGGTGACCAGCTGCTCGCCGCGCTCGACTGGGCGGTGGAGGACAGCCCGGCCGCCAGCCGGATCGACCCGAACCGGCTCGCCGTCGGCGGCCATTCCATGGGCGGCGGCGGCTCGCTGGAAGCGGCTTCCGACCGGCCTTCGCTGAAGGCCGCGCTGCCGCTGGCCCCCTGGAACACGGACAAGACCTGGAACGAGGTCGGCGTCCCGACGCTCATCATCGGCGGCGAGGCCGACACCGTCGCCCCGATGAGCACCCATTCGACGCTCTTCTACAACTCGCTCGGCGGCGAGAAGAGCCTGCTCGAACTCAACAACGCGAGTCACTTCTTCCCGCAGACGGCGAACAGCCTGGTCGCCAAGATGATGATTTCATGGGCGAAGCGGTGGGTGGACAACGACACCCGCTACACGCAGTTCCTCTGCCCCGGCCCAACCGCCAGCGCCCTCGGGCCGGTCGAGGAGTACCAGGCCACCTGCCCGTTCTGAGAAAATCCATCCCCGTTTCCCGGAGATCCTTTCGTCCGGCCGGGACAGTGACCTGAAAGAGGAAACTTCGTGAATGCTGGCCAGCCGTCGGGGACGGCGTCTGGCCGGCATTCATCCTTTTCCATCCCACGACCCACGGCCATGGATGCCGCGAGTCCGGGCCGACGACGGAAAGGCTCACTCATGACGGCAGGGCGCCGACCTCCGGCGTGGCCCCGCCGAACATGGCCCGCTGGTTTCGGCGCGAGAATCGAGCACTGGCCCGTTCGAGATACCGCCGCCCGGCGGCGCTGCGCACCAGCAGACCGGAGCGCACCAGGTTCGCGGTGACGATCGGCGGCACCGCCCAGGGCACGGCCGAGGGCAGGCCAAGCTGACGGAGGCCCTCCGCACCGAGGAAGTACCGCAGCATGCTGAGCAGACGGGCCCGCTCATAGCGGTTGCGCAGCGCCGTCAGTCTGCCCCGGTCGCGGGTGAGCTGGCCTTCGACGAGCGCGCGGGCCAACGCCGGGCCTGCCGATGTGGGCTCGGCCTGCACCAACACAAGGTGATAGTTGTGCCGGTTCTGCTCCTGTTCGGTGTCGAACAGCCAGTCCTCGTCGACGCCCATCAACCAGCCCACGTACTTCCACAGGTGCATGACCGCACGCGACTGGTCCGCGGTCACGATCCAGCCGAGCGCCCGGATTCCGAGCAGCAGTGTGCTGTTGAACAGCCCGAGAGTCCCCGACGCGTCGGTCTGGTTGATGGGCAGGCCCCACCGGTCGGCATCCCAGCGGCCGTTCGTCTCGAACTCGTGGTTCACCAGGGCATGCATGACCCGTACGTGGACGGTGGCCACGAAGCCCGCCCCCGTGCGGCGCATCCCGTTCGGCTCCAGCACCGACAGCGCCCACTTCTGGGTTTCGCCGAGCCGGCGCATGGCCGTCGCGCCGACCAGTCCGCCGGTGGCGACCAACAGGTCGGGGGGCCCGCCGAACCGGTAGCCGCCGATCAGCGCCAGCTGCAGCATCACGTCGTCGACCGAGCGCCCCATCTCCCGCATGATCCGCGCGCCGCGCTCGACCTGGTCGAAGTCGACCCACTCGGGCACCTCGTCGACCACGGCGAAGAAGCGGGCCAGTGCGGGCGGCGGGTCGTCGACGCCCCCGATCCCGTGGTTCAGGGCATGGCGCAGCTGGGCGAAGGTCACCCGCTCGGGATCGTCCCGGTCCCGGACGCGCATCGCTCGGGCGAGCTGCGCCCCCAGCTCGTCCCGGGTGCGCAGGCGCCGGCCGATCTCGTGCAGGAGCTCCTCGTCGTCCGTCTTCACCCGGGCCACCCTCCGCAGCGGGCGCGCGATTCGGCGCGACCGCTCGGGTGCGGACCGGAAGCGCGCCGGGTAGTCGCCCGGCACGCTGGCCGATGTCGATGCCTCGGTCGCGGTCGTGATCTGGATGGGTGTCCGTGCTGTCATGCCCGGCGCCGCAACGACGACGGCCTGCGGTGTGGTGGCCTGCGCCGCGGGCGGGCCGGCGGCGTTGCACGCGGTCGCGCGAGGGATCATGGACGGATGTTGACACGACTAACTATTCGTGTTCAATTCGCGTCCGTGCCCTCCCCCGCACCGCCACAGACCGGCCCGCAGGCCGGCGTCACCCAGTGACCGGCAGGCCGTGGGTTCCCACCCGCAAGGAGCCGATGCGCCGGGCACCACGCCAGGACCGGTCCCGCGCCATGGTCGAGCGCATCGTCACCGCCGGGCGCGAGATCCTGCTGGAACGCGGCTACGAGCGCACCAGCACCAGCCGCATCGCCGCCCGCGCCGGCATCAGCCCCGGATCGCTCTACCAGTACTTCCCGAACAAGGAGTCGATTCTCGACCGGGTCGTCGAGGTCTACGCCGAGCAGCTGCGTGCTCGCATTTCACACGCCTTCGTCGCGAACCTCGGCACCTCGGTGCCCGAGATGGTCCGCGCGAACATCGTCGCACTGCTCGACGCCTTCGAGGAGGACTCCGGGCTGCTCCGGGTCCTGTACCAGCTGCCCGAGACGGTCGACGTCCAGCGGGCCGGCTTCGAGCGGCACATCGACGAGCTGGTCACGGCGACGCTGGCGACGCTGCTGCCGCGCCGGCCCGGCGAGCGTGCCGCACCGGGACGCACCTGCGGGACAGCCGGGACAGCCGAGGTAGCCGAGGTAGCCGGGACGCCCGAGACAGGCGGGGACGTCGGAGAGGCCGGGAGTGCCGGCGCGGTGGGAACCGTCGCCTGGATCCTGGTGCGCACGGTCGAGCACGTGACGATCCGCTACGTCCTCGATCAGCCGCCCATCCCGCGGGCGGAAATCGTCGAGGAACTCACCGCA
Source organism: Parafrankia sp. EUN1f (assembly GCF_000177675.1). GTDB lineage: Bacteria > Actinomycetota > Actinomycetes > Frankiales > Frankiaceae > Parafrankia. Next base: position 30,135 of record NZ_ADGX01000051.1, read on the forward strand.
ATGATCACCATCTACCTGCGGCAACGGGTCTGAAAGCGAGATGTTCCTCGGCCGGGCAGGACTGGAGCGCACCGGCGCCCGTCCCGGTGATGTCACCATGGGACGGACCCGCGACCGATGAGGGTGGGCGGGCTGGGCGAGCCGGCCAGCCCGGTCGGCGACGAGCGGAGCCGTGCGGCGGCGAGGGGACGTAGGTGCAGGCGACGTCGACAGCTCAGACAACGCCGGGGCGGCGGCCGAGGAACCGAAAGGCGCAGATCGCCCTCGCCGCGGCGGAGCTGTTCTGCGAGCGCGGCTACCACGGGGTCGGCATCGACGAGATCGCCGCCGTGGTCGGCATCAGCGGCCCGGCCGTCTACCGGCACTTTCCGAACAAGTACGCGATCCTCCTGCACGCCTCCCGGGAGCTGATCGACACGCTGGTCACCGCGGCCGACGAGGCACTGGCGGTACCGGACGAACCCGCCGAGCGGATGGCCCGGCTGCTCGCGGCGACGGCGCGGGTGAGCGTCCAGCGTCGCCGGGTGGGCGCGCTCTACCAGTGGCAGGCCCGCTACCTGGAGCCGGCGCACCAGGGCGAGGTCCGGGCCGGGCTGACAGCTCTGGTGCGGCGGATCACCGACCTGCTCCTGGAGCTCCGCCCCGATCTGCCGCGGCCGTCCGCCGTGCTTCTCAGCCGGGCTGCGCTCAGCGCGATCGGCAGCATCTCGACGCACCGCTGCGCGATCGCCGACAGCCGCGCCGAGCAGATCCTGCGATCCGCCGCGTGGACCCTGCTGACGGCGGACCTGCCCGCGGACGTCGCGGCGCCCGTCCTGCTCCCGCCCGGCCCAGGCCAGGCGGGGAGCGAGAGCTCGGGTGGCGACCGGGTGGCAGGTGCCGACGCGGCCGGCGACGACACGGCCGACGACACGGAGGTCCGGCACGTGACGGCCGGCGGCAGCGGGCTTCCCGACGGTGGTTCCGCGCCGATGCGGCCGGGCTCCCGGCGGGAGGCACTGCTGACCGAGGCCGTCCGGCTGTTCGACCGCCTCGGCTACCACGCCGTCAGCATCGACGACATCGGGCGGGCCGCGGGTATCAACGCCTCCGGGGTCTACCGGTACTTCCCCGGCAAGGCCGATCTGCTCGCGGCGGTGTACTACCGTGCCGCCGAGCGCCTGAGCACCAGCACGACCAGCGCGCTGGCCACCGCGAGCAGCCCGGCGGACGCGCTGCGGCGGCTGATCGACGCCTATGTCGACCTGACGTTCGCACATAACGATCTGGTCTCGGTCTACCTGGCCGAGAACAACAATCTGCCGGCCCCGGACCGGCACGAACTGCGCCGCCTCCAGCGGGAGCATGTCGAGGAGTGGGTCCGGCTGCTGGTCACGATCAGGCCGGAGCTCGCCGCGAACGAGGCCCGGCTGCTGGCTCACGCCGCGTTGAACCTGGTCATGGATCTGGGGCGGACCACCAGCTTCAACCGGTCCAACGGGTCGGAACAACTGGTGCGGTTCCTCGCCCTGCGCATGCTCGTGCCCTGACCCACACCGGCCGGCCGGCATCACCTGCGCACAAGACCGGGCCACACGACCGGGCGGCACGACCGGGCCGCGACTTCCCATGTGACCCCGATCACGCCACACTGGGCCCACTGGACGGAACGTGCGGCCGAGACGCCCGCAGACCCTCGGGCCGACCAGCCCGACATCCCCGCCGACCACCCTCAAGTTAACGGACATTCACGCTTACCGTGGCCCGCCACAAACCCATCGACTAACCCGATTTCAGTTGCAGGGAAGGCTATTCAAGCCGGGATCCCCTTGCACATAAGTTAACGATGGTTCTACAGTTCCGGCCATGAGTGAGGGACTGTTCGACAAGCCAGCCGTGATCCGTCGCGTGGTACGGGAGGCAGCCCTCTTAGCCGGCGACGGGTGTGCCAGCCCGCAGAAGGCCGGCTCCCGCGTCCCCGCAGCGGCCTGAGAGGAATCGGCGCGCACCATGACCGGCCCCGCCACCACAGTCATCTCCGGCGACAGCTCCGACGCCGCCGCGGACAACCATCCGCTCACCGGGCTTGAGGCCGAGTGCGCTCGCCGCGCCGCCGACCTGACAGTGCCCGCGCTGCTGGAGCGCAACGCGCTCGAGTTCGGCGATCTTCCCGCCATAAGCGTGATCGGTTCCGAGGAAGCTCCGCTGACCTGGGCGACGGTACGCACGCGATCCCTCGCCCTCGCTCGGGGTCTGTACGAGCTGGGCCTGCGGCCGGGCGAACGGATGCTGATCGCGATGTCGAGCCGGCCTGAGCACTGGCTGGTCGACCTCGGCGCCGTGCACCTCGGCGCGATCCCCTCCACCGTCTACGCCACGCTCAGCACCCCCCAGCTGCGGTACGCGGCCGAGCACAGCCAGGCACAGGTGCTGATCCTGGAGGGCGCCGAGCAGCTGGAACGGTGGGCACTGGTCCTCGCCGGGCAGACGTCCATCCACTCGGTCGTCATCGTGGACGCCGACGCGCTCCCGGCCGACCCGCTCCCGGCCGACGAGGCCCGCCTCCGCCCCCGCTTCCACACCCTCGCCGAGGTCGAGCGCGACGGCGCCGCCCGGCACACCGCGGACCCGGGCGTCGTCGACCGGCTGTGGCGCGCGGTGCATCCCCACCAGCCCGTCACGCTCCTCTACACCTCCGGCACCACCGGCACCCCCAAGGGTGTGGTGCTCAGCCATCACAACGTCCTGTACCAGTCCGTCGCGCTGGAGGCGCAGGTCGACCTTCCCGCGCATCCGGTGACGGTCGCCTACCTTCCGCTCGCCCACATCGCCGAGCGGGTCCTGGGCATCTACGCGCCGATCTACCGCGCCGGCCATGTGCATATCTGCACGGACACCGCCGCGGTCGTCAGCGCGCTCGCCGCGATCCACCCCCTGTCGTTCTTCGGCGTTCCGCGGGTGTGGGAGAAGCTCGCCGCCGGCCTGCAGACCATGATCGCTCTGGCGGACGACGAACGCCGCGGCGCCCTTGCCGCCGCGCAGGCCGTCACGTTGGAGGTGCACAACCTGGCGGAGGCCCACGCCCCGGTCCCCGAGGACCTTGCCCGGCACTTCGACGACGCGCAGGTGTCGGTGCTGCGGCCGCTGCTCGGCACGCTCGGGCTGGACAGGATGATCTGGGCGTGCAGCGGCGCCGCCCCGATCCCGGTGGCGGTGCTGCGCACACTGGCCAGCCTGGGCATCGAGGTTCGCGAGGTCTGGGGCCTGAGCGAGACCACCGGCACCGCGACGATCAACACCCTGGACGTCTTCCGCACCGGCACGGTGGGCCGACCGCACCTCGGCATGCGGCTGCGCCTGGCCGACGACGGGGAGATCCTCATCCGCGGGCCGCTGGTGTGCCTGGGCTATCTGCGGGCCGACGGGACGATCGAGACGATCACCGATGCCGACGGCTGGCTCGCCACCGGCGACATCGGCACCCTGGACGACGCCGGGTACCTCACGATCACCGACCGCAAGAAGGAACTCATCATCACCTCGACCGGCAAGAACGTCGCGCCGGCACAGATCGAGAACCTGCTGCGGGCGCATCCACTGATCGGTCAGGCCGTCGCGATCGGCGACCGGCGCCCGTACGTGACGGCGTTGCTCGTGCTTGACGACGAGGTCGCACCGGCCTGGGCCAAGGCCGCCGGCCTTGACGCGGATGGCCCGGACGCCTCCGCTCGGCTCGCCGCGCACCCCGCCGTCCTGGCTGAGCTGCAGGGCGCGGTCGACGCGGCGAACAGCCGGCTCGCCCGGGCGGAGCAGGTGAAGAAGTTCCGGGTACTACCCGTCGGCTGGACACCGGAGAGCGGCGAGCTCACCCCGACACTCAAGCTGCGCCGCCGGATCATCAACGAGAAGTACGCCATCGAGATCGACGACCTCTACTCCTGACATCTCCCGCACAAAGGAGGAGGCTCACTGAGCCTTTTCCATCGTCGGCTTCGGCCTGCGGTCAGAGCGCTCGACAACGTGAGATGGAAAAGGCTCACTGGTCACCGGCGGGCCCCGCGCCGGTGACCAGTGGTGCGAGAAAACAGCGCGCGAAGGTACGGACCTGCTCCGGGTCGTCGAGATCCAGCTGGCTTTCGGGAGTCAGGCAGAAGGACAGCGTCATGCGGGCGAGCACCTCGGCGACGATGTTCATATCGACCTCCCCCGATATCTCCCCGGCCTCCTGCTCACGGCGAAGCTGCATCGCGATGAAGTCGGACACAGCCCGCAGAAAAGCCCCTCCATCCGTCGTGAGGAAGGGCAGGATGACCTCGGGCTCGACCTCGATGAGGCCGCCGAACAGCGGGTTCACGCGAGCGGTCCGCAGCGCCAGGCAGAATCCCTCGACCAGCCTTTCAGCGGCGGACTCGGCCCTGCCCACGACCGCCCGGAAGCTGACGAGGAAGGCGCGCAGATCCCGTAGCAGAACCTCCTCGACGAGCACGTTCTTCGTCGGGAACCGGCGATACACGGTAATGCGGGAGACGCCGGCACGGCGCGCCACGTCCTCAATGCTCGTGCGCCGGATTCCGGACCGTCCGAAAAGCTCGGCCGCGGCGTCGAGCACGCGGTCACGTATCTCGTCACCGGAGCCAGCACTGTCGAGGGAGGCCCCGAGCGCGCGTTCCAACAATGGTTCCCCGCCAGGCCGCGGACCTTCGGAGGGCAGTGCTGTTCCGGGAGAGCGGCCCCCTGCCTGAGGGCGGGGATCTCCAGCAAAGATCATGAGGCCTCTACCGTACCGCTGCGTTCAATGGGCACCGTCTCGCCGGGCGGACGCCGAGCGGGCGTCCTCCAGCTGCCGCACGTTCCAGGTCGCGGCGACGATACCGCCGGCGATCCGCAGCGGCGGGATCAGGAACACCATCAGCACACGTACCAGCCGGGCGAATCGCCTCAGCCAGCGCTGCTGGCGTTTCGACCAGGTCAGACCCAGCCGCTCACGCAGCACCGGGGGCAGGGTCCCGACGGTGACGAGGTAACAAAGCCGGCCCAGGCCGGCTCCGGCGGGCCGCCACAGCCGGCCGGGGATGAGCCGAAACGGCTTCTTCGGTACCCGCATGCTCTCGAGGACGTCCCAGACCGCCTGGTTGTCCTCGAGCCGGGCGGCGATCTTCTCCTCGTAGTAGGTCCGAAAACTCGGATAGTCCGCGGGCAGGTGCTGCTCGGGTATTCCGAGCATCCGGCCGATGTCACGCATCCCCTGGTAGTAACCGTCCAGCTCGGCGGCTGGCAGACCCGCACCGAAGACACGATGACCGTCGAGAGCGCCCTGGACGAGGGTGGCATGCACCCAGGCATATGCCTCGGGGTTCAGCGCGTGATAACGCCGACCTTTTTCGTCGACCCCACCCATGGCCTTGTGGAGCTCGAACAGACGCTCGCCCTCCAGCGCGGCGCCGCGCTCACCGCCGTAGATCACGGTGGACAACGAGAGCAGGGTACGCAACAGGCGGCCCCAGGGATCATCCCGAAAGTTCGAATGCTCCCGAACCCCCGCCCCGACAACCGGGTGCGCCACCTGGAGCACGAGCAGCTGCGGCCCCATAAGCGAGTTTCTTGCATCACCGAAGTAACGCCACACCGCGGAACCCCGCACCGGAGCCAACCGAATGCACGGCGTGCCCGATGGGTCACGCAGGCCATCACCCAAGCCCTCCGCAGGGTCCGGATGAACATTGAGAACCGATGACGAGCCCACGACCCACACCTCCCGCACACGCTGGGCGACACCAGGTTGCCGAGATACGACTATACGCTAGCCATACCAATGCGCCGAAGCAGGTATTCGTAAGCGTTTTCCCTGCCGCACGCAAGGCCTTCCGCGGGAGGATCAATGTTCGTCGACATGTCAGCGGGAGGGAGCGAAAACCGATGTGGAGTGGCGAACTCGGTGGCGGCGAGCCGCACTGTTATTCGTGCCGCCGGCGGCCAGCCACCAGATCGCCCCGACCGACCCGAAGGCCGTGGCACGCTACGCGGGCGTGCGTGACGGGTTCCTCCACTTCTCGTCGAGGTTCTCAGGCGGCGGCGGGGCGCCCAGGTCCCGCGGCTGGTAGCCCTCGGGATAGCCGGGATAGGTGCGGACCCTGGGATTCCAGGCGAACTTGACCTTCTTCCGCGGCGGCAGCTGACGCACCACCGCCGAGCGGGCACGCAGCGAGCCAGCCGCGGCCCGGCTCATCCACGCCGGCGCCGGATCGAAGCCGAAGGCCGTCAGCATCGTCTCGTCGAGCAGCGCACGCACCCCAAGCCGGACCGCCGGCCGCAGCGGCCCGGGGAACCAGTTGGCGAACATCTCCGTCGTGTACGTACCGATCTTGCGGTTGCTCTCGGCGAAGCGGAAGGTCTCGCGCTCGTAGGCCCGCTTGAAGCTCAGGAACTCGTCGAAGTCGGCAGGAATGTCGCGAATTCCCATCCGGATCCCGACCTCGCGGTAGAAGTGGAAAGCAGCGAGGGTCTCGTGCTCGGTCAGCCGGCGCCAGCCATGGGCGTTGATCCAGTCGATCGGCTCGTAGATGAACGTGGTCAGCACGTAGAGCATGTCGTCGTTGTCGATCGCGTAACGCCCGTGCATCCGGTTGATCACCCGCAGGGCCTCACGGCCTCGCGGCGAGTCGTAGCCGACGGCGGTGAGCTCCCCCATCAACACGGCGGTGTCGTCATAGCGCTTCTGCGGCCGGTCCCGGAACTCCCCCGTCGCCTCGAGCAGGGCCGAGATCGTGGGGACACAGTAGGTCCGGAACAATGCGAACTCGAGCGCCCGACGATAGTCCCATGGGAACTCGTGGCCAGAGGAGATCACGTAGATCTCGTGATGGTCAACCACCGGATCGAGCTCGAGAATCCGGCGCTTCCACCTGTCGCGGTCGGTAAACATTCAGCCCACCTCATGCCGTCCTTCGGATCGCCGTGGTCATACGGCGACTTGCCATCGACTGGTCCCGTCCCGGTTCACACCGCCCCGCGAACCCGCGAACCCGCGGGCCCGCGGGCAGCGTGTCCCTGCCGCCTGCCGCCCGCCTCCGATCCGTCCCGTCGCCTACGCCGCCCGGCGGGCCCGACTGCACGGGCCGCCGCGGCTGCGACGCCGCTCTCGCCGCCGTGCGGGCCGAGCATCCGCGAGATCCCACGCCTACCGCGATACATTTCATATATTTGATAGGCGACTTTGGCCATGACCATCCGCCAGAGCTACGGTCAGCCTGACCGGCCGCTTGGGCACCTCACGGCAGACACCCCGGAAAGGCGGCACATGACCAGGCCAGCCGGAACGCGACGGGCCCGTGGCACCCCGCTGCCCCGAGCACCCCAACTCGCCGACGAAGTCGCCGCCCACCTGCGCGACCTCATCATGTCCGGCGAAATCTGGCCCGGCCAGTACATCCGCCTCGACGACGTCGCCCGCGAACTCGGCGTCAGCGTCACCCCCGTCCGCGAAGCCCTCGTCCGCCTGCGCAGCGAGGACATGGTCGAACTCGAACCCCGCCGCGGCTACGTCGTCACCCCCCTGTCCCAACAGGACGTCCGCGACCTGTTCAACCTCCAGGGCCACATCGCCGGCGAACTCGCCGCCCGCGCCGCCACCACCATCGACCCCCCACACCTCACCCAGCTCCACGACATCCAACAAGCACTCCGCAACGCCGTGGACACCGAAGACATCGACCAGGTCAAAAAGCTCGAGTTCGAGTTCCACCGCGTCATCAACCGCCTCGCCCACGCCCGCAAACTCTCCTGGTTCCTGCACACCGCCAACCGCTACACACCCGCCCGCTTCTACTCCACCGACCAGGCCTGGCGCGCCGACATGCTCCAACGCCACGACGCCCTGCTCACCGCCCTCGAGAACAAGAACACCGAAGAAGCCCGCGCCATCACCGTCCGACACTTCACCGACGGCGCCGACCGCCTCATCAACCACCTCGCCAAACTCGGCATGTGGCGACCGCACCCGGTCACACCCCCACACCCACGCCCGCCGGCCTGAGCCGGAGAACCGGGTACCCACGAACCGGGTACCTGTATTCGCGGCGGTCATCACCGAACCCCGTGGAAGACATCCAATATATTTGGTATTCAGTACGATACAGACTCGGCGGTCGGCATGGGAGACCCACACGGAGCCTCTTCCCGCCTTCCGTCCCGGTTTCGCACCCCTGTACTTGTCTGGGGTGTCACCATGGGCCGGTGTCCGCTCATGTCGCGAGCTCGGCCGGGGCACCGCCCGCACCGGCGCCGACGCTGACGCGACGGCGGTGGCTGGATTTCGTCCGGCTGTACGGCAGCGTCTGTACCGCCCCAGTCGGTCGGGTGTCGCGGGCCGCCGGCGCGGGCCGAACCTGAGCCGAACCCGAGCCCGCGCGCCCGCGCCTTCGACAGCGCACTCACGCGCCGTCCGCTCCCGGCCGATCAGCGCGCCCCGTCCCGTTCTGGGTGGCGCACACCTGCGCCGGAGCCGCATCGCGAGAGGACTCATGAGCTACGACCCCCGCCAGCGGGAGCTGGGCGTCTTCCTGCGCGCGCACCGCGAACAGATCAAGCCGGAGGAGGTGGGGCTGCCCACCTCGCCCCGACGGCGTACACCGGGTCTACGCCGGGAGGAGGTCGCCACCCTCGCCGGCCTGGGCCTGGCCTGGTACACCTGGCTCGAGCAGGGCAAGGTCACAGCGTCGCGGCAGGTGCTGGAGGCCATCGCCCGAGCGCTGCGCCTCGACGACGACGCCCGCCGCCACGCGCTCACCCTCTCCGGCCTGTACACGTCGCCGGACGGCGACCGGCACGAGCAGGCCGTCGCCCACCTGCGCCCGGTGCTGGAAAGGTGGACGACGTCGCCGGCTCTGTTACTCGATCGCCACTTCGACGTCACCGCGTGGAACGAGGCCTACGCCGCGCTGTGGGGCGATCCGGGACGGTTGCCGGATTCACGCCGCAACCTGCTGTGGCTGATGGCGGCCGACCCGCGTGTGCGCGCAGTGCTTCAGGAGTGGGAGTCCTTGGCACGCGATGTGTTCGCGCAGTTCCGTGCGCAGGCCGGGCTGCACCCGGAGGACCCGCGGGCGCGCGCGGTGCTGGCGGCGCTCGAACAGGATGTCCCGCACCTGCGCCACTGGTGGCGGTGCCAGACGGTGCGCGAGTTCCCCAGCCGGACGGTGACCTTCGACAGCACCGCGGGCCAGATCACGTTGGTGGTGTCGCCGCTGCGCCCCGCCGACGACCCGGAGGCGCTGATTCTGCTGCAGACACCGGCGACCGAGACGGACCACGCACGCCTGGCCGTACTCGTCTCACGCGGGCCTGGGGAACGGCGCGAGCCGCTGGATGCGCCAGCCGGCCAGCATGAGCCGCGCCTCCGGCCCGGCCAGGTACCGGTCGCCGATCAGCCCGTTGTCCTCGCAGAACCGGACGAAGACGGTACTCAGCACCCACGCGACCGCGGCCTGCGTGACCCGCTCGTCCAGCCAGGCTGACCGGGTCGCCGCCGTTCGGCCGACCTTTAACGCACAGTCGTACTCGGCCCGCAGCCCAGAACAGAAAGGCGTGCGGGAGGGCCTCCTGGTAGGGCCTGCCCTCGCCGAGCATCTTTCCGTGGGTGTGCCAGAACGCGGCGAGGCTGGTCAGCGCGCCCGGAACGTCGAACCGACCGTAGGGCACGCAAGATCCACGCATGACGTGCCTAATACTGCTCGTATCAGGACAGTCCGGCTCCTGGATGTTCGTTTCCCTCCCAAGCAATCATCGAGCCCGCAGGTATCGGCGAGGCGCGGCGACCGCGGGTCGGCCGGTCGATGTCCGGGCGAACGGGGGGCAGTCCGCGTGGAACGGCACGACGAGGTTCCGCTCCTGTGCGTGGGAGCGCCACTGGGCGCACGACGCCATCCGCCGAGCGGGCAGCGGCGGCGGCACTGGGGGCGCTGCCACGCGACGGATCCCGTCCTCGGCGGGCGGCACGGCGACGGCGGGCAGCCGGTCCTCACGAGGCCGGTGTTCCTGGACCTGCGCCGACTGGCCGGCTCCGCCTGCCCCGGTTCACCCGGGCAGCACGCACCGGACGCTCGCAACACATGTTGACCGCCCGGTCACAGCCCCCGGTGGCCCTCCAGCCGCGACCCTGCTGATCGGCGTCGTTCTCACCGCGGCGCGGCACCGGGCCTGACGGCCACGCACCGTCGCGGCGGGCCTGCGAGCAGGCCGGCGGACAGATCCACCGCCGGCTCGCGCCATCGCCACGGCCGTCAAGGCAGCGGCCGCCCACCGTCATCGCGCTGATGGCCTCGCGTCGCGATTCGGATCGCCATCCGCAATCCGCACCATTCCCTTATAAGACGTCGGATGTCCAGTGGCGGGAAAATCCGCACTCGGGATGCTCCGCGTGCCTTCTCCGGGAGCTATTGATGAATGCCAATCGTCCGCTGATCCGGCCGCGGCGCAGAACAGCGCGCCGCGGCACCGTGGCGGCCGCCGCCACGGTGCTCGCGCTCGTGTCAGGAGCCTGCGCCTCCGACCCCGAGCCGACCGGTTCGACCAGCACCGCCGGAACGCCGCACTCGGGCGGCAAGCTGACCTTCGCCGTCAACACCGTGGGCGACTGCCTGGACCCCCATGTGAGCCCGGCAGATGTCACTTCGGTCATCCAGCGCGGAGTTTTCGACTCCCTGGTCTCGCTGACCGCGGACGGCAAGGTCGTGCCCTGGCTCGCCCAGAGCTGGGAGGTCTCCCCTGACGCGAAGACCTTCATCTTTCATCTGCGCGATGACGTGACGTTCCACGACGGCACGAAGTTCGACGCCGGCGCGGTGAAGGTCAACTTCGACCACATCGTCGCCAAGTCGACCAGATCCCAGTATGCGGTGGCGCTGCTCGGCAGCTACACCGGCACCGATGTCATCGACGCGCAGACGGTGAAGGTGAACTTCGCCAAGCCGTACGCGGCGTTCCTCACCGCCGCCAGCACCACCTACCTGGGTTTCTACTCACCCAAGGTCATCGAGACCGCGCCGGACACGCTGTGCGCCGACGCGAAGAGCTCCGTCGGTTCCGGGCCGTTCCGTTTCACCGAGTTCGTCAAGGGCTCGCACGCGACCTTCAGGCGCAACGACGGCTACCGCTGGGCGCCGAGCAGCGCCAGGCATGCCGGCGCCGCGTACCTGGACACGCTGGTGATCCGCATTCTCTCCGAGGACGCGACGCGGGTCGGCGGGCTGCGCAGCGGCGAGCTGGACGCCATCGACAACCTTCCCGCGACCAGCGTGACCACGCTGGCGGAGAGCAAGCTGCAGGTGCTGAAGGTGCTCCCGCAGAACGCCAACTTCTCCGTCTACTTCAACACCGTCCGCGAACCCTTCTCCGACCATCGTGTCCGGGAGGCGTTCCAGCACGCGGTGGACGTCGACACAATCGTCAAAACCGTCTATCAGGGGCAGTACGACCGTGCATGGAGCAACCTGACACCGAAGAACATCGCCTACGATCCATCGTTGGAAGGCCGGATAACCCACGACACCGCCAAGGCGAACAGCCTGCTCGACGAGGCGGGCTGGACCGAGCGGGACGGCGCCGGCTACCGGGCGAAGAATGGCAGACGACTCGTTCTCGAATGGCCGTATGTAGGTGCCTTCAACCGTGACCAGCGCGACGTCGTCATGCAGGCCATTCAGGCGGACCTGAAGAAGGTCGGCGCCGACGTCCAGATCACCTCGCTGGAGTCCGGCGCGTACACGACCCGACGCAATGGCGGTGGCTATGACCTGATCGCGTTCAGCTGGGGCAAGTCCGACCCCGATCTGCTGCGCCAGATCTACGCCTCCGACCAGGTGTTCACGAAGGGTGGGGTGAACGGATCCGGGATCAGCTCGCCGGAGGTCGACGGCTGGCTGGCGGCCGGTGCGGCCACCACCGATCTCGCCGCCCGGCGGGAGAACTACGCGAAGGTCCAGAACTACGTCGTGGACGAGGCCTACACGCTGCCGCTCTACGTCAACACCCGGCTGGTGGGCGCCCGGCCGTCCGTGCACGACATCACCTTCGACACGGATGCCTTCCCGATCTTCTACGACGCCTGGGTGGATTGAGCCGCCGTGATGCGGGTGGCGTGGTTTCTGCTCCGCCGGCTGGCCGTCGGTCTCGCGGTGCTGTGGGGAGCGGCCACGATCAGTTTCGCGACGCTGCACACGATGCCCGGCGACCCGGTCGACACGCTGATCGGGCCGACGTTCGGAGTCACACCACAGCTGCGCGCCCAGATCAACGAGACCTACGGATTCTCCGAGCCACTGGTCGCCCAGTACGGCCGATGGCTCGGCCGCCTGGTCACCGGGCATCTCGGCACCTCGTACCAGCAACAGGCACCGGTCGCAGACGTGCTCGGTGACCAGCTGTGGCCCACGGTGGAGCTCGCCCTCGCAGCCTCGGCGGTCGCGGCCCTGCTCGCCGTCGGCGCGGCACTCGCGACAGCCGGGCGCCACGGCCCGGGCGGGCGGGCCCTGCGCGGGCTGGCCAGTTCGCTGGAGCTGCTGGCGGTGTCCAGCCCGACCTTCTGGGTCGGCATCCTGCTGGCCACCGTCTTCTCGACCTGGCTGGGCTGGCTCCCCGTCGCGGGCGCCACGGGTCCGGAGGGACTGGTGCTGCCCGCAGTCACGCTGGCGCTGCCGATCGCGGGGGTGCTGGCGCAGGTGCTGCGCGAAGGCCTGGACTCCGCGCTGGAACAGCCGTTCGTCGTGTCGGTCCGGGCGCGAGGGGTCGGCGCGGCCACGGTGCTGTTCGTCCATGCCCTGCGGCACGCCGCGCTCCCGCTGGTGACGCTGCTCGGCTGGGTGGTCGGCAGCCTGCTCAGCGGCACGGTCATCACCGAGGCCGTCTTCGCCCGACCCGGCCTCGGCCGGGTCACCCTGGAGGCGATCACCGCGCGGGACGTCCCCGTCGTCACCGCGGTCGTGCTGCTGTCCGCAGTGGTGTTCGTGGTGGTGAACAGCCTGGTGGATCTGGCGTATCTGGTCCTCGACCCACGGCTGCGGGACGACCGCCGCGCACCTGACACGCCCGGCCCGCCGGGCGCGCCGGCGAGGTCGGGCAGGTCGATGGTCAGCGGGGCGACGCAGAAGGGATCTTCCGCGTGACGACGACGGCATCGGAGATACCCGGCTGGCCGGGGTTCCTCGCCGCCCGCGCGACCCGCTCGGTCCTGCGGGCCGGGCCGGGGCTGATCGCCGCAGTGCTGCTGCTCGGGCTCGTCACCGTGGCCGCGCTCTGGCCCGGCCTGTTGGCCCGGTACGACCCGGATGTCATCGACCTCGCCGCGTCGCTCGACGGCCCGAATGCGGCGCACTGGTTCGGTACGGACCAGCTCGGGCGGGACGTGTTCGCCCGGGTGGTGCACGGCGCCCGTCACTCGCTGCTGCTCGGCATCAGCGCCACCGCGCTCGGGGCCGTCGGCGGCGCGATGGTCGGCCTGGCCGCCGGGCTCGGCGGGCGCCTCCTCGACGGACTGCTCATGCGGGTCGCGGACATCCTGCTCGCCTTCCCCGAGCTGCTGCTGGCCCTGGTGGTCATCTCGGTGATGGGGCCGGGCCCGGTGAACGCGGCGGTCGCCATCGGCGTGGCGGCGATTCCCACCTACGCGCGGGTCGTCCGGTCCAGTGCGCTGGTGGTGCGCCGCGCACCGTACCTCGACGCCGCCGTCGCGCTCGGCCAGAGCCGCGCCCACATCCTGTTCCGGCATGTCGTCCCGAACACCCTGGGACCGTTGCTGGTGCTGGCCACCGCGGGCGTCGGGACCGCGACCATCGCAGGCTCGGCGCTGAGCTTCCTCGGCCTGGGAACCAGGCCGCCGGTCCCCGAATGGGGCGCGATGCTGTCGGAGGGCCGGAACTTCGTGGAGTCCGCCTGGTGGATCGTGGTGTTCCCGGGAGCGGCGATCGCCGCCACAGTGGTGTCGGTGACCGTGGTCGGCCGGGCCGCGCGGCTTCGGGTCGAAGGCAGGCCCCGTTGACCGCCTCCGGCGCGGCGCCGCTGCTTGCCGTCGAGGATCTGCGGGTGGCCTTCGGCCGCCGGGGCGCTCTGGTGGAGGCGGTCCGCGGGGTGTCGCTGACGGTCCACCACGGCGAGATCGTCGCGCTGGTCGGTGAGTCCGGGTCGGGCAAGAGCGTCACGGCCCGCACGCTGCTCGGCCTGGCCGGAGCCGACGCCCGAGTCACCGCGCGGCGCCTTGAGTTCGACGGCATCGACCTGACCCGCCAGGACCGGGCCGGCTGGCGACGGCTGCGGGGCCGGCGGATCGGCCTCGTCCTGCAGGACGCCCTGAGCTCCCTCGACCCGCTGCGACGGGTGGCCGACGAGGTGGCCGAGGCCCAACGGGACGACGTCAGCCGGGCACGGCGCCGCGCCCGGGTGCTCGAACTGCTGGCGGAGGTCGGCCTGCCGGACCCGCCGACGCAGGCCCGGCAGTATCCCCATCAGCTCTCCGGCGGGATGCGCCAGCGGGCGCTGATCGCCGCCGCGCTGGCCGGCGCACCGGATCTGCTGATCGCGGACGAGCCGACCACCGCGCTGGACGTGATCGTCCAGGCCCAGATCCTCGACCTGCTGGGGGATCTGCGGGCCGCGGGCCGGGCCGTGCTGCTCATCAGCCACGACCTCGCCGTGGTGAGCCGCCTCGCCGACCGGATCGTCGTGATGCGCGAGGGCGTCGTCGTCGAGTCGGCCGCGGCCGGGGAGGTCCTGGGATCCCCGGCGCACGAGTACACCCGCGCCCTGCTCGCGGCCGTGCCGTCGGCCGCGACCCGAGGACGTCGGCTCGCCGCGCCGGCCGCGCCGCAGCGGCCCGCCGAGGTTCCGACGGTGCCGGTGCCGGTGGCGCCCGTGGCCGAGGTTCCGGTCGTCGAGATTCCGGTGGCGGATGTCCCGGTGGTGCAGGAGCCGGTGCTCGCCGCGGAGGGGCTGGCCAAGCGGTTTCGTGACCCCCACGACGGCTGGCGCGATGCCGTGATCGACGTGTCCTTCGAGCTGCGCGCCGGTGAGGCACTCGGTCTGGTGGGGGCGTCCGGCTCCGGCAAGACGACGCTCGTCCGGATGCTGCTGGGTCTGCTCGAACCGGACACGGGCGAGGTCACCCTGGACGGACAGCCCTGGAGCGGGGTGGCGGAGTCGGCCCGCCGACCACGGCGCGGCGACCTTCAGGCGATCTTCCAGGATCCGCTCGGGTCGTTCGACCCGCGGCTCACCGTCGGCGCGCTCCTCGGCGAGGCGCTGGCGCTGGCCGGTGTGCCCAGGGCGGGCCGCCGCGACGCGGCGGTGCGGCGAGCCGACCAGGTCGGGCTGCCCGCCGCCCTGCTGCGCCGCCGCCCGGCGGAGTTGTCCGGTGGGCAGCGCCAGCGGCTCGCGATCGCCCGGGCGCTGATCCGGCAGCCGCGAGTGCTGGTCTGCGACGAGCCGGTCTCGTCGCTGGACGTGTCCATCCAGGCACAGATCCTCGACCTGCTGACCGACCTGCGGGCCGAGCTCGGTATGACGTTGCTGTTCGTGTCCCATGACCTGGGCGTCGTCCGCCATCTGTGCGACCGCGCCCTGGTGATGCACGCCGGCCGGATCGTCGAGGCCGGCGAGGTCGAGACCGTCTTCACCGCACCACGCCACGAGTACACCCGCGCGCTGCTGGCCGCCGTCCCCGTGCTACGGGCGGTCCGGCCGGGCACCCTGTCCGCGCAGCTTCCCACGATCGAGGTAGGCCGTTGACATCGCATCTGAGTTCCGTTCCCGACTATCGCAACCCCGGTGTCGGCGTCCGCACCGGGCTGGCGGCTCCGTCCACACCGCCGGTGCCGGTGCGCTGGGGCATCACGCTGCCGTTGGCGGGGGTGCCGCTGCGCGAGCACCAGCCGATCGTGACCGGCCTGGCCGAGGCCGGCTACACCGACGTCTGGACCGCCGAGGGCGGCGGCCTCGATGCCTTCACCCCGCTGGCGGTCACCGCCGCCTGGGCCCCGCAGCTGCGGCTGGCCAGCGCGATCGTGCCGGTCCACACCCGCGGTCCGGCCGTCATCGCCCAGACCGCGGCGACGCTCGCCGACCTGACCTCCGGAGGGCTGGTGCTCGGCATCGGGTCCTCGGTGGCCGCGCATGTCACCGACATCAACGGCATCGAGTTCACCGAGCCGTTCAAGCGGACCAGGGACGTCCTGCGTTTCCTGACCCGGGTGTTCGACGGCGAGGTCATCAGCGGCGCGTTCGACACGTTCGCCATCCGGGGGTTCGCGCTGCGTGACGCGCCGAGGATCCGCCCGAAGGTCATCCTCGGCGCGTTGCGCCCGCGGATGCTGCGCCTCGGCTTCGCCGAGGGGGACGGTGCGGTGACGAACATGCTGTTCGCCCGGGACGTCCCCACTGTGCTCGGGGCGGTGGGCCCCCAGCCGGCCGGCAAGGAGCTGGTGGTCAAGGTGTTCGTCTGCCCGGTCGAGGATCCGGTGCTGGCTCGGCGGCTGACCCGGCCGTTCCTCGCCTGGATCCTCAACCAGGAGCCCTATCACGCGTTCCACGAATGGCTCGGCAACGGTGATCTTCTCGCCGCCAGCTACCAGCGCTACCTGGCCGGGGACGCGGCCGGCGCCGAGCGCGAGCTGCCCGACGAGGTCGTCGACGGCCTGTTCGTCCACGGCACGCCCGAGGAATGCCGCCGCAGGATCGCCGAGTACGTCCAGCCCGGGGTGACCGCCATCCAGCTGTACCTGCAGGCACCGCGGCTCGCCACGTTCGGCGGGCCGCGCAACCGGGGCCTGGCCGGCGCGCCCGGCGCCCTGGCCGCGTCGGGTGCGGCTGGCATCTCCGTCGCGGACGAGGCACTCATACTGCTGCACGCCCTGCGGTCCTGACGTGACGTGGGCCACTTGTTCATCACTTGACTGAACAATGTCGGTCAGCGAAGGTGGAGCCACCTGGTGATCGCGATGGACGACAGCATCGCGATGGACGACGGCCCCGTCTCGCCGGGCCGGCAGCGCGACCGCGGCCGTGCACGGCAGGCTACGCCGCGCCGTGTCGGCACCTGGTCACCGCGGTCGCCTGACGTCCGCGGGCAGGCGCGGACTGGCGCGCCCGGCGCAGCCACCCCACCGCAGGTCGGGCTTGTCACCCGACTGACCGGCCGGGGCGAGCCCGCGGCGGGTCCCGGCGGTCCGGTGCCGTGGCCACCAGGCAGACCGCGACTCCAGAGAGCGAGCCAACGATGAGCGCCCCGCCCGGCCCCCGCGGCACTCTCGCGCCGCGACCCTCACTGGTCGTTTTGGACGGAAGTCCGCAGCTGGCGTCCCGCACGTTGACGGTCGCGCGGTTCCTGGCGCACCGGCTGGCGACGTCGCTGCCCGCGCGCCCACCGGCCGCCTTCGGCCCGGAGGGCACCTCCGCGGCCGAAGGACTCGGCCCGCCCGGCACCTCCGGAACAACCGGCGCGGGCAGCGGCACGGTGGAGCTGGCCCGGCTCGCCGGCGACCTGTTCACCGACGCCCACGGCCCGGTCCGGGCCAGGCTGGCCGAGGTGCGTGACGCCGAGGTCCTCGTCGTGGCGACACCGGCCTACAAGGGCCAGTACACCGGCCTGCTCAAGGCTTTCCTGGATCTGCTCCCCCCGGGAGCGCTCGCCGGCACGCTGGTCGTGCCGGTGGTCGTGGCGAACGCACCGGAACACCGCGTCACGACCGACGTCGCGCTGCGCGCGGTGCTCGCCGAGCTGGGCGCGGCGCTGCCGGTTCGTTCGTTCACCCTGGTGGAGGCAGCCCTCGGCGAGGTCGAAGCACACGGCGAGCGCTGGCTCAGCGCTCATCTGCGGGTGCTGCGCGCGGTCCTGACGGCGCTGGCACCGCCGACCGCCCCGCTCAACGGCAGCCGCCCGGCCGCCTGATCCCGCAGGCCCGTGGGCCTGCGGGCCTGCGGGCCCACGCACCGCCGCGCCCCGGGACTTGCGCACTTCACAGCTGTCCCCTCGTATCCACCTGTCCCCGCGTATCCGCTTCACCTGTCCCCGCGTATCCGCTTATTCATCCGACGGAAGGTCGCCCTGTGAGCGGCACCAAGACTCCCGGCCTCCCCGGGAGCGACCAGGCCCACCCGGCGGCGGTCGGCGTCGTCGACCCGACCGACCTCGCCGGCCGGCTGGACGCAGGCGAACGCATCGTCCTGCTCGACGTGCGCTGGGCCCTCGGCGACGACCACGGCCACGAGCACTACCTGGCCGGTCATCTCCCCGGAGCGGTGTTCGTCGATCTCGAGACCGAGCTTTCCGACAAGCCCGGCCCGGGCACCGGCCGCCATCCGCTGCCCACAGCCGAACACCTGCAGGCCGCAGCCCGGCGGTGGGGCCTGCGCGCCGGCGACGAGGTCGTCGTCTACGACAACAGTGGCGGGCTCGCCGCCGCCCGGGCCTGGTGGCTGCTGCGCTGGGCCGGCCACCGGCAGGTGCGGCTGCTCGACGGCGGCCTCGCCGCCTGGCTCGAGGCCGGGCTGCCGGTGCGGACCGGTGAGGTGACCGCACCCGCGGGTGACGTGGTGCTCTCCCCCGGCCAGCTACCGGCGCTCGATGCGGACGAAGCCGCCCGGCTCGCGCGCGACGGCGTGCTGCTCGACGCCCGGGCAGGCGAGCGTTACCGTGGCGAGACCGAACCGATTGACCCGCGCGCCGGCCACATCCCAGGTGCGCGCAGCCTGCCCGCGGCCTCGCTGCTCGGGGCCGCCGGTCGCGTCCTGCCGCCGGCGGAGCTGAACGCCGCGCTGGCGGCAGTAGGCGTCACGCAGCCCGAGCCAGGCGAGAACGCGCCCGCCGTCGGCGTGTACTGCGGCTCCGGTGTCACGGCGTCCTTCCTCGCCGCCGCCCTGGCCACGGTCGGCGTGGAGGCGGTGCTCTACCCGGGTTCCTGGTCCGAGTGGTCCGCCGACCCGGCCCGGCCCGCCGCCACCGGGGCGCAGCCCGGCTGAGGGCCAACCTCCCTGTCCCGCATCGTTCCTTCCCGGTTTCCTCCGTCTTCGCCGTATGCGCACCCGTCGTCGCGGGAGCGCCGTCACGACATCGAGGTCATGCCAATGCCGCGTCGCCTGTTCACCTCCGAATCAGTCACCGAAGGCCATCCCGACAAGCTCGCCGACCAGATCAGCGACGCGCTGCTCGACGCCTTCCTGGCCGGCGACCCGCGCTCGCGGGTGGCCGTGGAGACCTTGCTGACCACCGGGCATGTGCACGTGGCCGGGGAGGTCACCACCGCGGCCCACGTCGACGTCACCAGCGTCGTCCGCCGCACCCTCACCGAGATCGGGTACGACGCCGCGACGGGCTTCGACGGCGCCACCGTCGGTGTGCTGGTCTCGATCGGGTCTCAGTCGCCCGACATCGCCCAGGGTGTCGACCGGGCCCACGAGGCCCGGGTCGAGGGTGCCGACGACGCGCTGGCCCAGCAGGGCGCCGGCGACCAGGGCATCATGTTCGGCTACGCCACCGACGAGACCCCGGCCCTGCTGCCGTTGCCGATCACCCTGGCGCACCGGCTGTCCGCCCGCCTCGCCCGGGTACGCCACGACGGCGTGCTGGACTACCTGCGCCCCGACGGCAAGACCCAGGTCACGATCGAGTACGACGAGCACGGGCCGGTCCGGCTCGACACCGTCGTGGTCTCCGCGCACCACGCACCCGGGGTCGACCTCGACCTCACGCTCAGCGCCGACATCCGCGCCCAGGTCGTCGAGCCGGAGCTCAAGCGGCTCGCCGAGGAGAACCTCAACCTGGAGGTCGACGGCTACCGGCTGCTGGTCAACCCGACCGGCCGGTTCGAGGTCGGCGGGCCGCAGGGTGACGCCGGCCTGACCGGGCGCAAGATCATCATCGACACCTACGGCGGGTCGGCACGCCACGGCGGTGGCGCGTTCTCGGGCAAGGACCCGTCCAAGGTCGACCGGTCCGCCGCGTACGCCCTGCGGTGGGCGGCCAAGAACGTGGTCGCGGCGGGACTGGCGCACCGGGCGGAGCTTCAGGTCGCGTACGCGATCGGGAAGGCCGAGCCGGTCGGGCTGTTCGTCGAGACGTTCGGCACCGAGACGGTGCCGGTCACCCGGATCGAGCACGCCGTGACCGAGGTCTTCGACCTGCGCCCGGCCGCGATCATCCGCGACCTCGACCTGCTTCGGCCGATCTACCGCCCGACCGCCGCCTACGGCCACTTCGGCCGCGACGAGCCGAACTTCACCTGGGAGCGCACCAACCGCGTCGAGGAGCTGCGCGCCGCCGCGGGCAGGTCAGCCTGACGCCGTCGAGCGCCGCCGCTGCCGCTGCCACCGCCACCGCTGGCGGCGCTGGCGGCGGCGGAGCCGGCCTGCCGGCGGGCTTTCTGCCCGCGTTGCGGGCCGCCACCAGCGCCGGCAGCGTCAGCCAGGACCCCGCAGACCTGACCGCGGCCCGGGCGGACCGGTCCGGCTGGCCGTCACCGGCACCGCCGGCGGTCGTCGTCCGGGCCGCCGGCGTCGACGACGTGTGCGCGGTGCTGCGCCTGGCGCACGAGTACCGCGTCCCGGTCGTGCCACGCGGCGCCGGGACGGGGCTCGCCGGCGGCGCGGTCGCCGGCCCCGGCGAGCTGGTCCTGAGCCTGGAGCGGATGAACCGCATCCGCGAGCTCTCCCCCGCCGACATGATCGCCGTCGTCGAGCCGGGCGTGCGGGCCGCCGAGCTGGACCAGGCCGCGGCCGCGCACGGCCTGCGCTACGCACCCGACCCGGCCAGCCTCGACATCTCCACCCTCGGCGGGAACATCGCGACCAACGCCGGTGGCCTGCGCTGCGCGAAGTACGGCGTCACCCGCGAGGCCGTGCTGGGGCTCGACGTGGTGCTGCCGGGCGGGGAGCTGCTGCGCACCGGCCGGCGCACCGTCAAGGGAGTCACCGGCTACGACCTCACCGCGCTGCTCGTCGGCTCGGAGGGGACCCTCGGCGTGGTCGTCGCGGCGGCGCTGCGGCTGCAGCCGATTCCGCCTGGGCAGCCGGCCACCATCGCGGCCTACTTCCGCGACGCGCACGCCGCCGCGGCCGCCGCCGGCGCCGTCCTCGCCGCCGGTGTGACGCCGGCGCTGCTGGAGCTGCTCGACGCCCGTTTCCTCGCCGCGCTCGACGCCTGGCGCGGGACGGACCTGCGGGCACGCGGGCAGGCCCTGCTGCTCGCGCAGACCGACGGCGCGGGTGCCGCGGCGGACGCCGACCGACTGGCGGCCGCGATACGCGAGCACGCCACCGTCGTGGAGATCAGTACCGATCCGGCGAGCGCCGACGAGCTGCTCGCCGCCCGCCGGCTGGCGCTGCCGGCGATCGAACGTCTCGGCCGGCCCCTGATCGAGGACGTCGCCGTGCCCCGCTCACGCCTCGCCGACATGGTCGAGGCGATCGCCCGCATCGGCGAGCGGCACGACGTGGTGGTCGCCACCCTCGCCCACGCCGCCGACGGCAACCTCCACCCGATCTTCGTCGTCGACCCGGCCGAGGCCGTGGCCGGTACCGGCATCGGTGGGGCAGAGCTGGATGCGACCGCGGGGGACCCGGGCGCGCCGCAGGTACCCGAGGCGGTGTGGCGCGCCGCCGACGAGGTGTTCACCACCGCGTTGGAGATGGGCGGCACGCTCACCGGTGAGCACGGGGTCGGCCTGCTCAAGCGCCGCTGGGTGGCGGCCGAGCTCGGCGACGGCTCCGTCGACCTGCAGCGGCGGCTTCGCGCCGTCTTCGACCCGCGCGGAATCCTCAACCGGGGCAAGGTCCTGCCAGACCCGGCGAACACGGCGGCCGTGTAGTCCCGCCCGCCCGCGGCGCACGCAAGGTCCTTTGGCAATCCGCAAGAAGTGCGGATCTCGGTTGCTGCGGCAGCCAGAATCCGCGCTTCTTGCCCGGAAGCAGCGGTGGCAGCGGAAGCCCGAGACTCGGGGACCCACCACCGTGCTCAGGTACTCGGCGGTCCAGCCCTAGTCGATGACGTCCGGTTCGAGGCCGACGGTGAGCCAGTCCGAGTACGACAGGCCGGTCAGCTCCTCCAGACGGGCGATGTCGGAGGTGAAGTAGGGCAGCACCGCGGCCCGCTCGGCCGGGGTCAGCTTCGGGCGCCCGCCGCGCTCACGCTGCAGGAGGGTGAGTAGCGGGCCCCGCACCGCCAGGCGCACCGGCACCGGGAAGTGATAGCCGATCTGGCCGCCCGTGCGCAGCACCGCCCGCAGCACCGCGTTCGGCCGGGTGTCCGCCACGAACGGGGTGACGTTCTGCGAGGGCACGACGTCCAGCAGCCCGGTCTCGACGCCGAGGAACTCGCAGACCCGGTCGAGGGTGGCCTTCGGTTCGTCGCGCAGGTCGCGGTAACGCAGCAGGAGCACCTGCTCGCGCGGGAACAGCTCGAACAGGTGGGCGAGCTGTTCCCCGTAGAGCCCCTGCGAGACGTAGTGCCAGAAATGCGCCCAACCGGCGGCGCGGCGGCTCTCCTCCAGCGCGCAGGCGCGGACGAAGTCCCGCTCCGGCTCGAGGCCGGCGGCCCACAGATGCGTCCAGTTCGAGTGGGCCCGGTCGACCGGGTTGCGCAGCAGCACCACCAGCCGCGCCTTCGGCAGCAGCCGGCGGATCCGGTTCTGCGCGTCGAGGTCGTAGAGATAGAACGGGGTCGCCTCGCCGCGCAGTGCCCCGGGCGGCGCCTGGTCGAACAGCGCCTCGTAGTCCGCGGGCCGCCACACGTGTTCCTGACTGGTCTGGACGTCGCCGGGCCCGCGCCAGGCGGGCGGCGGCCCGTCCGAGAGGAAGAACTTCGGCTCCTTGACCTGGGACAGGAACAGCTGCGGGTGCCGACTGAGCGCCGCGTGGATGGCGGTCGTACCGGCCTTGGGGACGCCGATGACGAGGAAGTCGGGCAGGGGCATCTCGACACGCTCCTGATGGGGCGACACGACACAGAATCCGTGTAACGACAGGTGACGACCCGGCGTCGCGTCGTCGTCCGGAGCTTAACCGGTAAGTCCGATCGAAATAGTGGAAAGAGATCGAGAGTGGGCGAGGCCGCACGGCGACAACCCGGCGACAGCGTGGCGACGCGGCACCGAACGCCGGCGAGCCCCCGGATCCCCGACATGTTTACCGGCTAAGTAGGATTGCCGCGTGACAACCGGACACGCCGAACGGGCCGAGCACCTTCCCCTCCCCCTGCCTGACGCGGGGGCGATCGTGGTGGGCCCGCCCGGCGACGGCCCGGGCTACTGGGCCGGCGCGCCCAGCGCGATCCTGGTGGACGGCGTCTACTACCTCACCTACCGGCTGCGCCGGCCCGTCGGGCGCGGGCGCGGCTATGCGGTGGTCGTCGCGTCGTCCACCGACGGCGAGCACTTCACCCAGCTGGCCACGATCACCCGCGGCCCGTTCGGCGCCGAGTCGCTCGAACGCGCCGCGCTCGCCGTCACGCCGCAGGGCACCTGGCGGCTCTACGTCAGCTGCGCCACCCCCGACAGCTACCACTGGTGGGTCGACGTCCTGGAGGCCGACTCCCCCGCCGGCTTCGACGCCAACCGCAGGCAGACCGTGCTGCCCGGAGATGCGCGCACCGCCGTGAAGGACCCGGTGATCAGGTACGACGGCGACCGCTGGCACCTGTGGGCGTCGTGCCATCCGCTGGAGGACGACACCGCCACCGACCGGATGGACAGCCGCTACGCCACCAGCCCCGACGGTCTGACCTGGACCTGGCACGGCGTCGCCCTGGCACCGCGCCCGGGGCACTGGGACGCCCGCGGTGTCCGGATCAGCTCCGTCCTTCTCGACGGTGACCGGGCGGTGGCGTTCTACGACGGCCGGGCGAGCGCCGCCGAGAACTGGGCCGAGCGCACCGGTGTCGCGTTCGGCACGGGCCCCGGCCACTTCGAGGCGGTCGGGGTGGAGCCGGCCGCGCAGTCATTCGACGCCGACCACGCGCTGCGTTACCTCTCCGTGGTCGAGCTGCCCGGCGGCGGCTACCGGACGTACTATGAGATCGCCCGCCCCGACGGCGCGCACGAGCTGCGCTCGCAGCTCCACCCGGCGTAGTCGCACCCCACGGGCTCCAACCCCACGGGCGACGCCGTCCGCGGCGCCTGACGCTGATCGCGCCGAGATCCTGGACGGGGCTACGCGGCGGTCAGGCTTCGCGGTGCGGCGATCAGGCCTCGGGCGTCAGGCTTCGAGGCGGCGGAACTGGCTGGCGTGGAACACCAGTGGGCTGATGCCGTGGTCGGCGTCGAGGTCGTGCACCCGCAGCAGGATGACGTCGTGGTCACCCGCGCGCACCTCCTGCTCGATGCTGGTCTCGATCCAGCCGCTCGCCCCGTCGAGCAGGACGGCGCCGTGCTCGCTCACCCGCCAGCCCAGCTCGGCGAAGCGGTCATCACCGCGCCCCGCGAGCTGACGGGCCACCCGGTCCTGATCGGCGCTGAGAATGCTCACCCCGATGCGGGCCGCGCTGCGCAGCACGGGCCAGGTGTTGGACGTGTGTGCGACGCACAGCGACACCAGCGGCGGCTCGAGGGAGACGGAGGTGAAGGAGCTCGCCGCGATTCCCACGGGTGCGCCGTCGACCAGAGCGGCCACCGCGGCGACCCCGGACGGGAAGGCACCGAAGACGTGCCGCAGCCGCCTGGGGTCAAGCGCCGGCAGGGCTGTCACCATCTGCTCGCCTCCGTGACGATGATCGGGCTCAGCGCCGGCTCGTTGCGCAGCGCCTCCAGGAACGTGACGACCTCAGCGGAGACCGACCGGTGGTGGACGTCGTTGAGCACGTCGTGGTGCGCGCCGCGGACGACGGTGAGGCGCGCGTTCGGCAGCGACTTCGCCGCGCGGGTGAGCGCGTCGCGGTCGGCGACGGGGTCGGTGTCGCCGACGAGCAGCAGCTGCGGCAGCGCGGCGGTGCTGCCGTAGGCGAGGTCGAGCAGCGCGTCGGGGACGACGTCGCCGAGGCTCCCCCGCTGTACTGCCGGGTCGTCGCTGAGCACACCGCGATGCACCGGGCAGTGGCTGCGGGCGTCCAGCTCGTCGTCCCAGCCGCCGGTGGCGTGGGCGCCGTAGCCGGGCAGCCCGGCGAGGACGAGGGCGTCCGGCCGCCAGACGTCCGCAATGGCGCGCTGACCACCCGCGGCGAGCGCGGCGAGCGCCGCGAGCGCCACCGCGCCGGTGTCCGACCCGACCGCGACGAGCGGCTGGGCCAGCTCGTCTCCCACGCCGGCCACCGCTTGTGACAGCTGCTTCGCGATCAGCTCGAGCGAGGCGACCGGGTCGGCCGGGTCGATCGCCGGTGCCTCGGTGACCCGTACGCGGTAGGTGTCCGACGCCACGCGGGCGCCGAAGCGGCGGTAGACGGCCGGGCTCTCACCGCGGCCCGGCACGATCAGAACGGTCCCGCGGGTGCGCAGGCCGCCGGTGGCTTCGAAGTCGAGGTGGTCGGTCATGGTGTCGGGCTCCCGCCGGTTCGGGCTGTGCGGTGGGCCGCGGTACGACGGTGCGCCGCCACGGCAGGACAGTGAGTGAGGGTCAGGTCACACACCGGCGGGCTGCAGCGTCTGCTGGCGGGCCGCGGTGTGGCGGTTCTCGGGGATGGGCAGCCCGAGATTGCCGCGCAGCGTCGTGGACTCGTACTCGTCCCGCACGACGCCACGCTCGCGCAGGATCGGCAGGACCTCGTCGACGAAGCGCGCGAACTCGCTGGGCACCGTCACGATGATGTTGATGCCGTCGAACGCGCCGGCACGGAACCAGCGCTCGATCTCGTCGGCCACGGTGCGCGCCGAGCCGACGAAGGGTGAGTAGTGCGCGCTGAGCTGGTGCTCGACCACCTGGCGCAGGGTGAGGTTGTTCTCCCGGGCGTGCTTCTTGATGGCCTCCGCCTGGGTGCGGAAGCTGAGCGCACCGGCGTCACCGACCTCGGGGAACGGCGCGTCCAGGTCGTACTGCGAGAAGTCGTGCCAGCCGAACGGCCGGCCGAGCTCGGCCAGTGCCCGGGCGAAGCTCTTCGCGCCCAGGGTCGCCCGCTGGAGCTCGCGGGCCTCCTCGTCGGTGTCGGCGATGATCGGCGAGATGCCCGGGAACACGAGCACCTGCTCGGGGTCGCGCCCCTTGGCCGCCGCCCGTGCCCGCAGCTCGGTGCGGAACGCCTGGGCCTGCTCCAGCGTCTCGGCGTGTGTGAAGATCGCCTCGGCGACACTGGCGCCCAGGTCACGGCCCTCCTCGGAGTCCCCCGCCTGGAAGATCACCGGCTGCCCCTGGGGGGTGCGCTCCAGGTTGAGCGGGCCGACCACCGAGAAGTACTCGCCGCGGTGGTTCAGCGTGTGCTGGCGGTCGCGGTCGAAGAACATGCGGCGTTCCTTGTCCCGGGGGAAGGCGTCGGCCTCGTAGGAGTCCCACAGCGCCCGCGCGACCTGGACGTGCTCCAGCGCCCGGCCGTAGCGGGTCGCGTAGTCGTAGTGCTCGTCCCGGCTGTAGTTGCCCGCCGTACCGGCGTCGCCGCTGGTGACCACGTTCCAGCCGGCCCGCCCACCGCTGATGTGGTCGAGGGACGCCAGCCGGCGCGCGACGTTGAACGGCTCGTTGTAGGACGTCGTGATCGTCCCCACCAGGCCGATGTGGCTGGTGTGCACCGCGATCGCGGACAGCAGCGTGAGCGGCTCCAGCCGGCTGAGGTAGTGGTGCGGCGAGTCCGGGGTGATGAACTGGCTGTCCACGATGAAGACGAGATCGAACTTCGCGGCCTCGGCGGCCTGCGCGCGGGCGATGTACCAGTGGACGTCCACGCTGGCGTTGCCCGGGATCTCAGGGCTGAGCCAGGTGTTGTGCTGCCCTGGCCCGCCGACCCCGAACAGGACGGCACCGAGCTTCAACGTGCGAGGCTTCAGCGTGCGAGCAGACATCGGTGGACCTTTCCTGGTCGGCAAACACGCGCCGGACCGCCCTCGGACCGGGCGATTCAACACGCAAAGTGACGATCTTGCGCCGGGCATGCCGGACCGACACCCCGAATCGGCGACGATCCACCGCCGGGCGGACCAGCGACTTCGACGGCCTGAGCGGGCCATGTGCTCAGTGCGGCGCGGCCCCTGGACCGACCGCGCGGCGAACCGGTGCAGCCCAGCCGGCAGAACGCCTGATCAGAGGGCTGGCAGCGGGCGGGACACGGTCAGCGGCAGCGCGTGGCGGCACCGCGACACACGGCGGCACCGCGACAGGCGAGGTCGATCAGATGACAGCCGACGCCCGCCGCTACGATCTCCGACCCGTTCATGGGCCCAGCATGCGTCCGTTTGGCGGCCGGTGTCCAACTACGCTTCACAATGATGATCTATAGCGTTCCGCGATTATTTTCACCATTCCAGTGAAGATAGTGTGGCCGATAGGTAGCCTGACCTGGTGGGACGGACCCTGGACATCGCCCCGCTGCGCAGCTTCGTCGCTGTCGCGGACTGCGGCGGCTTCCAGCGCGCGGCGTCCTCACTGCACCTCAGCCAGGCGGCGGTCAGCCAGCATGTGCGCCGCCTGGAGGCCGCGACGGGCCGCATCCTGGTCGAACGGCAGGGGCGCGGCTCCCGGCTCACCCGCGACGGCGAGCACCTCCTCCGCCAGGCCCGGCGGATCCTCCGCCTGCACGACGAAACCCTGCACAGCTTCGTCCCCCAGGCCGCGGAACCTGTGATCATCGGGTCGACGGAACATGCCGCGGCGCAGCTGTTGCCGCCCCTCAACGGGGTCCTGGAGCAGGAACTGCCCGACCAGGTCATGCGCTTCCGCATCGACCGGGGCAACCGCCTGCGGGAAGGCCTCGACACCGGCCAGGTGGACCTGGCCCTGCTGCTCGGGCCGGCCGACGACCCCCGTGCCTGGCCGGTCGGCCAGCTCGAACTGACCTGGTACTCCGCCCCCACCTGGGAACGGCCGTCCCTGTCCCAGCCCGTCCCGCTGGTCGTCTTCGACCAGCCCTGCTCGCTGCGCAACCGCGCGTTGGAGGCGCTGTCCTTCCACGCGATCCCGACCGTGATCGGAGCGGAGGCCGTCCAGCTCGCCGGTGTGCAGGCCGCTGTCCGGGCCGGCCTCGGTGTCGGGCTGATGGCTACCCTGGGCCAGACCCCGGAGGGACTCGTCGCCCGCGACGACCTGCCCCAGCCGGCCCCCCTGCCGATCGCTCTCTGGGCCCGGCAGAGCCTGCCCACCGAGATCTCACGGCGCGTCGCCGAGGCGTTGTGCCAACTGCTCCTGGCACCCGTGCGCCCGGGCTCCACGAGCCTGGACCCCACGACCCTGGACCCCACGACCCTGGACCCCACGGCCCTGGCCTCCCAGCCTCTGGCCCCCGAGTCCCTGCCTCCCGAGTCCCTGACCGCACCGGCGGACGCGCACCTCGAACCCAGTACCAGCAAGGGAGTCTGATGCCCGCCATCCACGTCCCCGCCGGCAGCGCCGACGGGAGGTTCGTCCGCACGCCCAGCGGCGTCCTGCTGCCCGCCGACATCGACCCGTTCCACCGCCGCCTGTTCCACATCGCCCCCTCAGCCCTCGTCGGCGACACCACGCAGACCTCGGGCATGCGGCGGCTGGAAGCGGTCAGCGGCAAGACCGTCGGCGCGCAGAGCCTCTGGATGGGGCAGACACACGTCCCGGCGGCGACGGCGTCCGGTAACCACCACCACGGCGCGTCGGAGACCGCGATCTACATCGTCTCCGGCAACCCGGCCTTCGTGTTCCTCGACGTCGACGGCGACGAACCGGTCGAGACCCGCGTCGAGACCTCCCCCGGCGACTACATCTTCGTCCCGCCCTATGTGCCGCACCGCGAGGAGAACCCCGACCCCGACGTCGAGGCGGTCGTCGTCATCGCCCGCACCACCCAGGAGGCGATCGTCGTCAACCTCGGCGACCTCGGCTGGTCCGAGGTCCGCCTCGACGCCCCGGGCACCCCCGGCACGGAGTGCTGACCGGAATCGGAACGCGAGCCCGCCCGCTCCCCTGCCCCCATCGGGCGAGAACCTGAGGATTGTGGTCGCCCGAGAGCACGTGTAGCGAAATCCCGAGAAGTCGCGGATCCGCGGCCCGCGCCGACGGAAGGCGAACCGCACCCGCACCGCCAACCGTCGAGGTGCCCCGCACCGCCGCACAGCACCAACAGTTCACCT
>NZ_ADGX01000050.1 GCF_000177675.1 Parafrankia sp. EUN1f
CAGCGGCCCTGCGACCACCTCGAACAGTGCCTTCACCGGGGCGGGCCCGATCCGGCGGCGCAGGTCCCGCAGCGCCTTCTCCGAAGGCGTGACCAGCACCAGGCCGGGCAGGTCCCGCAGCCCGGCCACGAGCTTGTCCCACACACGGGCGTACCCCAGATGCCCGTACAGGCCCAGCGCGAGAACGAAGTACATCCCGACCCGGCTGGGTAGATCACGCACCCGCTGCTGCACACGGCCGGTTTCCGTCAGCACGGCATCGACCAGCTCGAACGGCGCGTGCTGGGTCAGTTCACCCAGATGCCCGGGCGCGAACACCCCCTCGGCGACCGTGAGGGAACGCGTCAGACAGACCGTGGGACACTGAGCAGGCAACGGGACCTCTGGCAGCAGGCGGATCTTGGCGGATCTCCTACCTACCAGCGGTCCCGTTGCGCGTTCACCACCAGCACCACGACACGCCGACGTCCCTTGACAGCCACCAACCACGCCTAACTACGCGGCCTTGACTCTTGCTTGGTGGCAACCATCGGCAGTCTGAACGGTGCAGTCCGTGACGGCGTGGTCAGGGTGTGCCGGCAGCAGGACCGGCCGCGGCGGCCAGACCGGCCTCGGCCAGGAGGGCGCCCCACCGGGTGCGCACAGCCGCGGAGATCTCGGCGGCGTCACGTCCGCTGCCGGTGGCGAGCAGCCGGCCCCCGGAGTCGGCCATGGCGTCGCCCAGCGGGGCGAGCTCGTCGAGGTGGCCCTGCAGCACCTCCCGGTTGGCCTCGTCGGCGAGCAGGAACCTGGTCAGCGCGGCGGTCCACCGCCAGCCGCGCTGGGCGTCGATCCACAGGTTCTCCAGGATCAGCGCGTCCAGCCGGGCACCGGCCTCGGCGCACTGCCTGCCGAGCTCGCTCAGCGTCAGCAGGTCGGCGACCGGCTTCACGACGAGGTTGGTGACGACGAAGGCACGGTCCCAGTCGAACTCGACAAGCGCGAGCTCGACCGCACGGCGGATCGGCTGCCAGTCGTCGGCGCCCTCCCAGGCCTGGCGCTCCCCGGTGGCGAACCCGGCCCGCGGGTGGGCCGACCGCAGCTGGGTCGTGCGGCAGGCGGTGATCTGCACGCGGCGCAGCTGGTCCGCGGTCTGGAACGCGGCGCAGTTCGCGACATAGCTGCTGGACGCGAGCTGCTGCAGGTAGGCGGAGAGCATCTGCTGGCCGTGTGCCAGGTAGCGGCTCGGCGCCAGGGCCCGCCGCAGCAGGGCGACGGCCTCGGTGCCGAGCGCCGCGTCGTGGTCCTCCCGCTCGAACTGCTCCAGCAGGCCTTCGACGTAGGTCTCCTGATCGTCCTGCTGGGCGACGTACCTGCCGTACGTCACCGCGTCCGGGTCGCGGAAGGCGTCCCAGTCGGCGCAGCGTAGCCGGGTCGCATCCCGGTGCTCGCGCAGCCACACGTTGCCGTGGACGTCCGGGCCCATCTCCAGCGGCACGGGCCGGCCGGTGGTGTGGTTGAGGCCGTGGGTGACGATCTCGTACTCGGTCGGCCGCCGGCCGAGGTTTCCGAGCGCGCTCCAGGTCTTCAGTGCGCGCTGGCGTGAGCGGGGGTGGCCTGGGGATTCGTCATCGCTGATCTCCTGGGGTGCCGGCGCCGCGCTGGTTGTAGAACCACAGGTACTCGTCGTCGCGGGTCTTCAGCCTTCCCCGGAACGACGGCATGTCGATCTCGAGCTCGGCGAGCCGGCAGGGCTGGCCGAGGCATGCCTGCAGGCTCGCCTGGGTCAGCCGGCAGGTGCCGAGCGTGTGGACCCGCACGTAGTCGTCGCGGTCGAGGACGAGGACGTCCGAGCCGGGGTTGTCGAGGGCGACCGCCTCGATGACCGCCTCGGCGAGGTTGCCGGCCCGGATCACCGGGCCGACGAGGTCCGGCGAGGCTTCGGCGTCGGGCGTCATCTCGAGTATCGCCATCTACGCGCCAATCTTCTGGTCGGATGGGGAAAGCGTGGGCTGTGGGGGAGCGCGATCGGTGCGGTCGGCGGTCGGCGGTCGGCCGGTTGGCTAACCGGTCTGCACCGGTTCCGTTCGGGATGGCTGCGCCGCCGGGCGGGTGCGGGAGCAGAGCCGGACCTGGATCACACCTGACTCGTCCACCCGCACGTCATGTCGGGTCAGGCGGCTGCCCCTGGGGTTGATGCTCTCGCCGGTGCGCGCGTCGAACTGCCACTCGTGGGCGCTGCAGGTCAGCACGCCGCCGGCCAGCTCCCCTTCGACGAGGGAGATGCTCTGGTGCGGGCAGGCACCGTCGTAGGCGCGGATCTCCCCGTCGACCCTGATCAGGAGCACCTCGTCGGCGCCGACGTCGAACGCTTCCATCTCGCCATCCCAGAGGCTGCCGGCCTCGACCAGGTCGACGAAGCCGTCGCCGGGCTCAGACACGGACGGCGCCCGGCTCGGCGGCGGGGAGCTTCGGCTCCCGGATCCGGACGTCGAACCACTGCAGCGGCAGGATCTGGTGCTCGGCGATGACCTGGCCGAAGGTCGCGGTCGGGTCGAGGACCCGGCCGTCGAGCAGAACGTCGTACCCGGCCTCGTCGGCGGGCCGGGCGACGCGACGGCCGATGCTGTGGACCGCCACCTTCGCGGCCACCTCGTCCAGGGTGTCCTCGGAGTCGACGGCGACGAGATGCGGGACGAAGTCGCCGACGAACCGGCCGGTGATCGGAAACGCTGCCATACGGACATCCCTTCGGACTTCTGGCGTTCGGACTTCTGGCGTTCGGCCTGGCGTACGTCCCGGCGTTCGGCCTGGAGGTCGACCATCCTGGCCGGTTTTCCGGGGGGATCCCGGTCAGTCGGATTCGGTGCCGGCGTAGTCCTTCGCCCAGGCGTAGTCGTAGACGTCCTCGCCCATCACCTCGGGGGTGATGCCCATGTACGCCAGCCCGCCGGTGAGGTCGGGTGGCAGGATCTGGCCGTCGATGAACCGGTCGACGATGTTCTGATGGCCGGCGTAACGTTCCGGGTCCTGCTCGAAGCACCATTTCGAGACCGCGTGGTCGAAATGGTAAAGACGGCCCCGGTAGACAAGCTGGTGCGGGGCTAGGTCGTGCCGGGACGCGGCGGAGCCGAGCGGCAGCTGGGTCAGGTTGCACAGTGACGGCAGGGTCTCGGGCAGGGTCTGTTCCATGGAGCCGTCGTTGACATTCCTGATGATCTCGTCCCACAGGACGCCCCAGTTCTCCTCCCACGTGGGGTACTTCTCGTTCAGCCAGGCCCGTTCGTCCTTGGAGACCCCGGCATTGGGCCGCCAGAACAGCGTCGGGCGCCAGAACCAGGTCCCGATGTGCATGGCGTGGTGGCCGTTCTCCAGCGAGTGCAGGAAATCGTCCCAGTACCACGGTTTTTTGAGCCCGTAGTCCTCGAGAACCCGCTCATGGTGGTTCACGATCCATTCGAGCATGAACTCCTTGAACGACATCTTGCGCTGGTCAAGGGGCGTGTAGTAGTCCATCGCGGGACCGGTCAGGTTCTGGAACAGTCGGGTCGACCGCCAGAAGGCGACGTCGAGTGCCTTCTGGGCCCGCTCGGGGTCGTGCTCCATGAGCACGGCCAGCGTCGGGAAGCCCTGCTGTGCGTGCCGGGCCTCGTCGGTCTGGATCGAGAACAGCAGGTTCGACCAGTTGATGTCGCCGGCCGCCATCGCGTCGGCGGCCAGGGCGACGAACTGGATGTTGGTGAATCCGTGTTCGACGGTGAGGCTGGTCGCGAGCGCCGCCTCGACGCAGTCCGCGTTGAGCATCACGTCGTCGAAGAAGTTCTTCACGGCCAGCACGCCCCACTCGTTGGTGTGGAACGCCTTCTGGGTCCAGTCGAACCGCTGGTCGTGTCGGAGCAGGTTGTGCGCGAAGCGCATGTCCAGCTGGGTGTGTCGGGTTTCGTCGAGCATGCCGAAGACGCCGAGGTTGCGCCACCGGGGCGTGGGCGCGAACCGGCAGAACCGACTCTGCATGGTGACCGCCATGTGTTCCACCAGGCAGGTCGTGCCCATATGCAGCTGGGACGCGGCGACGTGGGCCGGGTCGAGTTTCTCGTAGGTGGCGGACCGCAGCAGCGCATTGCTGACCGCCTTGACACCGGCCTCCTTCTCGCGCTGGATCCGGACGTAGTCGCGGTAGGAGACCCGGAACGGCTCATCCCACGCCTGCCAGGCCTCGGCCGGAATGCCCTGGGCGCCCGACCACCGGGTCGGGAACGCCACCTCGGGGTCTACATAGGACAGGGTCCACTCCAGGTCGCGAGAGGTGTCGTACCAGTCGTCACGATTCAGCGGCATCGGCGCGATTCCTCCAGGTGGACGACATTCAGGCCGCCGGCGCGCGCGGCCTTCCCGGGCGCTTGGCTACCGCTTGCTCCACAGCACGAAGACGCCCGATTCAGCCGGGCGGGCCGTGCGGTGAAAGCGCCTGGACGAGCGGATCTCAGACGCGCCGTCCGGCCGCTGGTCGGCATTTGCCGAATCCGCCGGACGGATACTCGCTCAGTACATCTCGAACCGAGAACTCGGAGACCGTTTTGACCGTTTCAGGTTGTGGGTCCAGGTAATCCCCTCCCTGGTCGGAGGTGTCGGGGTAGCTGGTGACGGTCGGCGGCCGGTTCGACTGCGGATGTTGACGTCGATCTCGATATCGAGAACGATGTCGACCTGCGGTGCTGACAGGAGAGCCAGGTGGGAGGCAGCGTGACCGAAACCGACGACGCCGCTGCGATCATGGCGGTGCAGAACGCCTATGCGATCGCCATCGACCGCCGGGACTGGGCGGCGCTGCGTGCCTGCTTCGCGCCCGACGCCACGATCAGCTTCGGCATGCGGCTCCAGGTGGGAACCCTGGACGAGTTCATGGCCTGGGCCGCCGACTTCCACGACCCTCTCGGCCCGACACTGCATCAGATCTCCACGCACCATGTGGCGTTCCAGGCATCGGCCGCCGTCGCCGATGCGTCGTGCTACCTGCACGCGGTCCTGGTGGATGCGGCGCGCGGCACAGCCACCTCCGTCTTCGGCCGGTACGACGACGAGTTCGTCCGGAGGCGCGATCGCTGGGAGGTACGGCGGCGGCGCTTCCGCCCGACCTGGCTGTCGACATCCGTCGCGGCGGAAGGCCCGCGGGCATGACGCATGGGTCTGTTCGGCTGGGCGACGGGTCTGTTCGGCTGGGAGTGGTGCTCCCACAGGCGGAGATCCGTCCGAGCGACCCGCGTGCGGTACGGCGTTTCGCCGAGCACGTCGAGGAGCTCGGATTCGATCATCTGATCGCCTACGACCACGTGCTCGGCGCGGACTCGCAGAGCCGCCCGGGCTGGACCGGCCACTACGACCACCGGACGCCGTTCCTTGAGCCGCTGACCCTGTTCGCCTTTCTCGGCGCCACCAGCTCCCTCGAGCTCGTCACCGGGGTTCTCGTCCTGCCGCAGCGGCAGACGGCGCTCGTGGCCAAGCAGGCGGCGACCGTCGACCGGCTTCTCGACGGCCGGCTGCGTCTCGGTGTCGGCATCGGGTGGAACGAGGTGGAGTACGAAGGCCTCGGCGTGTCGTTCCGCTCGCGCGCCGCCCGTCTGGAGGAGCAGATCGGTCTGCTGCGCCAACTGTGGACACAGCCCGTGGTGGATCACCGGGGCCGGTCCGACGTCATCGACCGTGCCGGCATCGCGCCCCTGCCCGTCCAGCGACCGATTCCGATCTGGATCGGATGCGGTGACGTGCCCACCGCGCTTGAACGGGTGGGCCGGCTCGCCGACGGCTGGATACCCCATCCCGCGCTCGGCGGCGGCGGTCGGCTCGCCGCCGCGTGGACGGCCGTGCGCGCCGCGGCGGAACGGGCCGGCCGAGACCCGGCAACCCTCGGTCTGCAGGGGCAGGTACGGCTGACACCCGACAGCCTGAAAGACGTGGCGACCAGGATCGACCGCTGGATCGAGCTGGGCGCCACCCACGTGGCCCTCAACACCCTGGAGGCAGGGCTCACCTGGCCAGATGACCACCACGACCTTTACACGCGGATCGCACAGGCCTGGCAGGTCGAGTAGGACCCGTCACAGCTGTGAGCCGCCGGTGTGCCGGTCGCGCGCGGTGAACTCGACATGCAGAGCCTTCAGACCGCGGAAGAGGCTGGTCGGGTCGTAGTCGTACCGGCGGGCGCCGGCCGGTCCGTGCTCCGCGGTGGAGATCCTGATGTCGGCCATCCGGTCGAGGATGTGCTCCAGGCCGATGCGGGCCTCCGCGCGGGCGAGCGGCTGGCCGAGGCAGGTGTGGACGCCCCGTGCGAAGGTGACGTGCTCGTAGCTGTTGCGGCGGTCGAGGCTGAACTCGTCCGGTGCGTCGAAGCGACGCGGATCGCGGTTGACGGCGCCGATCATCACCATCACGGTGGTTCCGGCGGGTATCGGCACGCCGCCGAGCGTGGTGGCCTTCCGCGCCAGCCGGAAATGGTCCTGGACCGGGCTTTCCAGACGCAGGATCTCCTCGACGAAGCCTGGAATGCGGTCCCGGTGCTCGCGGAGGAACTCCTGCGTCCGGGGATGCTCGGCCAGGTACTGCACGGCGAAGGCCAGGGTGCGCGCGGTGGTCTCCTGCCCGGCGGCGAACAGGAAGGCGGCCTCGTTCGCCAGCACGGTGGTCGTCGGTGTCGAACCGTCGGGGAAGGTGACCTGCGCCAGATGGGTGAGAACATCCTCCCGCGGCCGGCGCCGACGGTCCTCCAGGTAGTTCGTGAAGGCGTCCTCGAAGGATGACAGGACGTTCAGGTCCTCGACCTGGACCTTTCCCTGACCGGCGGTGTTGCGGGCCTGCTGTGCGTCGAACCAGGCACGGAAACGCGGCAGGTCCTCCTGCGGTACGCCGAGGAGCGTGGCGATCACCAGCATGGTGTACGGCACCGCGAACTGGTAGATGAGCTCGCAGGCTCCGCGTTCGAGGAACTCGTCGATCTGGCGGTCGGCGAGCTGCCCCATGAAGGCCTCGGTCGCCGCGAGCCGCCGTGGTGTGAACAGCCCGGTGAGCAGGGAGCGGTAAGCGGTGTGCTCGGGCGGGTCCCAGGTGGCCATGTACCCGTGCAACGGCATGTCCGCGCGGTGTTGCTCGACCAGTGCGCTGACGTCGTCGACCTCGGTGCTGGCGGGGAATCCCGAGAACGGCCCGGAGGGCGCGTTGCACGACGAGAAGGTCTCGTGATCTCGGTAGACGGTGAGGGCCTCCTCATACCCGGTGACCATGGCCATGCCGTGGACGGGCTCGATCCAGACCGGGCCGCGCCGCTCGTGCAGGAACTGGTAGTACGGGTACGGATCCCGGATGATTGTTCCGTCGGTCAGGAAGTCGAGTGACTCGTATCTGTCTGTCGCTGCCTCGTGCACCGTCCACCTCCGCTGGCGGGGACCTACCGGGGTTCCAAGCCGCGCAGCACGGTGGTGGCGAACTGGTCGAGTGCGTCAGCCCGCGCCGCGTTGTTCTCCTGAGTGAGCAGCAGTGCGTAGAGCCCGAGAAGGAAAACCGTCGCGCTGTTCGAGGGGTCGGCCGCCGCATCGATCTCGCCGCGATCCCGAGCGGACCCGACCTCGCCGATGACGCGGGCGACGACCGGATGCTCAGGCCACACCCGAAGCTCGGGGCGCGACGGCGAGAAATAGAGCGTGAGCAGGTCTCTGAAAAGAAGCGTGCCGATGCGCTCCTCCAGCGACACCGCCATCCCGGCGACCACCGCGAACAGCTCCGTCAGGCCGCGTGGAGCCGCGAGGAAATCATCGAGCTCGGCGGCCATCCGAACCTCCTCGCGTTGGCCCAGCTCGGCGACGACGTGCTCCTTCGTCGGGAAATGGGAGAAGAACGTGCCATGGGCCACGCCGGCTGCCCGCACGATCGCGCCCACGTCGGCCGCCGCGGAGCCCGATCGCTCGAACTCCGCCACCGCGGCGGCGAAAAGCCGCTCGTGGGTCGCGCGTCGCTGTGCCTCCCGGCCTCCAGCCTTCGCGCCCGTCGCCACATCCGGAAAGCTAGCGAGATCGATGACTTAAGTCAATGACTTGAGTCATCGCTGTAGGTCGGAACCAGCTGCGGCACCGTTGCGTCGACGGGGTCTGTCGTCCCGCAGCCGCCGATCGGCCGTGATCGAGTGATGGGTCGACACTCGTGTAGGTCCGCGGTCAGGCGCCGCCGAAGGCCGGGGCGATCGCGTCGAAGGCGACAGCGAGGGGGCCCGGTGGCAGCGGCGGGCGGCGGGTGAGGTCCGCGACGAGGTCCGCGAGGTAGTCGCGGACGGTCCGGACTTCCGTTCCGAAGGTGTCCCGGCGGCTGTACAGGTGGCGCAGCCCCCGCTCCCGGTAGCGCCGGAACTCGGCGCCGTTCGGAGCGAACTGGACGGCGGGGAAGGGCGGCTTCGCGAGCCGGTCGGCGTAGTTCGCGGGGTTGTCCCAGAGCACCGGGAGAATCGAGTCCGCCGGCTTGCCGGTCGCCCGTTCGAACTCGTCCTGGCGTTGGGTGAAGTAGGCCCACTCACGGCCGCAGCCACGGCTGCCCATCAGGCTCACGCTGTAGAAGGGCATGAGGACGCGGCAGCCTGAGAGGGCCTCGACGAGCCCCGGGGACCATTCGATGCCCACGCTCAGGCTGGTGTCGACGTAGAGGGCCCGGGCCGGGCTTACACCGGTGACGCGAACAACCGCGGCCCGCAGGTCGTCGACGAACAACCCGAACTGATCGTCGTCGTCCGCCGCGTGGCCGTAGCTGACGAACACGACCGGCGGGTCATCGCCCGAGGCCGACGGTGCCGCGGTGGCCGCTCCGCTCCCGGTCGTCGTGGCGGCGGCAAGCGTGGCCTCGGGTCGGTCCGCCGGTCCACTGGCCGGCTTCGGACCGGCCGCCAGGTAGGGCTGCGCCCACTCCCGCAGCTTTCGGTTCCCACTGACGGCGAGGGCGGCCTTCACGAGGTCGACCAGCCAGTCGTCAACGGCCGCCGATTCAACCACCCGGAGCGTGATATCCCGCAGGTCGGAGGCCTCGGGCGCGTAGTCGGCCAGGTGTCGATCAAGCTGGAACAGCAACAGCCGCTCCCAGTCGGCACGGGCCGGAAACGCCCTCCGCAGGACCTCGCCGAGTGCGCCCCGCTCCGGACCGGACAGAGCTCGGATCCGATCATCATCGAACAAACTCATCTGTTCCTGTCCCCTACGTGGAGCCGGAGGATGCCGTGCCGCTACCGTTATATCCGGACGGAAACGAGCACCGTTGAGGGCGGCGGTGAGCGGGCGGGGGGACATCGGCGTTGGCCGGGGTGCGTTCTTGATGGACCTTGACGTTGACCGGCTTGAGGGGCTGACGGGCCCCCAGCTCCGGTCCTTCTTCAATGCGTTGAAGGAAGCGTTTCCCGAGCGCGCGGCCTTGGATCAGTTCCTCCTCTTCAACCTGGACAAGCGAGTCGGCGACTACGCGGGTGACGGCAAGGGCATCTCGGAGATCCTGATGGCGGTGTTGACGGCGGCCAAGGCGGAGGGCTGGTTGCCGCAGCTCGTGGCGGCAGCGAGCGAGGAGGCACCGTACGACAGGCATCCGTTACGGATCTTCGCGCTGAAATTCAAGCGCGAAGGGCAGGCACCAAACCCTCCACGTATGGGGGGTGGCGCCGACTCCGGCGGGCGGGCCTTCGTCCCGGCCATCGATCGTTACTTCAACAGCACCTTCTTCGACCTCGCCTCGGTGGACGACATCGTGCTGACCGCTGCGGGTACCGGGGCACCGGTTCTCGCTTTCGCCAGCACATACGCCGAGGACATGTACCTGGACAAGCTCCAGGTCCGGATCGAGGGCCTGGTCAGCGACGACGTCGCCCGGAAGACTCCGATCAACCTGCGTGAGGACATCCGGCCGCCCGAACTGTGGGCGGACGAGCTGTGCGGGCATCGCGACGAGCTGGCCTGGCGAGATCTGTCGTTCCGGGTCCACGTCGACGGGGTCGAGCGGGGGAGCGGCGACCGGATCCCGGCGGCGGTCGAGGTGTTCTGGGACCGCGTACGAAGCGATTTCATCGCCGGGCCCAGGCAACTGGTGCTGCTGTTCGTCAGTCGGGTCGGTATGGCTCTGCCGGACGACATCATCGTTCTCGACCCACCCCGCTTCACCCCGTTGGACGTCAGGAAATGGGCGCACGGCGCGGTGTCGCGTCTGGCGGAGACCCACGGCTGGCCGCTGGCACTGCGCTGGGCCTGGCAGGAGCAGCTCTGCCGGCGTGCCGCGCTCGGTCTCCCGGGCAGCGACGTTCTCGACGTCCGGGCTCTGTACTCGGCGATCGACGAAAGCGTCGATGAGCTGCATCGGGATCAGGCCGCCTTCCGCGGTCGACTGGAAGGAACCGGCTGATGCGTACCCGCCATCGGGTCGACACGTCCACGCAGTTCGACCCGGCCGCCGCCCTCCCGGAACACCGGCGCATCGAGCGGGCTGACCTGGAGCCGGTGCCGGCCACCGTCACCGACACGGTGGAGGTCGGCCGCGAGCCCTACATCGCCGGCCCCCGGCTGGCCGAGGCGGTCAACGTCGCTGTCGCGTTGGGCCGGCCGCTGCTGCTTCAGGGGGACCCGGGCGCGGGCAAGACGCGGCTGGCCCATGCAGTGGCCTACGCGCTGGGCCTGCCGCTGGAGGAGATGTACGTCAAGTCGACGACCCGGGCCCAGGACCTGCTCTACACCTATGACGCCGTCCGCCGGCTGTACGACGCCCAGCTCCCGGCGGGAACAGCCGGAGACCCGGGGAACGTCGGCGACTACGTCCGGCTGGGGCCGCTGGGGCGGGCCATCGCCCGGGCCGAACAGGGGCGGCGCTCCGTCCTCCTGATCGACGAGATCGACAAGGCCGACATCGACTTCCCGAACGACCTGCTGCGCGAGCTGGACCAGCTCGCCTTCGACGTCGCCGAGCAGCCCGGCCGCCGTCATGCCGTCCCGGAGGACCGCCCGGACCTGCGGCCGATCATCTTCGTGACGAACAACGAGGAGAAGGTGCTGCCGAGCGCGTTCCTGCGACGGTGCGTCTTCCATTTCGTGGAGTTCCCGCGCGACGTCGGGCTGCTGGACGAGATCCTGGCCGCGCATGACGTGCCCGAGGCGGCGCTGCGCGAGGGCGCGATCGACGTCCTGGTCCGGCTGCGATCGCTGAACCTGACCAAGCGGCCCGGCCTTTCCGAGCTGCTGGACTGGGTCGGCTACCTGCGGGCCGTCCAGACGCCGGTCGTCGAACTGGACCTCCTGCCCTACATCGGCGCGCTGCTGAAGGTGCGCTCCGACGTGGCGCTGGCTGAGGCCATGCCCGCACCTGGCACCGCCCCTCCATCCGGCCGCGCCGCGGCGGAGCGCCCGCCGCGCGGGCTGCCGCCGGGGGACGACGGATGAGCCCCGGCCCGCCGCGGTTCGTCACCGACCTGATCGACCAGCTGCGGCGGCGAGCGTTCATGCTCGGCCCCGAGGACGTGGCCGCGCTGCGCCAGGCTCTCGCCGCCGGCTTCGGCTGGTCCTCCCGCGCGGCGCTGGAGGACCTGTGCGTCACGCTGTGGGCCAAGTCGGACCGCGAGGCCGACGTCGTGCGGGCCGCTTTCCTGCGGGTGGACGTGCCGGACCTCGACCCGCCGGCACCGGCCGAGGACGACCTCGCCGGAGACCTGGACGCCAGCAAGCCCGACGCTGAGCCGCATGCCGTCGCATCACCTGGGGCTGAAGCGGTACGTGCGGACCCGATGGGTGGCCTGCCGGCGCTCCCGGCCCCATCCTTCGCCGGGGTCGACCGCCGACTGGTGCTGGTTCCGCGCTACCCGGTGAGCGAGCGGGAGATCGCGCAGGCCTGGCGGCGGGTCCGCCGCCCGGTGCGGGTCGGCCCGGCTGTCGAGGTCGACGTGGAGGCATCCCTGCGCCGGCGCTGCGACAGCGGTGTGGCGACGGCGCCGGTCCTCGTCGCCCGGCGGCGCAACGCCGTCCGCATGCTGGTCCTCATCGACGCGGGCGGGTCGATGACACCGTATGCCGACTATGTCCAACACGTCCGGGTCGCGCTGACGGAGACCGCCCGCTCCGAGACGACAATTGTTCGGTATTTCCACAACGTGCCGGCCCCGAGCCCCGACCGACGGCTGCTGGACACGTTGTCCGACCCGTTCGCCGGCCACCTCGACGAGATCCTGCGCCGGATCTCGCCGCTGCCGAACGGCGCCGTCTACGCCGACCCGGCGCTGACCCGGGCGGAGCGGCTGGCCGACCTGCTCGACCTCGACGACGCGGCGGCGACCGGCGGCCCGACGGGAGCGGTGGTGATCGGGGACGCGGGTGCCGCCCGCGGCCGCTACGACCCGGTGCGGCTCCTCGACACGATCGCCCTTCTGAAAGCGCTACGGGAACGGTGCGGTCGCCTGGTCTGGCTGAACCCGGCGCCGGTCGGCCGCTGGGCCGGCTCGACCGCCGGGCGGGTCAGCCGGCATGTGCCGATGTTCCCGCTGGCCACCAAGGCCGGCCTCGACGCGGCGGTGGAGGCCCTGCGCGGCCGGTCGGTCCTTGTGGACGCGCCGCTGTGAACGCCGCCGCTGACACCGACACCGGCGACGCCGCGCGTCGCCGCTCGGACGTCCTGGCCGAGCTGCC
This sequence comes from Parafrankia sp. EUN1f, assembly GCF_000177675.1. Taxonomy (GTDB): domain Bacteria; phylum Actinomycetota; class Actinomycetes; order Frankiales; family Frankiaceae; genus Parafrankia. Next base: position 12,654 of record NZ_ADGX01000050.1, read on the forward strand.
TGATGGGCCACTGGCGCTGGCCGGCCACGCCGCCGTGCCGGTGGTCGTCGACGCCCGCCTGTTGCACCTGCTGCGGGTGAACTTCTTCCTCGATGACGAGCCGCTGGACTACGCCGTCGAGGCCGAACTGCTGCTCTCGCCGGTGTTCCGTGACATCGGCGACGGCCTGTTCGAGATCGAGCCGGAGCTTCGCCGGTTCCTGCTCACCTCGCTGCGCGCGCGGTACGGGATGGACCGGGTGCTCGCCGTCGCCAACCTGCTCTGGCAGTACGCCGAGCAGACCGGCACCTGGCGACATCGCCCCGAACTGGAAAAGGCCCAACAGCTCACCGCGCTGCACCTGCTCGACCCGGAGGCGGCCGAACGCTGGCTGGCGGAGTCGGAGTCGACCGCGGGCACCGAGCACTCGCTGGCTCCCGGCTGGTTCGCGGCGATGCGCTACCAGTTCGCCCACCAGCCCGACCTCAGCCGCATCCCCGACGTGGAGGCGGCTGTGCCCAGGGTCGACGAATCGAAGATCGCGGCGATGGACGGCGCGCTGCGCCGAAGGGTACGGGACGCCCTCCTCGCCGTCTATCCGAACCCGGGAACGTTCGCGGAGCTGCTCTACGCGCTCGACAGGCCTTTGGCCTTCGGGCTGGAGAACGGCTCCATGACGGAAGTCGTGTTCAGGGTCGTCAGGCAGGCGCAAGCCGAGGGCTGGCTGGCGCGGCTGATCACCGAAGCCGCCAGGATGTACCCCGCCAACCGCCAGCTCGCCGACGTGGTCCGCCTGTTCGAAAGCTCCGGTCGCGGCGTCGACGACGAGACTCCTGTCGACTCGTTGACCAGGTTTGAGGTGCAGGCCCTCGCGGCCGTCTATTCCGAGCGGACCGCTGCTGGTCAGCTGATTTCCCGGGCCGGTCTGAAACCCGAACAGCAGCCGCCGACGACATCAACCGCGATCGAGTACTGGCACGAGGTCAACGCCAGGCTCGTCCAGGGCATGCTCCCGGGTGCCCGCCGCCGGATTCTCACCCTCGCGGCTCACGACTTCCCCACCAACAAGGCGTTCCAGACGGGGCTGGCCGCCGCGCGACACGCCGAATCCGTGGCCAGCCCGCCTCGCGACGCCGGTGCGGAGCCGCGAACGGATGGCGGGCTGCCCATGTACGGCACCGTCGTCGCCTTCGAAACCGTCAGCTACAGCGATCTCACCGCACTGGGGCAGAAGCAGCTGCGCGACGGGGTGCGGCGGATCATCGAGGACTCCCTCGCCGAGGCCGGAATCCCCCGAGCGCTCCAGCAGCAGGACCGGGGCGACGGGTATCTCATGGTGTTCTCGGCCATCGTCCCGAAAGCACGGATCGTCGCCGACTTCGTCCGCGAGCTTGGCATCGCACTGAACCTGTACAACGCGACCCGTAACACGCGCGGCCGGATCCGGCTGCGGGTCGCGATGCACGAAGGTGACATCCTGACCGACGGGACCGGTTGGGTCGGTGACGCCGTGGTGACCTGCGCGAGGCTGGTCGACTCGGCGCCCATCCGGGAAGTGCTCGCGGACGACCAGGATGCGGACTCGGCCCTGATCCTTTCGTCCGAAATCTTCGATTCCGTGGTCCGCCCGCGGCTGCGCGGGCTCTCCCCGGGCGACTTCCGCGAGGTCGAGGTCACGGTGACGGCGAAGAGGTTCTCCGCCACTGCCTGGCTGGCGCTTCCCGGCCGCGGGGCGCCGCCCGGTCCGGAGAGCCGGGAACACACGGGCGATCTGGATGCCCCGTTCCCGGGCTGACCACTCGTCTGCGTGATCCGTTGCCTCGGTCAGAGCGGGATCTTCGTGCTGGTAGACGAGCGTGATCGGTGTATCCGAACGGGCGAAGGGCTGACCGCCGCGCAGCGCCAGCAATTAGCCCCAAGGGGGATAAAAAGGACGCGCGGCCACTTGGTAACCCGCAAGAAGTGAGGATTTTGGTTGCCGCAGCAGCCATAACCGTCACTTCTTGCTCGGAAGCCGCGACGGCAATGGCAGCCCGGGACTCGGGATTCTGCGACATGCTCTCCGCCGACCACGGTCTTCAGCTGTTGCCCTCAGCTGTGCTCCGAGGTCGGCTCCGGCGGCGAGGTGTCGGGCTGCGGGTGGGCCTGGTCGGCGTTCGGGGGCAGCGGGAGCGGTCCGGGTCGTGCGAGGAGGTGACCTTGTGCCTGGTGAACACCGGCGCCGATCAGGACGTCGAGCTCCGCGGCGGTCTCGACGCCTTCGGCGAGCACCAGCCCGTCGGTCTCCCGCGCGAAGCTCACGAGCGCGGTCGCGAGTGCGCGCCGGGCCGGATCGACGTCGATGTGCTGGGTGAGGCAGCGGTCCATCTTGATGAAGTCCGGCCGCAGCTGCACAAGGTGACGCAGGCCCGCGGAGCCGCGGCCGACGTCGTCCACGGCGACCCGGACGCCCGCCCGGCGCAGGACGTCCAGCGCGCGGTCTATCGCGGGGTAGTCCTCGATGTGGTCGTGCTCGGTGATCTCGAGGACGAGGCGGTCAGCGGGGAGGCCGACGATGATCTTGGCGATGGCCCCGGAGACGATCGTCGTCGGAGACGCGTTGAAGCCGAGCCCGAACTCGGGTGGAAGCTGCGGCAGGGCGCGCAGCGCCACCCTGATCGCGGACACCTCGAGAGCGATGTCCAGACCCAGCTCGGCGGCCTCCGCGAAGCAACGCTCAGGGCCACCGAAACCTGGGGGGAACCGCGCCAGCGCCTCCGCTCCCATGCAGTCCATCGACGGAAGCTCGAAGACCGGCTGGAACGTCATCCGGGGACCGCCGTTGTCGATCAGCTGCCGGAACCGCCCGCGCCGTGCCTCCAGGTCCGGCGGCTGGCAGGAGAGTGACTCGGCGAGCACGCCGGCGAGCAGGATCAGGGACCGTGCCTGGCGACCACGTGCGGTGAGGACGCGGTCGTGGCTCAGGCAGCACAGCATCCCGTACAGCCGCCCGTCTGCCAGCACCACGGGAACCCCGAGGTAAGAACCCGCTCCGAGCCGCCCGGAGACCTGACCCTCGGCAGCCGACGTGCCTGTGCCTGTGCCCGGGCTCGCCTGACCGGCCGGTGCGGGTGGGTGGCCGGTGTGCCCGTGCGAGTGCCGTCGGTCGCCGTAGCGGACGGTCGAGCCGGGACGAACGCCGAACGAAGCCGCATCCCCACTGCAGGCCTCGATCACCTGGGTCCCGCCGATCAGCCGGGACAGCCAGCAGACATCCACTTCGAGGCAGCCGCGGGCGGTCGCCAGTAACCCGGCCACCGCCGCCGGCACCGGTTCCGGCCCAGCCACAGGCTCCAGCCCAGCCGGGCGCTCCGGGTCCGGCTCCCGCTTCGAGTCCGACTCGGGACGAACCGGGCACGGCGGTGCCATCGTGTCACCGCGATGCCCGCTCTCCGCCACGGCCCTCTCCTCCGCGCAGCTCCTCCCTCGGATGCTTCCCGGATACCCGGCAGGCACACAGCCGGGCGTGCGGGCACGGCCACGTGGCACGTGCCGGGGCTGGGACGTGCAGGTCAGAGATCGGGATCGTTGTGGAGCATGCCGTGCACCCGGTTGAAGCGCTCCCGCAGCTCGTCCCAGTGGACCGTTCTCGTCGGAGCGATCCCTCTGGAGACATAGAAGCTGTCCAGAAAGCGCGTGAGGTAAGCGACGTCCAGGCTCAGGTCGCGGGCCATCGCCTCCCGCGCCGCGGCCTCCTCGATACCGGCGATCACGTGTTCCCGCCGAAGGATCAGCAGCTCGACCGTGTCGGCCAGCTCGCACACCTCGTCGGCGCGGGAGTGGGCGGGATGGTCCGCTCCGAGGTCCTCCCTCCACGCCCGCACCAGCCGGACGGCGTCCGCCGCTCCCAGCGGGTGCGGCTGCGGAGGCGGGGGCGGCGGTTGCGGGCCGCGTCGGGTGGCCGTGATCAGGACGAGGCCCGCCGTCACCGGCCCGGCCACACCGGCCAGCCACGGCCACGGCCCGACCAGCCCGGCCACGAACGCGCCGAGTCCGAGCACGACGGCCTCGCCGACCCCGACCGGATCCTGGAACCGCTGTGGAAGCGCCACCGTTCAGCCGAAGTTCCGGAAGACCCGGACGAATGCCGCGTCGATGTCCAGCGGGTTGCGGGCGTCGTACTGGGCCGCCCGGGTCAGGCGCGCGATCTCCGCGAGCGTGCCGACGTCGGCGTTGTCGGCCCGGCCGTAGGGGACCGTGAAGATCCGGACGGGTGTGTCCGAGGTGCCCGGGTCCAGCGCGGCCAGCAGCGCCTTCGCGCCACCGGGGTACGGCTCGGTGTTCTGCCCGTCGCTGAGCAGCACGATGGCGTTGATGCGTTCCGGGTCATCTTCTCGCTGGCCCGCCGGGTGGCCTCGAACAGGGCGGTGTCCCCGCGCGCCTGCAGTCCCCGCAGCCGCTCCTGCAGTGCGGCGCGGACCTCACCGACGGGTGACACCGGCACGACCTCGGTGTAGGCCGGGTCGGACGAGAACGTCCACAGGCCCACCTCGTCGTCATCGTCGAGCAGCGTGAGCGCACGTTCGGCGGCCGGGATCATCAGCTGCAGCTTCGTCGCGTCGACGGCCTTGTCCGGGTCGTCGACAGGTTCGTTCATCGAACCCGACACGTCGAGCAGCAGCAGCACGCGGGCCTTGCGCCGTACCCGGTCCCAGTTCTCCAGCATCGCCGCGAGCAGTGTGCCGTCGGGGGTCGGCACGAGCGCCGGCGTCTGGTCCGCCGGTATGCCGAGCGTTCGCACGAGCTGCTCGGTCGGCCGGGTGGCCGTGGCCTGCCCGTCGGGCTCGTCGTTCTCGTCGTTCTCGGTGGAGCTGGCGGGGAGTGGGCGGAAACCGACGTCGGCGAACAGCCGCTGCTGCTCGTCCTCGACCAGGAAACGGTAGAAGTCCTCCGCGACGCTGCGCTGCGGCGGCGTCGCCGAGGCCAGCACGACGAACGGGTGATCGAGCTCGAGCGTGCCGTCCTGCGGATACACCACCCGCAGCGGACGGCGTGGCTGGCGCTCGTCGCTCATCTGGGCCGGATCGCCGCCGGGAGCGCCACGGTTGTACAGGTAGACCATCTGCTCCTGGATGACTATCGCGTCGACATACGGCCGGTAGGCGGCCTCGTCCTGCTTTTGTTCGGCGTCGTAGATCTGCTGCATGAACAGCACCGCCTCGTCGCCGTAACGCGAAACCGACGACTCGATTCCGTGCACGAAGGCCACGACGTCCGGATCATTGAGCCAGTCGGAGGTGGGTGTGGTCGCGGTACCGGTGGCGTGGGCTGCGGCGAGATAGGTGGCGACCGTGGCGGCCAGTCCGGAGGTCGACGTCTCCGCGTTGTCCCGGCCGAGCACGAACTTCCCCCATTCCGGTCGGCCGTAGGCGGACCAGCCTTTCTGCGCCAGATCGAGCACGTCCTTCCAGGTGGCGAGCTGGGCGCCGTGCTGCGCCAGCGTCTCGGCCACCGGCTGCGGCATCGCGATGACGAGCGCGCTCCTGGTCACCGACCGGTGTGCGGGCTCGGGTGCCAGCAGGTCGCCGTGCCCCTCCTGCGCGAGCAGGCTCGTCCACATCGACGACGTCGGAAGCCACACCTGCGGTGGGTCCTTCATGCCCGCGGCGAGGTCGTTCTTCGTCGCCCCGGACGTGCGGGCGTTGAGCTGGACGTGCCCGCAGAGGCCGGCCACGGCGCGCCCCGCGTCGTTGTACCGGTCGACGAGGTCGGCCATGACGCCGGCCTTCTCCGTGGACGAGGTGACCCGGATCGTCTCGGTGAGGTCGCAGTCGGCCGGGCCGTGGCCGCCGACCGCGACGCGCGGCGCCACGGCGGTGACCGCGACGAGGACGACGCCGACCAGAGCGCCGACGGCGTGGCGGCGGCGGAGGAAACGGTGTGCCCGTCCGCCGAACACGGTCGCCTCCTGATGGTCAGCGGGGCTCGGTCAGATCCCAGGTCTCGAAACTGAACCGCGCCGTCGTTCCCGCCCAGCGTCGGTAGGTCGGAAGACTACTGTGTACGGAATTCCCGTCTCCCAGCAGAGCCAGCAGACGCGCCCAGATGTCGTGCACCCGCCAGGGCTGTTCGCGGCGGGACAGCTCCTCGATCAGCTCGTGGATACCGGCCCCGTCGACTTGTCCGTGCAGCGCCTTTATCAGGGTCCGGCCGCCTTCCGGATCGGCCACGAGTACCGCGAGCAGTACGAGTACCGCCTGGTAGGGGCCGTTTTCGTCGGTGCCTATGAAGTCGTCGAGCTCGTTGTCGGGAATTCCCGCGCGCACCAGGCGGTACAGGTTGACGAACCGTTTCAGTGCGCGCGGTGTCTCCAGCATCGGGCGCAGCCGCTGGACGAACCGCAGCTCCTGGGGGCGCAGCCGCAGCTGGTCCGGCTGGGGCGGTACCCCGCCGGGCGTGGCCGCCTGCCCGGTACGTCCCGGCCCGGACCGGTCGGGCTCCCCGGAACCCGGGCGCGGCCCGGGCCCGGGCGATTCGGCTGCCCGGCGCCGGGGGCGTACGTCCTCGGTGGCCGTCGGCACGAGCCACTCGACGTAGCGGTCGGCCTCGGCCCCCATCGGCCGCAGCGCGAAGACCACCTGGAAGATCTTGTCCAGGTAGTCGAACGGTGTCGCGCCGCCGGCGGCGTCCGCGTTCCCGGCGAAGATCTCGGCGTAGTACTGCTCGAGGCAGCGCCGAAGCCACCGGGGATCCACGGCGACCACCACGACGAACAGCGGCAGCGCCAGCAGCATGTGCACCGCGGCGAGAACATCGACCACCCTGCGCGGCGAGCAGCGGTCGAGGTCGTCGATGTAGAGGATGACCCGCTCCAGCGGAGGCCTGCCCCGGGAGCCGGCCCTCGTCCACTCGGCGAAGGCCCGCCGCGCGCTGTCGCTGAGCTGGCGCAGGTCAGCGTGGACCTGGCCGAGCAGCCCGCGATACTGGTCGTAGGCGCCCGACCGGGCCTGCTCGATCACGACCGCCAGCCGCTGCGCGGCATCGAGCGTGGCCAGCTGCATCCGGGTGTCCCGCGCCTGCTGGTCCAGTTCGTCGACACGCCGCTGGTCGAGCCCGCTGACCGCCTGCCAGGCCGCCGCGAGCCAGCCGACGATGGGAAACCCGGCCAGCACGGCGACGACGCCACCGACCGCCACCACCGGGGCCGGGCCCCACATCAGGCCGACCAGACCGGTGCCCATTCCCAGCACCAGAACCACCCCGGCCAGGACGAGCCGGCCACGCCACCGCGCGAGGTCGACCCGCCACAGCCGGGCCCGGGCCCGCAGCCGCTGCGCCCAGCCGGTGTCCTCGGCTGCCAGATCCTCGAAGGCGCGCAGCCTGTCGCGCAGGACCTCCCGCCTCGCGCGGATCTGCTCGGTGTCCGATGGCTCCGGCTCGACGAGTCCGGCGAAGAGGTGCTCGGCCATGCCCACCCAGAGGTGGTCGTCGTTGTAGTGCCAGGCGTCGAAGCGCACCTGGCGGATGTTGGTCGCGAAGATGCTGCGCGCCGCACTGCGGCTGGACTGCTCGGCCAGCGCGGCCACCCGGTCATGGAGCTGGCGGGCGAAGCTCGACTTGCCGGAGCCCCACCGGCCGAGCAGCGCGATCGCCAGCGGCGGCTCGGTCGCGCGGTCCGCGAGGAGCGCGGCCATGGCCTCGACGTCCGTGGCGAACCCGAGCAGGTCGAGCGCGCTTTCCTGATCGCTGACGTGGCCGGGCAGCGGGCCGGGGCGGCGCCCGGCGTGATCCGCGCACCCGTCGCCAGGTCCCACAGCCGGATCGTGCCGTCATCGGCGCCACTGACCAGGCGCTTGTTGTCCGGCGTGACGGCGAAGGCCCGCACCGCGCTGTCGTGGCCGCGCAGCCTCACCGGTGCCTGGCCGGGCTGCTCCGCACTCCACACCCAGATCCCGCCACCGAGGCCACCCGCGACGACCTGCCTGCCGTCCGGGGTCACCGCCAGGGTGACCGCGTCCTCGCAGCCGGCCAGGTCGACCGCGGTACGGGAGCCGGCCGTGTCCCAGTACCGCACAGCCCCCAGGATCGCGACGGCGATGTGGCTGCCGTCGTGGGAGGCCGCCACGGCGACACTGCCGTGCGCGGCACCGTCCAGCCGGCGCAGCTCGGCCCCGTGCCGATCCGTCACGCGGACGATCGGCTCCGATCCGCCGGTGACGACCTGCCCTCCGTCGCTCACCGTGATGCTGTCGACGCGCCGGTGGCCGCTTGGCCAGCTGCCGGTCCCGGGTGGCTGGATGACGACATCCTGGCCGGTGTCGATGCTGACCACGGTGTCCCCGCGTGGCGAGACGGCAGTCTCGGCGACGCGCCTCGGATACGGCACCGAGGATGGCGCCGCGGACGAGGCCGCGGCCGGCTCGCTCTCCCAGACGACCGTCTTGCGCTGGTCGCTGGAGACCACCTGACACTGCTCGTCCACCGCCACCGCGAGGACGGGGCCGGTGTGCGCGGTGTGTTCGGTGAGCAGCCGACCCGACGGCAGGTCCCAGACCCGGATTCTGGTGTCGTCCCCGCCGGTGACGATCCGGCGGCCGTCCGGGAAGACCGCGATCGCGCGCACGGCGCCCTCATGTCCGGCAAAGAAATCCGCGGGTGTGGTCATGGTGGTCGCCGAGAATAGCCGGCACTCGCCCACCGGCCCACCGGGCCCGGGCGGTCGGCCTATCCGATGGCTGACATCGCGCCGGGTGGGGCCGGAAAAGGCTCCCACCCAGCCGGCGCGGCCGTCGGCGGATCTCGGTGTCGCTTCGCTGTGAACAGGATGGAGAAACCCACTGGAAAACGCACCCGCCTCACCCGGTCGCGCGCCCGGCGGCGGCGTCGGTCGCTGTGCGCGCTGTTCGTGTCCGCAGGCGGGGGAGGAAGGCGGCGACGGCGAGCCCGGCCGCGATCGTGACGGCGCCGTCGATGGACAGGGCCATCCTGATGCCGTCCAGGGTCGCCTCGTCGGCGGCGAGGGTGCCGGGGGCTCCGGCGGCGTTCGCGGCGACGACCGCGCTCAGGATCGGGATCCCGACGGTGAGCCCGATCTGCTGGGTCATGGTCGCGAGCCCGGTGGCCAGGCCCTGCTCGTCGTCGGGCAGGTCCGCGGTCGCCGTCACCAGGAACCCGACGATGCCGAGGGCATGCCCGAAGAACCCGAGCACCGACGCGACCATCACCAGGGTGAGCGAGGTGCGGTCGAGGTCGACGAACGCCAGCGCCACGGCGGACGTCCCCTGGACGAACAGCGCCGTGACGAGGGTCGTCCGCGGGCTGATCCGGCGCAGGACCCGCGGCGCGACGAGGCCGGCGGTGAAGGCCGCCGCGCCCGGGACACCGAAGATCAGCCCGGTGACCATCGCCGAGTAGCCGAGCAGCTCCTGCAGGTAGACGGTGAGCAGGAAGACGATCGCGCTGCCCATCGCGAAGATCACCAATCCGCCGGCGTTGCCGCCGCCGACCGCGCGCCGGCGCAGTACGGCCAGTGACGCGAGTGGATGCGAGCTGGTCGACTCGATGCGCCAGAAGGCGACCAGCAACGCCAGGCCCACCCCGGCCGTGATCCACACGACGGGCCGGCCCCAGCCGTCCTCGCCACCGGTGGAGATCCCGTAGATCAGCGCCACCAGCCCGCCGGTGACGGTCAGCGCACCCGGGACGTCCAGTCGCCCACCCGTCTCACCGCGCCCGTCCGTGACCACCCGCGGCGCGGCGACCAGGATGGCGAGCGCGATCGGCACGTTCAACAGGAAGGCCCAGCGCCAGCTCAGGTACTGCGTGAGCAGGCCGCCGATGAGGGCGCCGACGGTGAACCCGGCCGGCAGGAGCGCACCGTTGAGCCCGAGCGCCCGCTGGCGGGCCGGCCCCTCCGGGAACGTGGTCACCAGCAGCGAGAGCGCGGCCGGCGTGGCGATGGCCGCGGCCATCCCCTGGCCCACGCGGGCGGCGAGGAGCACCGCCGGCGTGCTCGCCACCCCGCCGACCAGCGAGGCGACGACGAGCAGCCCCAGCCCGACCATGAACAGCCGGAGCCGCCCGGTGAGATCGGCGACCCGCGCGAACAGCAGCGTGAAGCCGGCGGACGGGAGCGCGAAGGCCGTCGCGATCCACTGCAGGTGGCCCTCGGAGATCCCCACGCCAGCGCCGATGGAGGGCAGGGCGACGTTCAGGATGGAGAAGTCGACCGCGAGCATGAACTGCGTTCCGAGTAGCAGCAGGAGCGCGACGCGCTGTCGGGCGGTGAGGCGCTCGGAGCGCTCGGAGGGCTCGGAGGGCTCCGAGCGCAGCTCCGCCGGTGCCGGCGGGCCGGGTTCCGCGGAGCCGCGTCGGGCCTGCGGCTGCGGCTGCGCCTGCGCCGGCACGGCGACGGGCGTCGGTGTGGCGGTCGTGTCGGTCATGGGCCTGACGATCCAGGCGCGAGCGCAGGGTAGCCATCGCCTCACGCGGGCTATCCACCCGGTGGGTAGCACTGCCAGGGTCACCTTCCAGGCACGGAAATGCCTGCCGGCGGAGTGACAATGCGAGGATGACGGAGCTTGGCGAATTCCTTCGTTCGCGTCGCAACCGGCTCGCGCCCGCGGAGGCCGGCATCGCCCGCCCGGGTGATCGGCGCCGGGTGCCCGGCCTGCGCCGCGAGGAGCTCGCCCAGCTCGCCGGGGTGAGCGTCACCTACTACACGCGGCTGGAGCAGGGGCAGAGCCGCAACGCCTCCGACGCCGTGCTCGGCTCACTCGCCCGGGTGCTCAGGCTCACCGACGACGAGCACGCCCACCTGCTCAGCCTCGCCCGCCCGGAGCGGTCGGCGCGGCGCAACCGCCGGCCGGAGCGGGTACGTCCCGGGGTCCGGATCCTGCTCGAGTCGGTCCGTGACAGCCCGGCCCTCGTGATCGGCCGCCGCACCGACGTGCTCGCCTGGAACCGGCTCGGCCACGCGCTGATCGCCCCGCACCTGGACTTCGACGCCCCGGACCGCTGCGCCTCGCGTCCCAACATGGCCCGGCTGATCATGCTGGATGCTCATGTCCGTGACCTCTACGTCAACTGGCGGCGCAAGGTCGAGGACCTCGTCGGCTATCTCCGCCTGGCCTCGGGCCAGTATCCCGACGACGAGCAGCTCACCACGCTGATCGGCGAGCTGTGCGTGAAGAGCGAGGAGTTCGCGTCGGGGTGGGCGCGCCATCCGGTCAAGGACTGCGCCAGCCACGTGCGGGCGTACCGCCACCCGCTGGTCGGTGAGCTGACCCTGCACGAGGAGACGCTGCGCCTGCCGGAGGACCCCGGCCAGCGCATCGCCATCCTGTCGGCCGAGCCGCACTCGCCGACCGCCGAGCGGCTCGCGCTGCTCGCCTGCCTGGGCGCGCCGCCGGTCAGGGAGTCGCCGCCATTCGGTGCCGGCCGCACCCCGTGCTCAAATGGTGCAAAAGTAAAGGCTGAGCCCCGGCCTGGTATGTGACGAAAGCCCATCCGGGGCCTCGAAATTTTCAGGTCGAAAGTCCGTGGTCGAGATCGGTCCATGATCTCGACAGAAGTCCGGTTTCTGGTGAATGGCAGGGGCCGGCTCCATGAATACCGCGAATATGCCCCACTGCCCAAGGTGTCGGCGTACGCTTGATCTCGGCCGTTTTCCGGGGGGAGGGCGTGCGTGCGTACGGGCGCGATGCGGGTCGGCGTCGTACTACCGATCGTCGAGTATCCCTGGAAGCAACCGTCCTATCTCGAAATACGCGACCTGGCGTCCCAGGCGGAGGCGGCCGGTTTCGACTCCGTCTGGGTTTTCGACCATCTGTTGTTCCGCGCGCCGGGGGAGCGGGCCGAGGGCGGTTGGGAGTCGTGGACGACGCTGTCGGCTCTCGCCGAGGCGACGTCCCGGGTGACGCTCGGCACGTTCGTCCTGTGCGCGGCGTTCCGTCATCCCGCCGTCCTGGCGAAGATGGCGGCGACACTCGACGAGATCTCCCGCGGGCGGCTGGTGCTGGGCCTCGGCGCCGGCTGGCACCGACCCGAGTTCGAGGCCTTCGGGCTGCCGTTCGACCACCGCGTGGAACGGCTCGACGAACAGCTGGAGATCATCACCACGCTGCTGCGCACCGGCCGCGCCGACCACCACGGCTCCTTCCACCGGCTGCGTGACGCAGAGCTGCGACCCGCGCCGCGCCGGCGGATCCCGGTGCTTGTCGGCGGTGGCGGCCCTCGGCTCATGCGCCTGGCCGCCCGGTATGCCGACCTGTGGAACACCTGCTGGTACGGCGCACCCCAACCGGGCGACCCGGCGGACGAGACGACGGATGGCTCCGAGGCGGTCCGCGCCGCCACCGGCCCGGCGGCGGGCGACCTGACCCGCACTCTCGCCGCCGCGCGCGTCGCCTGCGCCGACGAGGGGCGCGACCCGGCGACGCTGGGTGTCACCGTCGGCGTCAACGTCGCGCCCCTGACCCCTGGACGTCCGTCGCCGTACCCATGGCCGGCCTACCCGGTGCTCGCCGGAGCGCCGGAGGAGATCGCCGCCGGCCTCCACCGCTACGAGGCGCTCGGCGTCGACCACCTGATCTGCAACCTCAACCCCCACTATCCACAGGTGCAGAGCCAGCTCGCCCACGCGCTGTCCCTGTACCGCGCCGAGTCCCCGTACCGCGCCGACTCCGCGCGTGAGCCAGCTTCGGTACCGCCCCCGGCCGCCACCGGCGACGACGCCGGCCGCGGCGGCTCAGCCACCGCCGACGCCCTGGATGTCGCGGGCACCGGCGGGCGCAGGAAGGAGAGCTGCTGATGCCCTGGACGATCGACGAGACCCGAGTCCGGCCGTTCATGTCCGCCGCTGACCGCCGAGACCTGCTCACCATGCTGCGCCGCCCGGGCGACGCCGGCCACGAGCAGGACGGCGATGCCCTCGGCGCTGCCGTACCCGGCCGCGCCGGCCTGGGGGCAGCCGGCCACGCGCCCGGCCGGCCGGTGCCGGCCGACCCGGTCGGGCAGGCGCCCAAGTTCAAGGACTTCAAGGACGGCAAAGACTTCAAGGACTGGAAGGACTCCAAAGACACGAAGGACACCAAAGATCACAAGGACTTCAAGGATTTTAAGGACTTCAAGGACGGCACCGACGGCGCGCATCCCGGCGCCGCGGCCGGCCGGATAGCTGTCGACCGGTCCACGGGGCTCGGTCCGGTGGGTAGCGGCGACGCGGCGTCCGCCCGGACGGTTCCCGGCCGAGCCACCGACGGCGTGCCGGCGACGTCCGCTGTGATCGACGAGGACGACATCGGTGCCGTTCTGCGGGCGTCCCGCGTCAACCAGTACCTACGCGCCGCCGGAGTCGTCATTTGACCACCGCCGCTGCTGCCGCTGCCGCGAAGCGGGACGGGACCGCCATGCGCACCGAGCCAGCCATGCCCCCGGTAGCCCACAACCTCACCGCCGACGATCTGCTGATCGTTGCCGACCCCGAGGACCCGGTCGCGGCCGAGCTCACCGCCTACCTCGCCGAGCACGGCCGACGGGCCGTCACCCTCGACCCGTTCGACGCGGCCCAGCTGTTCACCGTCGAGGTCCGAGGCCGGGCGTCCGGTGACGGCGACCGGGGCGGCGAGGCGGGGGACGGCGTCGGCGGGCAGGCCGTGGTGAGCGTCGTCCCGGAGGTGCCGATCTTCCTGCGGGTGCCGGAGCTCGCGAACGCGGCGGGGAGTTTTGACGCGCGCTTCCAGTACCAGGAATGCGTCGCGCAGTTATGGGCCGCCGCAACACTGACGAACGCACCGGTCGTCAACCGGCCGACGTCCCGTGCGTTCGGTGGGGCACTGTCCTACTCGGCCGCGCTCACCGAGCGGCGTGCCGGTGAGCCGGCCGGCTCCGTGGAGGTGTTCACGGCGAGGTTCCCCGACCCGGCCGTGCAGGTCGACGAGTGTTGGTGGGTGCGCGACACGATCACCGGCCACAGTGCGGTGTGGCCGGGCCGCCCGTCGGGCGACGGCCCCTACCGCGCCCGGTGGTCGGTCTCCGACCCGGCGTTCGAGGTCGTCATCGTCCTCGGTGCCGACGCCTGGCGGTGCACCACCGCCGAGATCGACCATCTGGAGCTGACCGCGCGCAGCGTCACGCTCGCCGGCCGGCTCGAGCTCACGCTCGCGGCAGTGGTCTGGCGGGTCGACGCCGACGGCGAGCGGGCCCGGCTCGTCGAGGTCGACCCGTTCCCGGGCGTGGAGCTGCTGCGGATGGCCTGGCTGGGCCTTGGCCCGCGGCTGCTGGCCATGTTTTTCGGCGAAGGGATGTGACCCGGCATGGACCTTGGCGCGCACATCCCAGGCCTTGACGGCCAGAACCTGGCCGGCGGGCCCGTGATCGCCCTCGGCGTGGGCACGGATGGGACGTACCGGCATTTCGTCACGGCCGCGTCCGGGCTGGGTATGGACGTCGTCGCGGTCGACCTGGCTGAGGTCGTCGGTGAAGGCGACTGGCGGCTGGCGATCCCCGACGACGGGGCGAGCCGCCTGGTGACCGCCCTGGGCGCGGTGGACCTCGACCCGGCGGCCGCCTACTTCGCGCGGCTCGTCGACCTGTCCGCGGTCGAGCCGGACGCGCGCCGTGCCGCCCGCTGGCGTGCGCTCACGAGCGCGCTCGCCGCCTGGCTGGACCACATCCCCGGCCCGGTCGCGAACCGCCCCGGGGCCTGGGCCGACAACGGCGCCAAGCCGCTGCACGAGGCGCGTCTGGCGCGCGCCGGCTTCGCCGTTCCGGCGAGCCTGACCAGCTCGGACCCCGAAGCGCTGCACGCGTTCGCCGCCGCCGGTCCCACCGTCGTCAAGGCCCTGTCCGGGGTGCGGGCCACCGCGCGCGCCGTGCGCGCCGAGGAGTTCACCGCGGCGGGCGGCTTCACCCGGGAGCGCGGGCCGGTGCACCTGCAGCGGTGGGTCGGCGGAACCGACATCCGGGCGCACGTCTGCGGCCGCACGGTGCACGCGCAGCGGATCACCGCGCGTTCGGAGGCGTTGGCCACGCGTGCCGCAGCCGCAGCCGCAGCCGCAGCCGCAGCCGCAGCCGCGTCCGCGGGCACGGACGCGGACGCGCGGCCGATGGTCGACTACCGCGAGCTCGACGGCGCCGGCCTCGACTTCGCCACCGTCGACCTGCCAGCCGACCTGAGCAGCCGCCTGGTCGCCGCGACGGCCGAATCCGGCCTGCTGTTCGCCGGCTGGGACCTCATGGCCGCCGACGAAGCCGGCGGGACCTACTGGGTGCTGGAGGCGAACCCCACCCCGGGCTACGACTGGTACGACCGCCGGGCCGGCGGCGCGATCACCGCCGCCCTCCTCGACGCACTCGTGCCGGGCGACGCGGGTGAGGTGGCCGATGCCGGTGAGGTGGCGGACGCGGGCAAGGTGGTGCGCGCGTGACGGCCGGCAGGCTCCTGCCGCCGTCGGACGTGGCCAGGGCCGCCGCGGAGTCGGGCACGGCGGTGGGCGGTGCCGGCGTGGGGGAGACGTCGCTGGCGACCGTTCGTCTGCTGTCCGCGGCGGAGGCGGACGGGATCCGCGCGGACGTGTACCGGGAGCGTCGGGCCTGGCTGGACCGCGGCTACGCCTTCCACACTCTGGGCACGCCCAGCTACCTCGACCTCGCGCCGGATGCCCCGCCCGGCGAGTACGACCGGCTCGCCGCGCTGCATCGCCCGCTGCTGTGGGACCGGTTCGGCTGGCTCTACGACCGGCTCGGCGCAGCGCTCACCGAGCGGCTCGCGGCCCCGGTCCGTTACACCGACAGGTACGCCCTGCCGGGCTTCCACCTCTGGCGCACCGACGCGATCTTCCTGCGCCCTCGCGCACCGGTGCATTTCGACCTGCAGTACCAGTTCTTCGACTGGCCGGCGGCCGTAGACCTGTCCAGGGTGTTGTCCTTCACTCTGGCACTGCGGATGCCCGTCGCGGGCGGTGGGCTGAACACCTGGGAGGTCGGCTACGAGGCGTACCTCGACGCCCAGCGACGCGGCTGGATCGACAGCGCCGGCGACTTGCGGCGCTTCCATCCCTTGCGGTACGTCCCCTATACCGCCGGCGAGCTGGTGATCCACTCCGGCCACCTGCTGCATCAGGTCGCGCCCAGCACGTCGGTGAGCGACGGCGACGAGCGGCTCACCCTGCAGGGCCACGGCATCTGGCACTTCGACCACTGGCTGCTCTACTGGTGACAGCGACGCCGTCGCCGGGCCCGTCCGGCAGACCCCGGGATCGGGCACCTGAGGTCCGCAGGTTCCTCGCCACGGACGTCAGGCGTGGCCCGTGGCGAGGATCCCGGTGCCTCCGGCGTCGCGGGTCAGGGTGCGGGGTAGGCGGTGGTCACGGTGCCGGCCTCCCCCTGGAAGGTGAACGTGACGCCGAGCGGCACGCTGACCACCTCAGGACGGGAGAACCCGAGCGGGTAGGCGCCGTTCGCGTCGGGCAGCCCGACGGAGAACAGGATCTGCTCGGCGAGCGGAACGTCCGCGTTGATGAAGATGTAGTTCCCGACGGCCGTGTGGCTGAAGGTGCGCAGGCTCAGCGACACGGCCGTGCCGGTGAGGACCTTGCGGAAGACGAGCTGGCCGTCGATCTGCGCGGTTGTCGACCCGGCACCGCGCTGCGGGGGCTCGAGCGGGAAGGTGAGCCGTTCCGAGAGCGGGTTCAGGCACACACTGGTCTGGCCGGGCGCGGTGGCGTAGGCGATCACACCCGCCCTGGCGAGCGCCAGCAGGAACTCGCGGTTGAAGGTGAACTGCGCGGTCCCGACCCCTGGCGCCGGTGTCGCCGGCGGGATCGGGGAGCACAACGGCCCGGATGAGGCGGCGGCCTGAGCCGCCAGCGTCGCGGCGAGGCCAGGGGTGGCGGCCGTGCTGGCCGCGTTCGCGGTTCCCGCCGTCGCGGTGAGTGCGGCCAGCACTGATAACAGGCCCGCGACAAGGATTGTCGTCTTGTTCCGGATGGTCATGGGCGTCCCCCTCGACAGCACACGCACACCTTTGGGCGATCAAGCTAACCGTCACCGCCCGTTCGCGCTACGAATGCGGTCGAGTACCTGTCGTAAGGTGCCATTGAGGGTTCTGGTTCGGCGCCGGCCGCGGCCGGTCAGGGCAGGAGCGTGGCGGCCCGGTCGATCTCCGCGCGCACGGACGCGCTCAGGCTCGTGAACGGCGACGTCTCGATCGTGTCACCGCGGCCGCGTAGCCGGCGCCGTTGCCAGGTGGCGACGATGCGGCCGTCGTGGACGACGGTCGGTCGGAACACGCCGTTGCCGCCCGGGACGACCCGCTGGAAGTCCTCGCGGCTGAGCATCGCGGACCGGTCGGTGTAGCCGAGAACCAGCTCGTCGAACGCGGGCAGCAGGTGGACGGCGCGGGCCTCGTCCCGGCAGGCCGCCAGGCGTTCCGGGGTGAGCGGGTCCATCAGGTGCTCGACGCCGTCCACGTCCATGCCGGTGAGGCTTGGCCGGGCCACCGCGACGGCGGCGCGGACGTCCGCCGCCAGCAACTTTGTCCACTTCGCGAAGTCGTCCCGGCTGGCCGGCCCGTGCCCGCGGAAGTAGGCGAGCGCCAGCGCGCCGAGAGCCTCGTCCCGGTCGAGCCACCGGGGCCGGCGCACCCACTCGCTGACCAGGACGAACGCCTGCTGCCCGTCCCGGGCCGGGCCGAGGCAGAGTGTTCCGGTCACGGTCAGGTGGACGATCAGGTGGTAGCCGCGCTGGCCTCCGGTGGCGATGCCTGCGGCCTCCCAGGCCGCGTAAAGCTCGTCCCGGAGCAGGCGGCGGCCTCCGGACAGCGCCTCGATGGCCCGTGTGCGGGCCTGTTCGAAGACGGCGGCACCCAGTCCGAGACCGGCTCGGTGCCGGGCGGCGACGGCGGCCAGCCGGGGAGCGGTGAGCGCGGTGAGCCAGCCGAGGTCCTCCGCGGGGACGGTGTGCAGGGTGCCCCTGATCGGCCAGCTCGTGACCAGCTCGCCGGCGTCGAAGGCGGCTGCGACCTCAGCCTGACTGCGGGCGGCCGTGCGCAGCGCGACCGACATCAGCAGGCTTCCCCGATCCTGCGCCTGCAGGCCGCCGAGCGTGCGCACCGCCTCGGCCGGCGTCGCCGCGGGTTCCCCGGCGAGCCGCTGTGCCACCAGCCTGAGCAGGCCGATCTCGGATGTACCGGGCATTACCGCTCCTCCTGGAGGGTGACGGGCAGACCGGTGACCGGTCTGTTGGGCGGCGCCGAGAGATCGTGGAGCCGTACGGCGAGATCGGTCGGCAGGTCGAGGTCGAGGCCGGCGAGGTTATCGGTGAGCTGGTTGATGGTGCGTGGGCCGAGGATCACCGAGGTGATGCCGGGACGGCGCAGAGCCCACGCTATGGCGACGGCTGACGGGGTGGTGGCGAGATGGTCGGCGACCTTCGTGACGCCGTCTGCGACGTCGAAGCTCCGGTCGCGCAGGAGTGTGGTCGCCCAGCGGGCGGCGGTGGGGTTGAAGGCGAGCCACTGGTGCAGGTGGCTGCCCGGTGCGGGCTGGGTGCCGCGTCGGTACCGGCCGGCGAGCACGCCACCGGCGAGTGGTCCGTAGGTGATGGCGCCCAGGCCGTGGCGCGCGCAGGCCGGCAGGATCTCGGCTTCGATCTCGCGGGCGAGGAGCGAGTAGTGGGGCTGGAGGCTGATGAAGGGCGTCGTTCCCAGCCGCTGACTCGTCCACTGGACTCGATGATCTGGCTGGCGGTGTAGTTGGAGCAGCCTATGTAGCGGACCTTGCCCTGGCGGACGAACCCGTCCAGGGTCGTCATCGTCTCCTCGACGGGCACGTCCGGGTCCCAGTTGTGGCACTGGTAGAGATCGACGTGATCGGTGCCCAGGCGGCGGAGGCTGGCGTCCAGCGCGCGGCTGAGATGGCGTCGGGACAGGCCGCGGTCGTTCGGGCCCGGGCCCAGCGGGCCGGCGCCCTTGGTGGCCAGTACGACCGAGTCCCGGCGAGCGGCGATGGCGCGTCCGACGACCTCTTCCGAACCGCCCCCGGTGTAGATGTCGGCTGTGTCGATGATGTTGCCGCCCAGGTCGAGGAAGGCGTCGATGATTCGGCGCCGTGAAAGGGAGAGTGGCTCCATGGCAGACCGGACGGGCATCGCAGGCACGCCGGAGGCAGGAACAGCCCCGGAAACGTCGGTCTCCGGGCGTCCGCTGCGGGCCGACGCGCGGCGGAACCGGGCGCGAGTGCTCCGCGCCGCCCGTGACCTGTTCGCCGCCGACGGCCTGTCCGTTCCGCTGGACGAGATCGCCCGACGTGCAGGCGTCGGCGCGGGCACGGTGCACCGCCATTTCCCGACCAAGGAGGCGCTGTTCACGGCGGTCGTCGTCGACCAGGTGGAGCAGCTCGTGGCGGATGCCGCCGCCGCATACGCCACGAATACCGATTCCAGTGAGGCCCTGCTTGCCATGCTGGCCCGGATGCTGGCGGAGGGCATCGAGAGCAGTCCGCTCAAGGCCGCGCTCGCCGGAACGGACTTCGACATACGAACCGCCGCGCCCGACGTCGCGGCTCGTCTGCGCGAGACTCTGCACGCCCTTCTCCAGCGCGCGCAGCGGGACCGCGCAGTCCGCGGCGACATCGACGTCGACGATCTGTTCGCCCTGGTGGCGGGCGCCTTCGCCACTCTTCGCCACGCAGACGCAGAGGGGGCCCCCGACCGGTTCGCACGTCTCAACGCCGTTCTCTTCGACGGTCTGCGCGCATCGAGGTAGGCAGGCGGTCAGCGCGACATCTCCGTTCCTTTTCAGGCACCGGGGCGCCTGAAAAGGAACGGAGGAAGCGTGGCCGCGGTCGGGGCTCGTCTGTTCAGAGGGTCAGGAACCAGCGGACGATCGCGGCTGTGCCGAGCAGCTCGGATCCCTCGTGCACGAATCCGCTGTAGTCACGGTTGACCCCCAGGTCGACAAGCCGAACCCGCCTGCCGCCGGTCGCGAACCGCTCCTGGCAGTGGACGGAGTTGAGGTTCGCCGCGCCTGGTGTTTTCCTGGTGGGGTTTCCCCACCTTTCTTCGGGGCGGGTGGCCGGCGGCCACGGGAATGCTGGGGTGCTACTGCTTGTTCAGCTTCGAGACCATCTGGGCGGTGACGGCGGTGACGAGGTCGTCGGGCGGGTTCACTGCACTGGTCACGGTGGCCAGGCTCTCCACCTGGCCCTTCCCGAAGAGCAGAATATCCATGCAGAGGGGGACGGTCACGCCGTCGGTCGTCATGTTCACCGTGAAGGCGAAGCGGGCCGCCGCGCCGTCGGGGAGCGGGACGTCCCGCTCCCCGAACTCACCCATCATTTCTATGCTCTGGGTGGGATCATCCGTGCCAGCGGGGGACTCACCGATCGCCTCGACGGCGCAGTCGCGGAACTTCTGGGTGCGCACCACCGCGACGTCGTCCGCAACCTTCTTCGCGGGCTGGATGTAAGCCGTGGAGTTCACGACGACGCGCCCGCCGCCACCGGTCAGCGTCGGCCCGTCCGCCCAGCCGGCCGAGTCCGGAGAGGAATCGAAGACGCCTTCGCACCTCCGAGATTTTGCTCGGCGCACATTACCAGGTGATCTACTGGCTGTTCGAACCCTGATCGGCGGATCCCCCGACCCGATGTCCGTGGTATTCCTGCGCCGGTCAGCGTGGGAACGGCGGTGGCTCGACGGGGCGGTAACCACCTTTGACCGACCGGCGGATCTGTTCGATCAGATGCTCCTGCGCGCCAGTGGGGTCCTCCTTGAAGGGAACCAGGTCGATGTACCGGATGCCGCCCAGCAGTGCTTTGGGCTCGCAATCCTCGATCCTGACGGGGATCAGCCCGCGGTGCCGTCCGCCCGGGTCGCGACCGAACGCGGTTCCCCAGGCGGCTCCGACCGCATCCGAGGCGAGATAGGCTCGTGAAAGCACGACGATCGTGCGTTCCGAGTATTCCAGGCCTTCCTGGAGTGCCAGGTAGTAGTTGGTGCCCGCAGGATCCCAGGCGTCGTGGCGGACGCGGTATCCCTGCGCCTGCAGGTACCACGTGATCCAGTCTCCCCACGCCTTGTCGGTACTGAGCGCGGAGACGAAGAAATCCCACTTGGTGCCGTCCGTCCGAACCGGAACATCCAGACCGCCCTGGTCGTCCGGGCTGCTCGGGTTGGTCAGGCTGGCGGGGCGGGCCGTTGTGCCTGCGGGAGCGGCCCGGGTTTCCGCACCCGCCGGGCTGCTGGTGGGGCTTGCCGGCAGGCGGGCTGGCGCGCTGGGCAGTGGGCGGCCGGGAAGGGTCAGCCAGGCGGTGGCGGAGAACGTCTTCACCGTCACGTCGACCTCGCGGAAGTTGCTCGGGAGGAGCCCGCGCAGCCGCGGGCGGACGACGGAATCGAAGACCTCGGCCGAGAGGATCAGCGCCAGGTCCGCGTCCTGGTCGTGCGCCAGCGCATCCCGAATGGGCGCCGAGTCGACCAGCCGCGCGCAGGTCACCACAGTTTCGCCGGCCCAGCCGGTGCCGTGCGGGAGGATGTCGCCGTCGTGGATCGAAACCCGCAGCCGGATCCGGCCGGTCTTGTTACGGGTCGCGTTGTACTCGTTCAGCGAGATACCGAGCTCGCGGACGAAGTCAGCGACGATCCGTGCCTTCGGCGTGGCAGCAGAGAACACCATGAGGTAGCCGTCGCCCCGGTCCTGCTGCAGAAGGGCGGGGGGTATTCGCGCCTCGGCCAGGGCGCCCTCGATGATTCCCCGCAGCCCGTCGCGCAGCTGCCTCTGCTCCAGCATTTCGAGACCGCTGTAGCCGACGGCGTCGAAGGCGATGACGGTGCCGTTCGTGGGCAGCTCACCATCCGCGCGAGGCGCGCGGCCGGTGACCCGGGGCTGGCTGCCCACGGGTTCGGCGTCCTGCGCGGAGGCCAGCCCCGTCTGGAACGCCTGGTTGGCGGGGAAGTCGCGAGCAGCGATGGCGAGAATCCTGCGGCGGGCATCGGGAAGCACGCCCTGGACGAGCGTGGCGTTGACCGCATGCCAGTACTCGATCGCGGTCGACGTCCCCTGCGGCTGCCGTGCGGACTCCAGGCCGGCCAGCCTGAGTAGCTGACCAGCGGAAATCCGCTCGGAGTAGACGGCCGCGAGGGCCAGCACCTCCGCCTCGGCCAACGAATGGACCGGCGGCTCGTCGCCGCTCATCACCGCGACCTCGACTCATCGACCTCGGACACAGACCGCCTCCCCGTACATGCCGGCGCCGTCAGCTGCATTTCCTTTCGGAATGCTGGCAGACTATCCGGCGCCGGCGGAATCATTGCCGTCGGTGGCCGGTTTCTGACCAGGCGCGGCGGCGATCCGAGGAGGATGCCGGCAGGAGATGCCGGCGGGCGCGGGACGGCGAGTCAGACGATCTCGATGATCATGGCGGCGCCCATGCCGCCGCCGGCACACATCGAGACGCAGCCGAGGGAGGCGCCGCGGCGGCGAAGCTCGCCGACCATGGTGACGACCATCCGGGCGCCGGTGGCGGCGATGGGGTGACCGAGGCTCGCCCCGCTGCCGTTCACGTTGACGATCTCCGGGCGGATGCCGAGCTTGCGCACGGCCGCCACCGGCACCGAGCAGAACGCCTCGTTGATCTCGAACAGGTCGATGTCGGCGAGGGCGAGCCCGGCGCGGTCAAGCGCGCGGGGGATCGCGAGGGTGGGCGCGAGGCCGGTCAGTGCGGGCTCGATCCCGGCGGTGGCCCAGGAGCGGATCCGTGCCAGCGGGGTGAGGCCGTGGGTGGCCGCGTAGTCGTCGCTGGTCAGGGTCACGGCGGCCGCGGCGTCGTTGAGGCCGGCGGCGTTCGCGGCGGTGACGGTCGCGTTGGGCAGTTCGGGGTGCAGCAGGGGCAGCGTGGCGAGGCGTTCCAGGGTGGTGCCGCGGCGGGGGTGTTCGTCGGTGTCGAACCGCTTGGTCGTGCCGTCGGGCAGGGTGACGTCCAGCGGGATGATCTCGTCGACGAAGGCGCCGGAGTCGATGGACGCCAGCGCGCGCTCGTGGGTGTAGACGGTCCACTCGTCGACGTCGCGGCGGGTCAGGCCCATCTCCCGGGCGGTGTTCTCCCCGACGGTGATGGACATGTCGAACGCGGGGGCCTCCGGCGTCTCCGGGTGCGACGGGGCCATCCAGGGCTGGTACTCGCCGGTGGCGTCCCGCTTCGAGCTGCGGGCCGCGTTGGTGAGGCTTTCGGTGCCGCCGGCGATGACGACGCGGTCCATGCCGGCGCGGATGCTGCCGGCGGCGATCGAGACGGCGGTCAGGCCGCCGGCGCAGTGCCGGTTCGTCGCGGCGCCGGAGGCGTTGAACAGGCCGAGCCGGACGGCGATGTTGCGGGCGATCACCCCGCCGCCCTGGTACGACTCGGCGAGGACGACGTCGTCGACGTCCGCCGCGGGCACGCCGCCGCGCTCCAGGGCGGCCGGGACGACGGCCTCGGCCAGCTCGAACGCGTCGAGGCCGACGAGGCTGCCCTTGCGGGTCCGGCCGATCGCGGTGCGGGCGGTGGAGACGATGACTGCTTCGGCCATGAGGATCTCCTCGATGTGGTCCGGACGGCGCTGCGATGTGGTCCGGACGGCGCTCGACAGGCTGGTGCTCGGCTCGGGGACGGGCTGCACCGGTCCCGGGACCGGGACCGGGCTGGTTGCCTGGGTTATTTGGGCGGGAAGCGCAGGGCGCCGTCGAGGCGGATGTTCTCGCCGTTGAGGTAGGGGTTGCGCACGATCGACTCCACCAGCAGGGCGAACTCCTCGGGCTTGCCCATCCGCTTGGGGAACTGGATGGTCTCCACCAGGCGTGCCTTCAGTGCGTCCGGTGCGCCGAGCATGATCGGCGTGCCCATCGTGCCGGGCGCGATCGCGCAGACCCGGATGCCGGCCGGGGCGAGGTCGCGGGCCATCGGCAGCGTCATCCCGAGGATGGCCGCCTTGGCCGCGCCGTAGGCGAGCTGGCCGGCCTGCCCTTCGAGGCCCGCGATGGAGGCGGTGTTGACCACCACGCCGCGCTCCCCGTCCTCGGTGGGCTCGTTGCGGCTCATCGCCGACGCCGCGAGCCGGGTCACGTTGAACGTGCCGATCGCGTTCATGTTCATGACCTTCACGAACGCGTCCTTGTCGTGCGGGGTCCCGTCGCGGGCGACGGTGCGCCCGGCGATGCCGCCGCCGGCGACGTTCACGACGACCGACAGGACGCCGAGCTCCCGCGCGGCGGCGACGGCCGCCAGGACCGCGTCGTCGTCGTTGACGTCACCGCTCACCGCGGTGGCGGCCGGGCCGATGCTGTCGGCAAGCTCCTTGGTGCGGTCCTCGTGCAGGTCGAAGACCACGGTCTTCAGGCCGAGGCCGGTGAGGTGGCGGACGCAGGTGGCGCCCAGCCCGCCCGCTCCGCCGGTGACGATGGCCGAACGCCCTGCCAGATCCACTGGTTCCTCCCGCGACGAGCAACATCAAGATGGGACAATATTGACATCAAGATCGAAAATCTGTTCAAGATCGAAAAGTGCGAACCTCGAAATTGACATCGAAGTTGCAAAAAAGTTATGGTGCGCGAGTGTCGGTGTCAAAGGTTGCGCTAGGGCTCAGTCTCGCCGGGATCCGCGGGGACGCGGCCACCCTCGCCGCGGTCGCGCGGCGGGCGGAGGAGTCGGGGTACGACTCGGTCTGGACCAACGAGGCGTGGGGTAACGACGCGTTCACGCCGCTGGGCGCCATCGCGGCTGTCACCTCCCGGCTCGGGCTCGGCACCGCCATCGCCCAGATCCCGGCCAGGACGCCGGCGACCACGGCGATGACCGTCCTGACTCTGCAGCAGCTGTCCGGCGGCCGCCTCACCCTCGGGCTCGGTGCCTCCGGGCCACAGGTCGTCGAGGGCTGGCACGGTGTCCCGTTCCGCCAGCCGGTGCGGATGACCAGCGAGTACCTGGCCGTGCTGCGCAAGGCGCTCGCGGCGAAGGAGCGGCTGGAGTTCGCCGGCTCGATCTATACGATTCCCTACGCCGGGGCGGATGCCACCGGCCAGGGCCGGCCGCTGCGTTCCACGATGCCGCCCGCCCCGGGCACGCCGATCCTCGTCGCCGCGATGGGCCCGAAGAACGTGGCGATGGCTGTCGCCGAGGCCGACGGCCTGCTGCCATACCTGTGGAGCCCGACCCGCTGGAGCGCGGCCTGGGGCGAGACGCTTGCCAAGGCGCCGGCCGGGTTCCAGGTGGCCCCGACAGTCCTGGCCTGCGTCGGTGACGACCTCGACAAGTGCCGTGACCAGGTCCGTCCGCGCATCGCGCTGCACATCGGCGGGATGGGTTCGAAGAAGACGAACTTCTACGCGGCGCTGGTCTCCCGCTACGGGTACGAGGCCGAGGCCAGCCACATCCAGGACCTCTTCCTCGGCGGCGACCGCGCCGGCGCCTGTGCGGCCGTCCCCGACGAGCTCGTCGACGACCTGGCGCTGGTCGGGCCGCTCGAGCGGATCGCCGACCAGCTCGCCGCCTGGCGCGACGGCCCGGTCACCACCATGATCATTGAGCCGTCCGACCTGAGCATGCTGGAGCCCATCGCCACCCTCTGGTGACGCAACCAGGCCCGGGCCACGTGCCAGGGAGCCAGACATCTAAGGAGACAGCCATGCCAGCAGCGGCGACCGGGGGCGCGGAGGGCGTGGGGGGCGCGGACGCGGCGACCACGGCTGGGGCTGCGGCCACGGCCACGGCTGCGGTTGGGGCTGCGGCCACGGTTGCGGACGTCCTGCTCGCGCGGGCCGAGCAGGACGAGCCCGCGTTACTGGTCGCCGACCGGAAGTGGAGCTACCGCGAGCTGATCGAGGAGGCGTCGCGCCGGGCGGCGCTGTTCGAGCAGCTGCGTGACGCCGACCGCCCCCCGCACATCGGCGTCCTGCTGGAGAACGAGCCCGACTACCTGTTCTGGCTGGCCGCGGCGGCGCTGTCCGGGGCGGTCGTCGTCGGCATCAACTCGACCTACCGCGGCGACGCGCTGGGCCAGCTGATCCGGCACAGCGACTGCCAGCTGCTGGTCACCTCGACCGGGCAGCAGCCGCTGCTGGCCGGAGTGGACACCGGCGTCGCCGCTGACCGGGTGCTGCTGGTCGACGACCCCGACCACATCGCGCTGGTCGCCCGCCAGCCGGCGGAGCCGCCGTGGCGGCAGGCGGCGCCCGAGGACCTGCTCCTGCTGATCTTCACCTCGGGTTCGACGGGCCTGCCGAAGGCGGTGCGCTGCACCCAGGGCCGGTATGCCCGCACCGGCGCGCACGTCGCGAAGATCGCGCAGCTCGGCGCGGGTGACGTCGTCTACTCCCCGCTGCCGTTCTTCCACTCGAGCTCGTTGTTCACCGGCTGGTCGTCCGCGCTGAACGCCGGCATCCCGATCGCGACCCGGTCGAAGTTCTCCGCCTCCAACACGCTGCCGGACGTCCGCCGCTTCGGCGCAACCATGATCACCTACACCGGCAAGGTTCTCAACTACATCCTCGCCACCCCCGAACGGCCCGACGACGCCGACAACCCGCTGCGGCTCGCGGTCGGCAACGAGGCGTCCGCGCGCGACATCCGCGACTTCGCCCGCCGCTTCGGCTGCACCGTCCGGGACAGCTACGGCTCGACCGAGGGCATCATCATCATCCGCCGCGACCCGGCGATGCCCGAGGGCGCGCTGGGCGTCGCCGACCCGACGGTGAAGGTGCTCGACCCCGACACCGGGCTCGAATGCCCGCCGGTCACGTTCGGAGCGGACGGACGTCCCACCAACCTGGACGTCGCCGTCGGCGAGATCGTGGAGACCGCCCCGACCGGTGGGTTCGAGGGCTACTACCGCAACGAGGCGGCCACCCAGGCCCGCTTCCGCGACGGCTGGTACTGGTCCGGGGACCTCGCCTACCGCGACGCCGACGGCTGGCTGTACTTCGCCGGCCGCTCCAACGAATGGCTGCGCGTCGACGGCGAGAACTTCGCCGCCGCCCCCGTCGAAGCCATCGTGGGCCGCTACCCGGACGCGCGCTCGGTCGCCGTCTACGCCGTCCCCGACGACCCGGTGGGCGACCGGGTCATGGTCGCCCTCGAGCTGCGCGGCGGCGCCGAGTTCGACCCGGCGGCCTTCGACGCCTTCCTCGCCGACCAGCCCGACCTCGGACCCAAGTGGGTCCCGGCGTTCGTCCGCGTGACGCAGGAGCTGCCGAAGCTCGCCAGCATGAAGATCGACAAGATGCGGCTGCGGCGCGAGGCCTGGCGGGCCGACCAGGTGGTCTGGCGCCCGGGCAAGGGCGAGCCACTGCGCCGGCTCGACGAGGCCGACCGCTCCCGGCTCGCCACCCTTCTCGGCTGAGCGGGGGAGCGGCACCCATGATGACGCCCGAGTCGGCCGGAACCCGCCCGTCGCCGCTCACCGACGGCCTCGTCTTCGCGGAGGGCCCCCGCTGGCGCGCCGGCAGGCTCTGGTTCTCCGACATGCACGGCGAGGCCGTCCACACCACGACCCTGGACGGAAAGACCACCCGGGTTCTCGCCCTCCCCGGGGAGAAACCGTCGGGCCTCGGGTTCCTGCCGGACGGGTCCGCGCTGGTCGTCGCCATGAAGCGCCGGGCACTGCTGCGCTTCGCCCCCGACGGCTCGAGTTCGGGCGGCTCCGGCACGGACGGCTCGTTCACGGTGCACGCCGACCTCGCCGACCTGGTGTCGGACGAACTGAACGACATGGTGGTCGACGCGACCGGCGTCGCCTACGTCGGCAGCTACAACACCGAGCCGGGAACCGGCGTGATCGTGCGGGTCACCCCCGACGGCTCGGCCGCGATCGCCGCCACCGGCCTGGAGTTCCCCAACGGCTCGGTCATCACCCCCGACGGCCGGACGCTGATCGTCGCCGAGTCCAAAGGCCGCCGCCTCACCGCGTTCGACCTCGACGACCAGGGCAACCTCGCGCAACCCAGGACGGTCGCGACCACCCCGGACGCCGCCCCGGACGGCATCGCGCTCGACGCGGCCGGCGCGATCTGGGCCGCGTTCCCCCTCGCCCAGGAGTTCCGCCGCATCCTGCCCGGCGGCGAGGTCACCGACCGGATCAGCACCGGCGAACGCATGGCCATCGCCTGCACCCTGGGCGGCGACGACCGCCGGACCCTGTTCCTGCTCAGCGCGAAGAACTGGAGCGCCGACGCCTTGGCGGGCGCCAGAACCTCCGTGGTGGAAACCCTCCACGTCCCGATACCCGGCGCCGGCCTGCCCTGACCATGTGGGTGCCGGAAACTGGGTTCAGGTCATGCAGCCTGCTGGTATTCGTGGATGAGCCCGCTGAGCCGATCATGTCGGATGATCGAGGTGCCGGGTTCGGGTGGCGGGTCGGTGCTGGTGCTGAGTGGTGCCTGTTGCTGGAGTGATCGGTGGGGCCGGTGGTGGTTGTAGTGATCGACGTTCTATGAAGAACAGGACGTACAACTTGCTCAGCAGGACGGTGTCGACGGTGACGAAGTCACAGGCCAGGATGGCGTGGGCTTGGGCATGCAGGAACTGCCGCCAGGTGGGGCCGGAGCGTCGGGGTGCGGGATCGACCCGGGCGGAGCGCAGGATCGTTCAACGGTACTGGCCGGCAGAATCGTCTCCGGGCGGACCAGCAGGATCGGCCATGAGGTGCGCGGGAGGAGTCGTGTCAGTCCGGTGAGGATCGCGCGGTCGGCCCAGCAGAACCGGGGCCGGGGCACCTGGAGGCGCGGCACGGCGAGTTCGTGGCGGAGCACGAGGATCTCGGCGTCTTTCGCCGCCGAGCTGCGGGCCACCAGCCCCAGCCAGCCGACCAGTCGGCAGAAGACGAGGTAGATCAGCCGAACCGCCATGGCCACGATCATCTACGCGGTGGTGTCCCGGTCAAGAGCACGGGTACCCGGTTGGGGTACAGGTGTCCGATCCCCTCCCGGGGGGCATTCCGCAGCTGTCCCGCTGCTGTCCTGAGCTACGCCGAGCGCTGATAAGCGGCCCGGGGACCCGGGAACCCACCGTGCCATCCTGCGGCCCTGACTGCGGGCGTGATCGACGCAGCCAGAGGCCCGGGGCACAGAATAGCCGGGTTCTATGATCGGTTCGATGACCGGCGGATGTGGTTGTCTCGGTCAGCGCGTGGTGTCCTTGACGTTCTCGCCGACCTGCCTGATGTCTCCGCCGATCTTCTCGGCGGCGCCTCGGGCTTCCAGCTTTCGGTCCCTGCTGACCCGGCCTGCGCTCCGCTTGGTCCGCCCTGTGAAGCTCTGCAGGGCGTTCCTCGCCTTGTCCACCATGCTCATCGAAGACTCCTCCGTCGTGTGACCGTTCGCGCATGATTGCCGTGCCGGCTATACCCGGCCCGGGGGCGGCGACGCATGAGGCCCGACACCAGACGGAGGCCACGGGTGACGATCCGGGCACGCCCGGCGACTTGGACACCTTCACAGAAGGCGCCGACGACGAGTTCGACCAATAACCGCCTGGCCCTCACCCGTTCGCCAAGTTGTCCAGTACCCATCCCCGGGCAGACTAGGCCCACTCCTCCCAGGCCCACTCTTCCCAGTTCGATCGACTACATATTGTAAGCGGCACACTTGCCCTGCCCAGTGCGGGAAGATATGACTGTTATGTCGAGGAGTCGCCGGCCGCGTGTGTGCGCATTGTGTGCGCGGATGTCCCGGCACGACGCGGCATGCGCCGGCACGTTCCGGCACGGAAATCGCCCTGACCTCGGATTTTGCGGCATGGGGCGGCACGTTCCGGTATGCTCGGATACGCGGTGACCGTTCTGTAATCGAGTGGCTAACCTCGATCTTTCGCCTGCCGGGTGCGTGCTGCCGTCGGCCGACCCGGTAGTGGTGAGGCTCCTGGAGACTGCCGGCGCGACAGCCTTTCTTGCGTACTACGCGAACACATACGGACCCCTGGCGACCGAGAGCGGCGCGCCGAGCCGCAACCCCGAGAAGCCCGTGCTCACGGTGTAGCCACAGGGTGCGGGGCCGGCTTTGGCCTGTACAGCTGGCCGCGATCCTCCTCACTCGTATTTGGATCAAGCGATGAATGACGGATCGAACCTGGTCGCGTTCGGGCGCTTCGACGGTCGAGGCGCCTTGGCTTGCTTGGGCCCAGAGTTGCGCGTCGGCGGCGGGTACTAAGCCTTACTGGCGGTTTGGCTTCACCGCGATGATCTCCCCAACCGGCGCGAGCTCGACGAGGCCGTCGATCGACAGACCGTGGCGCGTACGTTAGACGCCGCCGGTTCTGGTGTCCAGCACGTACTCTGGCTATCCGGGCGGGTCCGGATCTCGCTGAGGAACCGGACGGGACGGACGTGCTAGCGGTTGCCGGTGGCATCGACGATCCAGGAGAAGTCCCCGTTGGCGAGACTCTCGCGCCATTCCGCGGGTGCGGGGCCCATCAGGGTCTGCATGTCCCAGTAATCCTTCCAGAGGGCGATCACGCCGTCCTGAACGACCTGTACCGACAAGCAGGGCAGCACGATCTCCTCGCCCGAGGAGAAGCGCCAGATCTCGTGATGCTCCGTCATCACCGTGTCGCCTTCGCTGACCGTCCTGATCTGATCGTTCTCAAAGGTGGCGAGGCTGTCCAGTACGGACTTCGCGCGAGCGACGATGCCTTTCGGCCCTTTGGCCGCGAGGGTGGGCCCTGCGGGCACGTCCCAGTACACCGAGTCGTCGCCGAAGAAGACGTGCAGGTGCTCCCAGTCGCGGGCGAAAAGTGTCTTCCAGAACTCCGCTACAAGCGTCTCGGTGCTCGTCGTGGACGGGGCGTCGGACATGGTCGGCTCCTTGCGCGGTACGCGGTGCGGAAGGGGGTTGCGGACGTCGCCGTGGGCGGGCGCCGCCCTCAAAGCGTGACGACGGTGCGGCCCTTGGTTCGACCGTCCTCCATGGCGCCGAGGTCCCGCGCCGTCACCGGACCCCGGTGGCGTCATAAAGCCAGGACCGGTCACGTCCGAGGCTCGCGACCCAGGACGGCGGCGCCTTCGTGATGAGGGCCTGGAGGTCCCAGTAGTCCTTCCAGATGGCGATCACACCGTCGCGTACGACCTGTACCGAGACGCAGGGAAGCACGATCTCCTCCCCGCCGGCGAACCGCCAGATCTCCGCGTGCTCGGTCATGACCGTGTCGCCGGCGGCGACCGTCCGAAGGTGGTCGTTGCCGTAGAAGACGAGGGCGTCGAGGACCGACGTGGCCCGGGCGATGATGTCCTCAGGGCCCCTGGCGGCCACGGTCGGGCCGGTGGGCACGTCCCAGTAGACGGAATCCGGGCCGAAGAACGTGCGCGCGCGGTCCCAGTCGCGGGTGTACATCGCTTCCGTGAACGCGGCGACGATCTCCCTGGGGGTTGCGCGCGCCGGGGTGTCGGACATGGTCAGCTCCTTGGTGCCGGCCGGCGGAGGGCTAGTGGACGGGGGATGGGGCGACGTCCGGCGCGGCGCACACGTCGACGGGAATCGCGGTGATGTGGGACATGCAGCTCACGGGATCGAAGGCCCCTGGTCCACGCGGTGTCAGGACGTTCACGTTCGCACCGCCACGCCGCTGCGCCACCGGCATACCGGTCGTCCCCGCATTGCCGAAACCGTGGGTCATCGCCACCACGCCGGGGCGCAGCCGCGGGTCGAACTGCACCTCGGCGGCGAGCGCACCCCACTCGTTGCTGACCGAGACCCGCGACCCGGCGGTGAGACCGAGGTCGGCGGCATCGTGCGGGTTCATCCAGAGCGGGTTCGGCCAGTCGCCGGGGCGTTTCGTCGGCAGGTTTCCCATGGCCGAGTTCAGCGCGTCCCGGGTTCGTCTCGTGACCAGTTTGAAGCGCCCCGGATCCTCGGCCCGGAGCTCCTCGAACAGGGCGTGCCCCCGGGCGAGCGTCGAACCGAGCGCCTCGGGCACGCAGTCGAGCGGGCCGTCGACCCCCAGCCGTTCCCGGGAGCGTTCGGCGCCGTCCTCATGCAACGGCACGACGCCGCCCGCGGCGCGCAGCGCGGGCACGTCGAGGCCCTTCGGGGCGAGCGCCCGGTCGAACAGCAGCGGCAGGGCATCGGTCGCGGCCGGGTCGAGCAGGGGGGTGCGGCCCATCGCCTGCAGCAACTGGCCGAGGATGCGCCATTCCTCGCGCTGCTGCGCGTCCGCCTCGACCACGGCCGGTGTCCACTGCAGGTAGGGCTCCACCTGAATGCCCTGGACGAAGGTGTTGAGATCCGGCCGCTCGAACTGGTCGGTGGCCGGGAGCACGAAATCGGCGAGCTCACCGGTGGCGTTGCGGTAAAGGTCGATCGTGACGAGCAGGTCGAGCGAGCGCAGTGACTGTGTGAGCTCGGGGCCGCCGCCGACGCTGAGCGCCGGGTTTCCCGCCACGACGACCAGCGCCCGCAACGGCTCGTCGGCCGCGCCGATGAACTCGGGGAGCAGGGCGGCGGGGAGCAGACCCATCGCGCGCCGGAAGTCACCCCATCGAGTCGTGTGGAACGAGGCCGCGGTCCGGTCGACGGGCCCGAAGCGTGCCCCGATCCCGCGGGCGGGGAAATAGTTCCCGCCGGGCCGGTCGAGGTTTCCCGTCAGCAGGAGCAGCATCTGGACGAGCCAGTAGGCGAGAGCACCCTGCCGGCCCATGTTCAGGCCGGTGGACACATGGATCGCCGCGGACCCGGCGGTAGCGAAGTCCCGGGCGAGCTGTGCGATGACCTCGGCGGGAAGGCCCACGACGTCGGCCACCGCGTCGGGTGAGTACGGGGCGACGAACGCGGCGACCTGCTCGGCACCGGTGACCGCCCCCTGCGCGGCACCCGTCCGGAAGCCCACCGTGCGGTGAATCTCGTGCAGGATCGCGGCCAGCAGGTACGGGTCGCTGTCCGGCCGGATCTGCAACGTCGTGCCGATGTCCGGTTCGACGTCGACGGGGTTCACGAAGACGACCCGGCCGCCGCGGTCGCGGATTCGCCTCAGCTCCACGACCGGGTTGGCGACACTGATGAACGACGACTTGCTGACCCGCGGGTTGGAACCGATCACGAGAAGCAGCTCGGTGCGCCTGAGATCGGGGATCGGGTTCGCACTCGGCGAGCCGTAGAGCAGCTCGGCGACCGCGTACTTGTTGGAACAGTCCTGCGTGGCGGCGGAGAACACCCGGTCCGTCCCCAGCGCGCCCGCGAAGTGGCCCGAGGCCGCGCTGCCCAGGGCGTTGAACGCGACCGGGTTTCCGATGTAGATGCCCGCCGCCCTCGGGCCGTGCTCGGACATGGCGTCCCGCATCCGCGAGGCGATCTCCTCCATTGCTTCGTCCCACGAGACGGGGACGAAGCGGTCGCCTTCCCTGCGCAGCGGTACCCGCAGCCGGTCCGGATCGCGGTGCAGGTCGATGGCGCGAAGTCCCTTGTTGCACGCGAAGCCGCGGGTGACAGCGTGATCGTGGTCCGGCCGGAGGCGGACGAGGTGGCCGCGCTCGACCGTGGCGACCGTTCCGCAGCCGGCCTCGCAGAGCCGGCAGTAGGTGCGGACGGTGCCAGCCTGCCCGTCGAGCAGCCCGGCCGCGGTGCCTGTGCGCCCATGGAGGTGAGAGGACTCAGGATTCATGGATCACCAGATCGTGCATGGCGGCAGACTCGCATGGTTGAGACATGCACCACAAGGGTTGCACTATGCAACCAGTGTCGCGAAAGTACCGCCATGGCCCGTCCCTCGCCGCAGACAGACCGAGTCGTGGCGCTCATCGAGATGATCGCGCTGCGTCCGACAGAGGGCGTGACCCTGGCGGACGTCACCCGCGGCCTGGGCGTGAACAAGTCCACCTGCCACTCGATGCTCAGTGCCCTCACCTCGGCGGGCTGGTTGCTGCGTGACCCGGTCCGCAAGCGCTACTGCCTCGGCCCGGGTCTGGTCGCGGTCGGTCGGGCGGCCGACGACGGGTTTCCCGCGCTTGCCTTCGCCCGGCCGGCCATGGCAGAGCTCAGCGCCGCCGCCGGTGCGAACTGCCTGGTGCTGACCATCGGCCGAGATCAGATGACCGTCGTCGACGAGGTTCGCCATCCACGGGCCGCGGTGGGCGGCCTGCGGGTCGGCTCCACCGTCCCGCTCCGTCCACCGTTCGGGACCGCCGTCCTCGCCGGCGACGACACCGACCGCTGGCTGGCGCAGGCGCCGGCCGCGCACCGCGAGCGCTACGCCGCGGCGTTGGCCTCGGTCCGGGCGCGGGGCTACGCCGTCGAGCTGGCGCCCGCGCCCACCGAACAGCTGCGTCGCCTCGCCGGCCGCCTCGGCCTGCCCGGGCTGATGGAGCGGCTCACGGAGGAACTGACGGGTGATGACTACCACCTGGTCCAGGACCTCGAGCCCGACCGCGAGTACGACACGACCTCGATCAACATCGCGGTACCCGGCCCGGGGGCCCAACCTGTCCTGCTGCTCGGCCTGACCTGCCTGCCCGCGCCACTGTCGGGCGCCCGCATCGCCGAGCTCGGCAGCCGGCTCATCGAGGTGGCCGGCCGGCTGGGCTCCGCCCTGGCGGGGACACCCCGAGCCGCGCGAGCCTCGTAGCGCAGTCGCCGGCGTGCGCGGTCGCCGGCTGTGCGGTCGCCGGCGTGCGCAGGCAGCTGCCCCGTCGGCGGTTCTGCGAGGATCGGCGCCGCCGCCGACGAGTTCACGGAGTTCGTGTCGGCCACGACGTCCGGTGTGGTCGTTCTTCGACTCCGGAAAGGGGTTCGCCCGGCCGGCGAAATGATTTTTGCGCCGGCGGGAAGATCTCTCGGCAGGTCGGAGAAATGCTGACCAGTAATCTCCTCAGTGAGGGTATCTGACCCGGTCGGCCACGTTTACGGAACGCATTGTGGCCGTCGTCGCAAGGGGGTTATTAGGGGTCCCCTGTGGGGCTGACACCTTTTCTTCTCCCGGCTAGCCTTGCGGTGACCAGTTCTTTTCGCGGCCGTGTGCGCGCCGCTCACATCGCGGGGTATGGCACCCGGCTGCAGGCAGCCGCCGCCGTCAGCATCACGGCGAGGGCTACGGTCGTTTTCCCGGTTCTTTCTTCTGCCGGTGTGTTTCCAAGAATGGGAGCGTGGGATCGTGAGTGCTGCGCCGAAGGCTGCGCCGGATCTTCCGGCCTGGCCGCGGTTCGACGACGACGAACGTGCCGGCCTGATCCGCGCCCTGGAGCAGGGGCAGTGGTGGCGGATGGGCGGTGGCGAGGTGGACGCCTTCGAGGCGGAGTTCGCCCGCCATCACGGGTCGGAGCACGGGCTGGCCGTCACCAACGGCACCCACGCCCTGGAGCTGGCGCTCCAGGTGCTCGGCGTCGGCCCGGGCAGCGAGGTGATCGTCCCGGCCTTCACCTTCATCTCGTCGTCGCAGGCGGCCCAGCGGCTGGGGGCTGTCGCCGTCCCGGTGGACGTCTACCCCGACACCTACAACATCGACGTCGCCGCCGCCGCGGCCGCGATCAGCCCGCGCACCAGTGCGATCATGCCCGTGCACATGGCCGGTGAGGTCGCCGACATGGACGCGCTCGCGAAGCTGTCCGCCGACTCGGGCGTTGCGCTGGTCCAGGATGCGGCGCACGCGCACGGCGCGCGCTGGCAGGGCCGCCGCATCGGCGAGCTCGGCTCGGTCGCCGCGTTCAGCTTCCAGAACGGCAAGCTGATGACCGCCGGCGAGGGAGGTTTCGTCGTGTTCCCGGACGCCGAGCTGCGCGAGATCGGCTTCCTGCGGCACAGCTGCGGCCGACCGCGCACCGACCGGCTCTACTTCCACCAGACCTCGGGTTCCAACTTCCGGATGAACGAGTTCTCGGCCGCGGTGCTGCGCGCCCAGCTGCGCCGGCTCGACGGGCAGATCGACACCCGGGAACAGCGCTGGCCCGTCCTGTCCGGCCTGCTCGCCGAGATCCCCGGCGTCGTCCCGCAGGGACGCGACCCACGCTGCGACCGCCGGTCGCACTACATGGCGATGTTCCGGATTCCGGGAATCGCCGAGGAGGAGCGCAACCGGCTCGTCGACACCCTCCAGGCCCGCGGCCTGCCGGCGTTCGCCGCGTTCAGGGCCATCTACCGCTCCGACGGCTTCTGGGAGACCGGCGCGCCGGACCTGACCGTCGAAGAGCTGGCCCGCCGCTGCCCCCACGCCGACGCGATCAGTGCCGACGGCATCTGGCTGCACCACCGCACCCTGCTCGCGACCGAGGCACAGATCCACGATGTCGCCGAGATCGTGGCCGACGTCGTCACCGGCTCCCCGGCCCGCCGGTGAGCATCGGGACCCGCGACCGGTCCCCGGGGCCCGTCGGCGCCGACGGGCCGCTCACCGGCGGGCCGCCTCGACCGGTCGCGGCGGTCGAGGCGACGACGGACCAGAACCCGGCGGACGGCGGCGGCACCGTGCCCCCGCCGCTGCGGGTGGCCGTCGTCGGGCTCGGCTGGGCGGGACGGTCGATCTGGCTGCCGCGGCTGCGGGCGAGCCCGTGGTTCACCGTCACCGCCGCGGTCGACCGGGACGAGGGCGCGCGGGCCGGCCTCGCCGCGGCCGACCCGGACGTCCGGCTGCTCGCCTCGCCGGCCGACCTGCCCCCCGGCAAGGTCGACCTGGCCGTCGTCGCGGTGCCGAACCACCTGCACGCCCCGGTCGCCGCCGACCTGCTCACCGCGGGTATCCCGGTGTTCCTGGAGAAGCCGGTGTGCCTGAGCGTGGCCGAGGCCGACCGGCTGGCATCGGCCGAACGGGCCGGCGGCGCGGTGCTGCTGGCCGGCAGCGCGGCCCGGCACCGGGCCGACGTGCGTCGCCTGTACGACGTCGTCGGCTCCTGCGGCACGGTCCGGCACATCGACGTCTCCTGGGTGCGGGCGCGCGGCGTCCCGGACGCGGGCGGCTGGTTCACCAGCCGTCAGCTGGCCGGGGGCGGCGCGCTCGTCGACCTCGGGTGGCACCTGCTGGACACGGTCACGCCGCTGCTCGGCACGGATCGGTTCGCGCGGGTGCTGGGTGCCACCTCGGCCGACTTCGTCCGCGAACGCTCGCGCGGCGCGGCCTGGCGGCACGCCGCCGCCGGCGCGTCCCCTGCCGCCCCGGTGACCACCGCCGGGGCCGGGGACGTCGAGGACACCGCCCGCGGCCTGCTCGTCACCGACCGGGGTGTCTCGGTCTGGCTGCGCGCGAGCTGGGCCTCCCACCAGAGCCGCGACGTCACGCTGATCCGGGTCGAGGGCAGCGCCGCGACCGTCGAGCTGCGCTGCACCTTCGGCTTCAGCCCGAACCGGCTCGGCGGATCCACCCTCACGTACACCCGCCAGGGCGACACAGTGCGCCTCCACGTTCCGGACGAGCCGGTCGGCGCCGAGTACGCACGTCAGCTCGACGCCCTGCCCGGCCTGCTGGCCGACCCGGCGTCGCGCGGCCGGGCCGTCGAGGACGCCCGCCAGGCCGCCTACGCCGTCGAACGCCTCTACCGCTCAACCGACCATCGCCCCCCGACCGACCGCCAGCACCCGACCGACCGCCAGCACCCGCCCGCCCGCCCGGCCCGTCCCGGTGCCGTGGCGACATCCGATGCATGAGCTAGAACTCGGAGAGACCGATGGCAGTCGATCTACCGGTCCAGCCCTTCGTTCCCGCCCCCACCCGCGCCCCCGACCATGGGGGCGGCCGGCACGAACGCGCCGTGGTGTTCGACCTCGACGGGGTCGTCGTGGACAGCTTCGCGGTGATGCGCGAGGCGTTCCGCCGCGCGTACGCGCAGGTGGTCGGCCCCGGCGAGGCGCCGTTCGCCGAATACCACCGCCACCAGGGACGGTACTTCCCGGACATCATGCGGCTCATGGGCCTGCCGCTGGCGATGGAGGAGCCGTTCACCCGGGAGAGCCATCGCCTGCGCGACGGGGTGACGGTCTTCCCGGGCGTCACCGAGCTGCTGCGCACGCTGCGAGCCGCCGGGTTCGGCCTCGCGGTGGCCACCGGGAAGAGCGGGCCCCGGGCCCGGGCCCTGCTCGACCACCTCGGTCTGCTGGCGAGCTTCCACCACGTGGTGGGCTCGGACGAGGTGCGCCGGCCGAAGCCGGCCCCGGACATCGTGCGCCGCGCGCTGGACCTGCTCGGGACGGAGCCGGAGAACGCCATCATGATCGGCGACGCGGTGACCGACCTGGCCAGTGCGCGCGGAGCGGGTGTGCGGGCGGCCGCGGCGCTGTGGGGCGCGGCGGATGCCGCCGAGCTGCTCGCGGCCGGTCCGGATGTCGTGCTTCGCCGGCCGGCCGACCTGCTGGCCGTGGTGGAGAAAACAACCACCCGGATTTCGTGAAACACCGCGGAAGCAGAAGAAGGTCGGGAGCCCGCATGTCAGGGACTTCTTAGGGGGCGGGCAGGGGAACCCGAAGAAGCTTTCCCGGGTGAGACTGGAGAAAGCTTTTCTCGGTTTCGCCTGCTCGTTCGACGGAGGACCTGCGGAATGCTGCGTACCGATCTCATTCGGCCGTTGCCGGAACTGCTTCGGCGGAATGCCGAACGTCTCGGCGAGAAGACCGCGTTCCAGGACGCCCGTCGGGCCGTCGGCTACGCGGAGCTGGAACGGCGCACCCGGCGGCTGGCCGGCCACCTCGCCGGGCTGCGGCTGCGGCCCGGCGAGCGGGTGGCGTTCGTGCTCGCGAACAGCGTCGAGAGCGTGGAGAGCTACCTCGCCGCCACCCGGGCCGCGGTCATCGGTGTGCCCATCAACCCGCGGGTCACCGAGGCGGA
The DNA here is from genome assembly GCF_000177675.1 of Parafrankia sp. EUN1f. Taxonomy (GTDB): domain Bacteria; phylum Actinomycetota; class Actinomycetes; order Frankiales; family Frankiaceae; genus Parafrankia. The sequence continues at coordinate 51,365 of NZ_ADGX01000050.1, forward strand.
GCTCGGCTACCTGCTGGATGACAGCGGGGCCCGGCTGGTGATCACGGATCCGGCGCGCCTGGACCTGGTGGCCAGGGTGCTGCGGGAGCGCCCCGGCGTGCGCGTGCTCGTGACCGGGGCGCCGCGGCTGCCGGCCGGCGCACCGGCGGGAGTACTGGCGTTCGAGGCCCTCGCCGGCAGCGAGCCGGCCACACCGGCCCGCGATGACCTCGGCCTCGACGACATCGCCTGGATGCTCTACACCTCGGGGACGACCGGGCGACCGAAGGGCGTGCTGTCCACCCAGCGCAACGGACTGTGGTCGGTCGCCGCCTGCTACGCGCCTGTTCCCGGCCTGTCCGAGCAGGACCGGGTGCTCTGGCCGCTGCCACTGTTCCACAGCCTGTCGCACATCGCCTGCGTGCTGACGGTCACCGCGGTCGGCGCCTCCGCGCGCATCCTGGACGGGTTCGCCGCCGACGACGTGCTCACCGCGCTGCGTGCGGACTCCTCGACGTTCCTGGCCGGTGTGCCGACCATGTACCACTATCTGGTCCGGGCGGCGCGGGAGAGCGGCTTCGTCGCGCCGGATCTGCGGATGTGCCTGGTCGGTGGTGCGATCACCACGGCGGCGCTGCGGCGGGACTTCGAGGCCGCGTTCGGGGCGCCGCTGCTCGACGCGTACGGCAGTACCGAGACGTCCGGCTCGATCACGATCAACTGGCCGACCGGTGCCCGGGTCGAGGGCTCCTGCGGGCTGCCCGTGCCCGGTCTGGGTGTGCGTCTCGTCGACCCGCACAGCGGGCTCGACGTGGCCGCGGGGGAGGAGGGCGAGGTCTGGGTCCGCGGGCCGAGCGTGATGGTCGGCTACCACGGCCAGCCGGAGGCGACCGCCGCGGCGCTGCGGGACGGCTGGTACCACACCGGCGATCTCGCCCGCCGCGACGACGCCGGCTACCTCACGATCACCGGCCGGATCAAGGAGTTGATCATCCGCGGTGGGGAGAACATCCACCCCGGCGAGATCGAGGAGGTGCTGCGCGGGGTGCCCGGCGTCGCCGACGTCGCGGTCGTTGGTCGCCCGCACGAGCTGCTCGGCGAGGTTCCGGTGGCCTTCCTGGTGCCCGGCCCGGAGGGACTCGACCCCGATCGGCTCTACGCCGCCTGCCGGGAGCGGCTGACTTACTACAAGGTGCCCGAGGAGCTCTACGAGGTCGACCGGATCCCGCGGACCGGCTCGGGGAAGATCACCCGGCACGTGCTGCTCGACCAGCCGGCCCGCCTGCGTGCCGCCAGCAGCGGCTACCACGAGTCGATGTTCCGGCTGGACTGGGTTCCGCTGGTCTCGGCCGCCACCGGGCCGGCCTCGGCCCCGGATCCCGCCCCGGAACCGCCCGCGGAACCCGCCGCGGTGTCCTCCCCGGCGGGCGGCCCGCCTGGTAAGGCCCCCCGTCGCTGGGCGGTCATCGGCCCCGACGTGTTCGGTACCGGCGGGGCGCTGACCGGCCGGGGCGCCACCGTCGTGGGTTACCCGGACCTGGCCGCCCTGCGCGCCGCTGTCGCCGCCGGCGAGGCGGCCCCGGAGGCGACCGTGCTGGCCTGCGGGGCCGCGCTCGGCGCGGCCGGCCCGCTCGCCGGCGCGCTCGCCGACCGCGCCGGGTGGCTCGCCGACGTCATCACCGACTGGCTCGCGGACCCGGGCCTGCGGTCCGGCCGACTGGTCATCGTCACCCGGGGTGCCGTGGCGGTCGGACCGGACGACGACGTCGAGGACCTGATCCACGCTCCGCTGTGGGGGCTGGTGCGCACGGCGCAGGTCACCCACCCGGACCGGTTCGTGCTCGTCGACATCGGCGGGGACGACGCGGCCGCGGCGGCGCTCCTGCCCGCCGTCGTGGCCTCCGGCGAGCCGCAGGTCGCGGTGCGCGACGGGGTGCTCCTGCGTCCCAGGCTCGCGCGGGCCTCGGCGATGGTGGACGGCGACGACAGCCCGCGCTTCGACCGGCACGGCACCGTCGTCGTCACCGGGGCCGACGGGCCGGTCGGCGCGGCCCTCGCCCGGCACCTGGTCACCGGCTACGGTGCGCGGCGGCTTCTGCTGCTGGTCGACACGCCCGGCGACGACACCGAGGCGAGGGTCGGGGAGCGAGTCGGGGAACTGCGCGAGGAGCTCGCCGCGGCGGGTGCCACCGTCGGCGTGACCGGCTGCGTCCTGGCTGACCACGCCGGGCTGTCCGCCGCGCTGGCGCGCGCGTCGCGTCCGATCACGGCGGTGTTCCACGCCCACGGACTGGCCGGCCCCGAGCCTGTCGGGGAGCGGCTCGCCGCCGCCTGCGCCGCCGCCCTGAACCTGCACGACCTGACCCGCCGGCTCGACCTGCGGGCGTTCGTGCTGGTCTCGTCGGCCGCCGGGCTGCTGGGAACCCCCGGACAGGGCGGGCGGGCGGTGCTCGACGTCCTGCTCGCCGCCCTCACCCAGCACCGGGCGGCCCGCGGGCTGCCGGCGACCTGCCTGGCCGTCGGGCCGTGGGAGGGCACCGGGCTGGTGGCGGCCCCCGGGGTGCGTGCGCTGTCACGCCAGGAGGGCCTCGCGATGGTCGACGCGGCACTCGACGCCCAGGCGAGCACGCTGGCCCTGCTGCGGCCGGACGCGACCGCCCTCGGCGACGCGGCCGCGGTGCCCGTGCCGCTGCGGGACCTGATCGACGTCCCGCCCGCCCCGAGCGCCCCCGACGACGGCCGCGCCGCCGCGCTGCGCCGCGACATCGCGGACCTGGCCGAGGCCGACGCGATCCGGGTGCTCGCCGACCTGGTGCGCGCGGAGGTCGCCGAGATCGGCGGCCTGCCCGGGCCGGACTCCGTCCCGGCCCAGCGCGCGCTGCGGGAACTGGGTTTCACCTCGCTGAGCACCGTGGAGCTGCGCAACCGGCTGAGCGCGCGGACCGGGGTACGGCTCGCGATCACCGTCGCGTTCGATCATCCGACCCCGGCCGCCCTCGCCCGCCACCTCCGGGAGGTACTGCTGGGCGAGCCGGTCGGCGCGGGACTGGCGGGCCCGGCGGGGGCGTCGCCGCGGGCCGCGTCGGACGAACCGGTCGCCGTGGTCGGGATGGCCTGCCGGCTGCCCGGCGGCGTGGCCTCGCCCGACGGGCTCTGGGACTTGGTGCTCGCGGGCGGGGACGGCATCGGCGGTTTCCCGACGGACCGCGGCTGGGACCTGACCGGCCTGTTCGCCGACGGTGAGCCCGGGCGGCCCGGGTCGTCGGCGGCGCAGGAGGGCGGGTTCCTGGCCGACGCCGCCGGCTTCGACGCGGGGCTGTTCGGAGTGTCGCCGCGGGAGGCCCTGGCGATGGACCCGCAGCAGCGGCTGCTGCTGGAGGTCTCCTGGGAGGCCTTCGAGCACGCCGGCATCAGCCCGCGGGACCTGCGCGGCACACCCGTCGGCGTGTTCACCGGGCTGATGCACCACGACTACGCCCGCGGGCACGGCGCCGGAGCCGGCAGCGGCAGCGGCAGCGGCGAGCTGGAGGGCTACCTGAGCACCGGCACCGCCGGCAGCGTCGCCTCGGGCCGGGTGTCGTACGTGTTCGGCCTGGAGGGGCCGGCGCTGACGGTGGACACGGCGTGCTCGTCGTCGCTGGTGGCGCTGCACCTGGGCGTGCGGTCGCTGCACGCCGGCGAGTCGACGCTGGCGCTGGTCGGCGGGGCCGCGGTGATGGCGACGCCGGAGGTGTTCGTCGACTTCTCCCGCCAGGGCGCGCTCGCGTCGGACGGCAGATGCAAGGCGTTCGCCGACACCGCCGACGGAACCGGCTGGTCCGAGGGCGCGGCGGTGCTGGTGCTGGAGCGGCTGTCGGACGCGCGGCGCAACGGCCGGCGGATCCTCGCGGTGGTCCGCGGCTCCGCGGTCAACCAGGACGGCGCGTCCAACGGGCTGACCGCGCCGAGCGGCCCCGCGCAGGAGCGGGTGATCCGCTCCGCGCTGGCCGACGCGGGCCTGTCGAGCACCGACGTCGACGTCCTGGAGGCACACGGGACCGGGACCAGGCTCGGCGACCCGATCGAGGCCCACGCGCTGCTGGCGACCTACGGGCAGGGCCGGCCGGCGGAGCACCCGGCCCTGCTGGGCTCGCTCAAGTCGAACATCGGCCACACCCAGGCGGCGGCCGGCGTCGCCGGGGTGATCAAGATGGTGCAGGCGCTGCGGCACGGGGTGGCCCCGAAAACGCTGCACGTCGAGCGGCCCTCGACCCGGGTGGACTGGGAGAGCGGGGCGGTGGCGCTGCTGACCGAGACGCGGGCCTGGCCGGAGCACGGCCGGCCACGCCGGGCAGCCGTGTCCTCGTTCGGGGTGAGCGGCACCAACGCGCACGTCATCCTGGAACAGGCCCCGCCGGACGAGCGGGTGACGCCGGACGAGCCGGTGACGCCGGACGAGCGGGTGACGCCGGACGAGCGGGTGACGCCGGACGAGCCAGGTTCGCGGAACGAGCCGGTGGTGCCGTGGCTGGTGTCGGCGGCGTCCGAGGCGGCGCTTCGCGCCCAGGCCGCCCGGCTGGCCGATCACGTCGAAGAACAGGCCGAGGAGCAGCTCGACGAACCGGTCGAGGAGCACGTCGACGGGCGGGACCGGCTGACGCCGGTGGAGGTCGGCCGGTCGCTCGCGACGACCCGGGCGCAGCTGCCGCGGCGGGCCGTCGTGCTCGGCGACCGGCGCGACGGACTGCTCGCCGGCCTGCGGGCGCTAGCGGCCGGCGAGCCGTCCGGGCAGGTGACGACCGGTACCGCCGACGTCGACGGCCGGCTCGCCTTCGTCTACCCCGGGCAGGGCTCCCAGTGGGTGGGGATGGGCGCCGGCCTGCTCGCGGCGTCCTCGGTCTTCGCCGAGGTCGTCGAGGAGATCGCCGAGACGCTCGACGGGCTGGTGGACTGGTCGCTGCCGGACGTCCTGCGCGGCGCCGGCGGGGCCGAGGTGCTGAGCCGGGTCGACGTGGTGCAGCCGGCGTCGTTCGCGGTGGCGGCGGGGCTCAGCGCGGTCTGGGGCTCGCTGGGCGTGCGGCCCGACGCGGTGGTGGGGCACTCCCAGGGCGAGATCGCCGCGGCGCACGTCGCGGGCGCGCTGACGCTGCGCGACGCCGCCCGGGTGGTCGCGCTGCGCAGCCGGCTGATCGGCGCGCGGCTCGCGGGCCACGGCGGGATGGCCTCGGTGCCGCTGCCGGCCGATCAGGTGCGGCCACGGCTCCCCGCCGGCGTCGAGATCGCGGCGGTCAACGGGCCCGGCGTGACGGTGGTGGCCGGCGCCCCGGCCGGGCTCGACGAGCTGCTGGCCGGCTACGAGGCCCAGGGCGTGCGGGCCAGGCGGATCCCGGTGGACTACGCGTCGCACACGGCCCAGGTCGAGCGGATCGAGGCGGAGCTGACCGAGCTGCTGGCCGGCATCAGCCCGGCGGCGCCGCGGCTGCCGTTCTACTCGACGGTGGACGGGGGCTGGGTCGACGCGGGAACCACCCCGCTGGACGCCGGCTACTGGTACCGCAACCTGCGCCGGACGGTCCGGTTCGGCCCGGCGATCGGGGCGCTGGCCGACGCGGGATTCCGTGCCTTCGTCGAAGTCAGCCCGCATCCGGTCCTCACCGTGGGGATCAGCGAGGTGCTGGAGGAGCGCTCGGCGCTGACGACGGTCGTGACCGGCACCCTGCGCCGCGACGAGGGCGGCCCGGACCGGCTGCTGCGCTCCACCGCGGAGCTCCACGTCCGCGGTGTCCCGGTCGACTGGCCGGTCGTCCTCGGGCCTGCCGGGGGGCAGCCGGTCGCGCTGCCGACGTACGCCTTCCAGCATGAGCGGTACTGGCTCGACGCGGCCGCGGCGGCGGGGCCCGCGGACGTCACCGCCGCCGGGCTCGCCCCCGTCGACCACCCGCTGCTCGGCGCCGCCCTCGACGTCGCCGGGACCACCCGGGCCAGCGGTGTCCCCGAGCTGGCCGGCGAGGAAACGGCGGCCGACGGGGCAGCCGGCGGCGCCGTGCTGCTCACCGGGCGGCTCTCGACCCGCAGGCACCCATGGCTGCTCGACCACCGCGTCGGCGACGCCGTGGTGCTGCCGGGGACGGCGCTGCTCGACATCGTGGCCCACGTCGGCGAGCGGGTCGGCACGGCCCAGATCGCCGAGCTGACCATCGTCGCGCCGGTCGTGGTCGCGGACGGCGGCCTCGACCTGCAGGTGACGGCCGAGCCGGCGGACGGCGACGGGCACCGCGGCGTGCGCGTCCACACCCGCCCGAACGCCGGCGATCCCTGGACCGAGAACGCCGCCGCCGTGCTCGGCGCGCTCCCGTCATCCGCGGTGCCCGGCGCCGCACCGGAATGGGCGGCGACCGGCTGGCCGCCGCCGGGCGCCCAGCCGGTCGACCTGACGGACTGCTACGAGCGGCTGCCGGTGCGGTACGGGCCGAGCTTCCACGCCGTGCGGGCGGCGTGGACACTCGACGGTGCGGTGTACATCCGGGTCGAGCTGCCCGAGGCTGCGCTCGGCTCCGACACCGACCGGTACGGCCTGCACCCGGCGCTGCTCGACGCGGCCCTGCACCCGCTCGCCGCCGCCGGCTTCTTCCCCGGCCCCGACCAGCCGCGGCTCGCGTTCGCCTGGTCCGGGGTGCGGCTCCACGCGGTGGGCGCCCGAACGCTGCGGATCCGGGTCGCCCCGGCCGGCCCGGACGCGCTCACGATCAGTGCCGTGGACGACGCCGGTGCCCCGGTCGTCGACGTCGACGAGCTGGTCGTGCGCCCGGTCGACCCGGCCCGGGTCGGATCGGGTGCGCGGGCGTCGCGCGACGCGCTGTTCGAGCCGTACTGGGAGCCGGTCCCGGTGGCGACCGCGGCAGGGGGTGCGGTCGCCACCGGGGCCGCGGGGAGCTGGGCGTTCCTCGACGACCTTCCCGCCCGCCAGACCGGCGAGCCGGCCGCCGTCGTCCACCTCGTGCCCACCGTGCCCGCCGACGGTGCCGACGGTGCCGATGCCGACGTTCCCGCCCGGGTCCACGCCCTGGGCTTCGCGCTGCTGGAGGTGCTGCGCGGCTGGATCGCCGACCCCCGGCCCGTCTCCGCCCGCCTCGTCGTCGCCCTGCGCGCCGGTGACGTGGTCCACGGCGCGCTGCACGGGCTCGTCCGCGCGGCGCAGGCCGAGCATCCCGGCCGGTTCGGGCTGCTGGAGCTCGACCGGGCCGACGAGGAGAGCATCGCGGCCGGGGTGGCCGCGCTCGCCGGCGACGAGCCGGTGGCCGCCGTCCACGACGGCGTCGTGTCGGTGGCCCGGCTGCGCGCGGCGCGCCCGGCGCCGCCCCCGGCCCGCTCCCGGCTGGCCGGCGGCACGGTGCTGGTCACCGGGGCGACAGGCGGCCTCGGCCGGCTGGTGTCCGGCCACCTCGCCCGGGCCCATCAGGTGGCCGAGCTGGTGCTGGTGTCCCGCTCCGGCGTGCCCGCGAGCTGGGTGGAAGAGCTGTCGGCGGACGGAGTGCTGGTCCGGGGCGTCGCCGCCGACGTGGCGGACCGCGACGCCCTCGCCGAGATCGTCGGGTCCGTCTCCGACCGGCTCGTCGGCGTCGTCCACGTCGCCGGGGTGGTCGAGGACGGGATTCTCGAGTCCCTCGACGAGCGGCGTTGGCATGCCGCACTGCGGCCCAAGGTGGACGCGGCCTGGGCACTGCACGAGCTGACCGCCGGGCTCGACCTCGCGGCCTTCGTGCTGTATTCGTCGGCGTCCGCCGTGTTCGGCGGCGCGGGGCAGGCGAACTACGCCACCGGCAACGCGTTCCTCGACGCGCTCGCCGCGCACCGGCACGCCCTCGGCCTCCCGGCGGTGTCGCTGGCGTGGGGGCTGTGGGAACAGGCGGCGGGGATGGGCGGCCGGCTGCGCCCGGTGGACCGGGCCCGGATGACCCGGGACGGCACCCGGCCGCTCTCGGATGCCCAGGGTCTCGCGCTGTTCGACGCGGCGTTGGAGGACGACCGTCCGGCGCTGGTTCCCGTCCGGCTCGACCTCGCCGCGCTGCGCCGCCGGGGCATCGACGGCGTCGAGGGCGCCGTACCGGCACTGCTGCGCGCGCTCGTGCCCGTCGCCGCCCGGCGGCGCGCGGCCATCGGGGCGACGGCGGCCC
>NZ_ADGX01000049.1 GCF_000177675.1 Parafrankia sp. EUN1f
CGACGGCCAGCGGCAGGGCGCCGATGGAGGCAGGTTGGTCGACGACGACCAGCACGGTGCCGTGCTTGGCTTGCAGCCGGGTGAATACCTCCCGCAGTTTCGGTTCGTTGTTGGGTAGCCGCTTGTCGAACGCCTTCTTCCCGGCTGGGGTGAGAGCGGTGGCATGGTGTTCGCCCTTGCCCACGTCCAGGCCCAGGTAGACGTCGATGCCACCGGTATCGATCACGTGCTGTCTCCCGCGAGCGCTGTCTACTTTCCCGGCCTCACCTGCGGCATCAGCGTGCCGGCATCCACGTTACGAAGAGCCTGTCTCGCTCACGATGAGTTCGACGGTCATGCCCCTGATCAGCGGTCTGCCGATGCCTCCGGAACTTGGTGACACCACTTTTTCGATCATGACCGACGAGGGGCTCAAGTCATGCCAGGTCCGGAGGCCGGGAGCCCCGTTGCGGGGCCATCCAGAAGGTAACGGGGTTCGGGTTCCGCCCGCTGTGGGCGTTCGCCGACCACGGCCCGGACGGGTCCGGGGAGCCGCTGGCAGTGCTGCTGCGACCGGGTAACGCCGGAGCGAACACGGCCGCCGACCACGTCATCGTGGCCACCGCTGCACTGGCGCAGCTACCCCGGCGGCTGCGCCGGAGCCGGTCGGTGCTGATCCGGACCGACAGCGGCGGCGGCACACACGCGTTCCTCGACTGGCTGCACCGCCGCCGGCTGGCCTACTCGGTCGGGTTCACCCTGCCCGACACCGCCGCCGAGGCGATCGCGAAGGTTCCCGCGGGCGCGTGGACCCCCGCCTACGACGCAGACGGGCAGCCCCGCGACGGCGCGTGGGTCGGTCGAACTGACCGGGCTGATGGACCTGTCCGGCTGGCCGGAAGGCATGCGGGTCCTCGTGCGTAAGGAACGCCCGCATCCGGGCGCCCAGCTGCGGATCGTCGACCCGGACGGGAACCGCTGCACCGCATTCGCGACGAACACCCGCCGCGGACAACTCGCTGACCTGGAGCTACGTCACCGCCGCCGGGCCCGCTGCGAGGACCGGATCCGCGCCGCGAAGGACACCGGTCTGACCAACCTGCCCCTGCACGACTTCACCCAGAACCAGATCTGGTGCGCTGTCGATCGCCCTCGACCTGCTCGCCTGGACCCAGACCCTCGCCCTAGCCGGCCACACCGCACGCCGCTGGGAACCGAAACGCCTACGGCACCGGCTGTTCACCATCGCCGGACGCGTCGCGTGCCACGCCCGCAACACCGTGATACACCTATCCGCCCACCACCCCTGGGCAGCGCTCGCCGTCCAGACCCTGACCGTTCTCCGTGAGTTGCCCGACCCCGGATAGCCACCCGGACCTGCCCTGCCCCGACGACCCGCACCACCCCCGGCCGTGGACCGGCGCCCCAGCCCGCGCGACAGCGGGCCACCCCGTCACACCCCAACCACACAACTCAACATCAAAAACGGGGCGGGACGACCGACAAACCGACCCAGCCACCCGGCGAAAGATCGAGGCTAGATAGTTGAACTGCGGTGGGGAACGAGGTATTCTCTCGTTTTGAGACATGCTGAATCTAAATTGGTGAGACCGGCGAGACAAAGGTTGAGAGGAGTAACGTTGCGCAGCACTGCCGCAACCGAGCCACTCCCCCGGTGCTACGCGCCCACCTGCCAGGCGCGTGACTATGAGCGGATCTGGACACGCTACGACGACGAGATCATCTATGATGACCACGTACCCGGAACCGTGAACGACACGATCGAGGCGACGAAGAAGTTTTTCGGCGAAACAATGTCGGGGCCGAACACGAATCGGGTCGTCATCGCGATTCACGCGACAGACGACAGATTCGAGCCAGAAGGGCATTTGAGGGGAGTGCGCGACATTCCTGGCGTGACACACCAGCCGGAGCTTAGAGGTGCCCTGCACCTCCGTCGGCGAGGTGCGCAATGGCAATATCATCGCGAACCAGCCTACTGGGACAATCACGGTCTGCTGCGGCAGCTCGGGTTGAGGTAATCTGATGTCGCTACTCGGCCCTCTCGACGAACATCTCAACCACCAGACCTCCCGACCCTTTCTGGTACCCGGGTCCACTGACCACCGCTTCTACGACCGGCACTGGTTCGAGGTCGTTCACCCCACGGGAGAGTTGCTGCTGCTGTGCGGCATAGGCATCTACAAGAACATGGGGGTGGCCGACGGCTTCCTGGTCGTCCAGCATCAGCGGCAGCAGACTAATGTGCGGGTGTCCCGACCGCTGGGCCAGGATCCTTCGGCCACGGTGGGTCCGCTGAGCATCGAGGTGCTCGAGCCCTACGAGCGCATCCGGCTCCGGCTCGCCGCCGGCGATCACCCGCTCGCCGCGGATTTGTCGTGGGCCAGCACGTCCCCGGCGCACCTCGAGGCCCCGCACTTCACCTTCCGGGACGGCCGGGTCGTGCAGGACACCAGCCGCTACGACCAACTGGGCTCGCTCTCCGGTTGGGTGGACCTGGACGGCGTTCGATTCAACTCCGACGACTGGTGGGGCGTCCGTGACCATTCCTGGGGGGTGCGGCCCGACATCGGCGGTTTCGAGCCGAAGCACGGGCACCCCCCGCGGTCGTCGTTCCTGTGGCTGTGGGCATCGGCCTCCACGCCGAAACTGTCACTCTTCTTCCAATACCGCGAGGACGGCGACGGACGGCAGCAGCACCTCGACGGGGTCGTGGTCCAGACCGGCGCCGAGCCGGGTCTCCCGGTCCCGATCGAGCGCATCGAGCACGACATCACGTTCATCCCGGGCAGCCGGGACTGGACCGCACTGGTCTACCGGCTTCATCTGGCCGACGGCCGGCTGATCACCGTCGAGGCCGAGGCACTGCAGAGTGCCTGGGCCTACCGTGGAACCGGATACGAGAACGGATACTTCGACAGTCTCGGCGTCGGCGTTCCGCGTGGGACGGCCATCGAGGCCGATGTCATCGACCTCACCGTCCCGGGCAACGTCACGAAGGACGGCGTGCCCTACTTCCCCGGCCACCGAGAGCAGCCGGCCCGCGTCCGCATCGACGGCGTACCCGGGACCGCGCACCTACCGGTGATGAGCGCGGGACGCGTCCAGCGGTACGGGCTCGGGCTCGGCGTTCACCGCCCTCGAAACCTCGTAGGCCGTCGCCTCTGATATTCGACGGGGATGCGGTAGATCGGTGGTGTTGGCCTTCTTTCCGCTGCCGTGATGACGTGTCGTATCGAGGTCGGGGTTACCACCCGTGGTGCTGATGTGCCCAGGAGGTCGCCCAGCTCCTGGCCATCGACTGTTCTTAGGCCGAGAGGGTCATTCTCGTCTTGGACAACCTCAAACACCCAATCACTCGGCTCCCTCTACGAAGCCTTCACACCGGCCGACGCCTCGAGATCCACCACACCCCCGACACCGCTCTTGACTCAACATCGCCGAGATCGAAGTCCGCCCTGACCTGCCAATGCCTCGGCGGTCAAATCGCCGACCTGGACATCATGAACACCGAACTCACCACCTGGCGGAACGCAGTCGACACCCACCAGCGGTAGGTCCCGCTTCACCGCCAGCGACGCCCGCACCAAACTCCTCCACCTCTACCCTGAACATTAGAAGCGACGGCCTACTTGTCTCCCGTGATCCTTTTACCTATTGACGGCAGCTGCGTTTTTTGTTGACGAGTTTGCGGATGCGTGGTCAGGGTGAGGCGGACCTGGCGAGGATTTCGTCGGCTGTGGCTGTCCAGGTGAACGGCTCGGCGTCGAGGTTTCCAGTGGGTGATGTAATCGCGGACCTGGGGGGGGGTGAGGGCGGCCACGGAGGGAGAGGCGCCGCGACATCGCCTGCCGGGTGGTGATCCCAACGAGGTCTCGATCTGGTTGATCCATGCCGAGCCGACGGCGGTGAGGTGGAAGTGAACGTGCCTTCAGCCAGTTCTCGCCATCGGGGTGGTGTGAGTCGGCCGGTTGTCCAGCACGACGTGAACCTGCCGCGATGGCCTTGGTCAGGCACGCGAGGAACGCCGTGCCGTCACGGACCGTGCGGCACTCGCCGTATACCTGCCCGGTCGCGGTGTTCAGAGGGGCGAACAGGTTCGTCGTACCCCGGCGGACGTAGTCGTGGGTGCGAGTCTCAGTGGTCCCGAAGCTGATCGGCAGCAGCGGCTGGGTGCGGTCCAACGCGTTGGTCGGCTTGTAGGCGTGCCACAGCACGATCCGCGCCCGGGTCGCCACGTCCGGGATGTTGACCAGCGCCACCAGCTCGAACCGCTGCTCACCACGCACTCCACGAGATCACTCTGGCGGAGCACCAGGGGATGTAAAGGAAGCAGGATCACGAGGTACTAGCCTGACGCTTTCCCCCGTGACTGCATATATGCACCCGCGGCGCCTGTGAACGGAGACTCTCTAGGAGAAGGCCAATGTCCTCCCATGACAACAACGCAACATCCGAGTACGGTCCTCTGGTGGTCGACCCCGACACAGTTCTCGACGCGCTCGACCGGGCCGTCCGCCAGGCACCCGATCGGCTCTTCCTTGATTTCGAGGGCGATACGTACACGTTCGCCGAAACCGCTGAGCGCGCAGCGAAGTTCGCCCACGCTCTGCGTGAGATCGGTGTCGGTCACGGGCAGACCGTGGTGACCCAGCTCGAGAACTCCATCGACATCATCACCGCCTGGTTCGCCATCAACAAGCTCGGCGCGGTCTGGGTGCCGCTCAACACCGCCTACCGGGGCGAGTTCCTGCGGCACCAGGTCGAGGACTCGCTGGCCGAGGTCGTCATCTGTGAGAGCTCCTACCTCGGTAGCGTGGCTCAGATCAGCGACCGGCTCACCCATCTGCGTCTGGTCCTCGTCCGGGGATCGATCGACTCTTCGGTGCCCTGCGCCGTCCCGGTGCAGGCGCTCGATGACCACCGTGGTTCGGACACCACGCCGATCGAGTCCACCGCGCGCCCCGGGGATCTGTCGATGCTCCTCTACACCTCCGGTACCACGGGCCCCTCCAAGGGCTGCATGGTCTCGCACAACTACATCTGCAACCAGGCCAGGCAGTCCAACCAGTCCATCCCTCCCGGGCCGGGAGACGTTGTGTTTACGCCGCTGCCATTATTCCATGCCGCCGCCGTGGACACTGTCCTGAGCGGGCTGCTCGCCCAGGTGAGGGTGGCCGTGGCGGCCCGGTTCTCGGTCTCGAGATTTTGGCCCGAGATCGAGAGATCCGGAGCCACTGTCGCCCGACTGATGGCCTCCATCCTCCCGCTGGTCGCCCACGCGCCGGACACCGAAGCCATGAAACGGTGCTACGGCCAGTTGCGCGCCGTCGTCGGCGGGCCGTTCCCCATCACGGTGCGGACGATCTGGCGCGAGCGCTTCGGCGTGGCCTTCACCAGCGCCCAGCAGTACGGTCTGACCGAGGGCGTGCGCCTAAGCATGGTCCGCATTGACGACGAGCCGCTCCCGGAGGACTGCGTCGGGCGGATAGTAGCCGACCAGTACGATGTTGTCGTCCTCGACGAGTATGACAACATCCTCAAGGACGGCGAGCAGGGCGAGATCGCCTTCCGGCCGCGCCGCCCCGACATCATGTTCTCGGGATACTGGAACCGCCCCGAGGACACGGCGGCGGCCTGGCGGAACCTATGGATGCACACCGGGGACTACGGCCGCATCGAGGACGGTTGCCTGTTCTTCCTCGACCGGAAGAAGGACTACGTCCGTAACCGGGGCGAGAACATCTCCAGTTTCGAGATCGAGCGGGCCTTCCTGGCCCACCCCGGCATCGTGGAGATTGCCGCCCACGCCGCGGGCGCCGGCATCGCCGAGGACCAGCTGAAGATCACGGTCGTGCTGCGCGAGGGCTTCGTGCTCACCCCGGCCGATCTGTGTCACTGGGCCATGGACCACGTCCCGCACTTCGCGGTGCCCCGCTTCATCGAGTTCCGGGAAGAGCTGCCCCGCACTCCGACGAACAAGGTGGAGAAGTTCCGGCTGCGCCAACAGGGCGTCACGGCCACAACGTGGGACCGGGAAGCAGCCGGGATCCAGGCGCGGCGCCGGCGATGACGACAGCCCGCAGAGAGGATCGACCGATCATGTCGGCTGACGACGCAGCGGCGCTGCCTGGCCGTGTGCTCGCCTCGCTCGCCGGTGAACTGGATACGCTGAGCGCCGAGCTTACCGACGGGGACGTGTCGGCCCGGCTGCGACAGGCCGCCGATCTGGCGCGCTGGGTGCGCGGTCGCATCCTGAGGGATCCCGACCTCGAGCGCGACGAGGCATTGACTCTGAACGCACGGCTGGCAGACGGCGCAGAACCACCGGAGGTCGGCGAGGCTCTACGTCGCATCCTGAACGCCCGCTCCGTTCCTGAACCAGCGGAACGGGCGGATCGTTCGGGTGAGGTCGGCATACCGGCCCTGTCCACTCCCGAGGTGACCGCCTACCTGCGGTCGAGCCGGGACGACGCCTCGGCGACCGCCCACAGCGTGCGGGTCATGACCGGCGGCTTCTCCAAGCAGACCTTCCTCGTCGACGCGACCCTCGACGGCACCCGGCAGGAGCTCGTGTTCCGCCAGGTCCCGTCGAGCCGCCGGGCCGGTTCCCTGGCGCCCGAGTTCAATGTGCTCAAGGCCGTGCACGCGGCGGGCCTACCGACGCCGGAACCACTCTGGATCGAATCCGGCGACAACGCATTGGGTGGAGCCTTCTTCGTGACCCGGCGCGCCCCCGGCCACACTGTGGGCGACGTTTGGGGGGCACGCTCCGCCGACGTCCAGCTGTGTCTTGACGTCGCCCGGTTCTACGCCCGTCTGCACCGCATGGACCATCGCGACCTCACACCGCCGATCTCGCCGCGACACACACCGGAACAACTTGATTTCATGATCACCTGGCAGATGGAGACGCTGGCCAAGCGCGGGATCGTTCCGGAACCGGAACTACTCATTCTGATCACGTGGCTGCGGGCCAATACTCCGCAGCCGGCCGAGCGAGCCTCGCTGATTCACGGTGACGCCGCTTTCTCTAATCTGCTGGTCGACGACGGCCGGATCAGCGCCGTCCTGGACTGGGAGGCGTCCCATGTCGGGAACGCCGCGGAAGAACTGGCTTATCTGCGTTCCTCCGTCGAGCCTCTCCTGCCCTGGAGCCAGTTCCTGGACGCCTACCAGGACGCCGGCGGCGTTGTGCCCGACGCGCAGTCACTGCGCTACTTCGCGGTGTGGAGCCACACGTGGCGCTACATCGGGTGTCTCTGGCTGAGCCAGACATACGAACAGACGGGAAGGTACGAATCCGCCATCGCGGCCTACGTCAACGGGCCCCGGTTCCTCCAGGCTGCGGTCGACGCTGCCTTCCCGTCTCGTGGCCCGCACCTACGAAGGGAATCTGAATGACCGTGTCAAGCCGCCGCGGTAGCGGGTTGGGGCGCGGTTGGTGCGAATGTGCGGCCGTCGCGCAGCGTGCCCAGAGGACGTCGACCAGGCGAGGGCGAGGGCGAGCTTGGATGTGAATGAGCTGTTCGTAGCGTCTGCGGTCGTAGAAGGTCCTCGACGATCCTGGTGCGCGGATGCTGGACGAGGCCGGCATATAGAACACCCGTGGCAGCCTGCGACTGTAGCGCTTGGGACGGCTCAGGTTCCCGGTGGCCCGGCCCGAGTCCTGAGCGACGGGCACAGGCCCGGCGTAGGACGCCAGACGGCCGGCGGCGGCGAACCCGCCCAGGGTGCCGCCGGTGGCGACCATGAACTCCGCGCCGAGGTTCGGTCCGGACCCGGCAACACGATGATCCCCGCCCGGGGGTGGGTCCGGAACCGGCTGGTGATCAGCTTGTCGGTGGGCTTGATCTGCCGGTCCAGGTCCAGCATCTGGCGGGCGAGCCGAGCGACGAGCACCGCCGTGGCGGCCTCGCCTGGCAGCCGCACGGTCTGCCCGGCCGGCGCCGTGGTGGCTATGGCGGGGATGCCCTTGGGCCAGGCGCCCTGCTCACACAGGTGGGCCGCGACGCCGTCCACCCCAGCGGCCGATCCGCCAACACCCGAACTCCTGTTATCGCAGCTCAACCCCACGGATGCCAACAGGTCCCTAAACAGGGACGGCCCGCATCAGATCTGAATCAGTGGCCAAGGCGTCCAGAACAACAGGGCGGCCATTCCTCTCGAGCCACCAAGCGGCAACTCCCCATCAGACACACCCCGTCGCCCCGAGCATCCAGGGCACCAAACCCAGACAACACCAACCTTAGGGAGGTCCCATGAACACTACCTACGACCTGACCGTCCTCGCGACCGGCGGCGCCTACTTCGAGGCGCCCCGCTGGCGGGACGGCCGCTGGTGGGTCTCCGACCTTTACCGCAAGGGCATCTACACCCATACACCGGACGGAAGGCAGGAGCAGGTCGTCGCCCTCGAGCACCAGCCATCCGGCCTCGGTTTCCTGCCCGACGGCAGCCTGCTCTACGTCAGTCAAGAAGACCAGCTGATCTACCGGCGCTCGATCGACGGGTCGTCAACCACCGTCCACGCCGACCTTTCCGGTGTGTGCGTCGGTGACCTCAACGACCTGGTGGTCGACGACCGCGGGTTCGCCTACGTGGGCTTCTTCGGCTTCGACCCCTTCGCGGATCAGCCCCCCGTACCCGCATCCGTCGTCTGTGTCCGGCCCGACGGCACCTTCTTCGTCGCCGCCGACGACCTGATGTTCCCTAATGGATCGGTGATCACCGAGAACGGGTCCGAGCTCATCATCGGTGAGGGTATGGCGGGGTGCTACACCGCCTTCGACATCGGCGCCGACGGCTCGCTGAGCGGGCGCCGGCCGTGGGCGGTCCTGTCCCGCCCGGGCGACCGGTCCTCGACCACCTCGGCATTGCTGCAGAGCCTCGACGTGATCCTCGACGGTTGCTGCCTGGACGCGGAGGGAGCGATCTGGTCCGCAGACGTCCAAAACTGCCGGGTGATCCGCGTCGCGGAGGGCGGCGAGATCCTCGACGTCATCCCCGCACCGGAGGGGCAGAATGTCTTCGCGTGCATGTTAGGCGGAGACGACGGCCGCACCCTGCTCATGTGTGTAGCGCCCGGGCTGCGAGACAACGACCGGCTCGGCGATCTGTCCGCCACTCTTCAGACCACCCGTGTTGCGGTTCCCCGGGCCGGACGGCCCTGAGAACCCGTCCGAAGCCCACTCGCACAATGGAGCTCGTCCGCGGTGGCGCACGCGCCCGATGTGGTGTCAGCACCTTCATGCGTAGGGGCCGGGCCTCGGCCGAGCACGGGTTCAGTCCACGCCGGGTAGACAGACCTGTCAAATCTGACGAGGAACGCGACCAGTGTGGTAGAAACGGGGCGTCTCAAAAATTAGAGCGACGAAGGAGGTTGTGTATGTCGAACGTTTCGAGCGAGGTCTACACCGGGATCGCGGCGGTAGTCGCCCGTTACGCGGACTACTGTGACCACGGTCGCTGGGCGGATGCCGCTGACCTGTTCACGGAGGACGGAGTCTTCGACGCAGGTGAGATCTTCGGCGAGGTCGTCAGCGGCAGGGCAGCGCTCACCGAGTTCATGTCCACCCGACCTAAGGCCCTTGCACACCACCCTACGACCTTCTACGTCGATGCGATGGACGGCAGCGAGTACTCCGTGCGGATGAAGATGCTGGTTGTCTTCGACGGCGCAATTTCCTCGATCGACTACTACTGGGTGGTCGTCCCGGAGGGTCACGAGTTCCAGATCAAGCGTCAGGAGATCGCCATGGTCGGCCGCCTCAAGACACGCCCCGCGGCGCAGCCTGCGGCCTAAGCTTGATCTTTAACCTTTCCGTTCCTGGCGGGCGGTCATGCTCAGGTCCCGTTTGATGGTCTTGCCGACGTCGTGGTGGGGTGCGGGCCTGCGGTTGGTTGAGCCGGGAGGGCGTCCGGGGCCTGGTTTGGTGGGTTTCGGTGCGCTGGCGGGGAGGGGCATGATCGCGCGGATGTTCCGGAACCCGCGGCGGACCCGGGCGGGGGTGAGCCGTCCTGGTAGGACGGGTTTCTCCCAGGGGCGGCGCAGGTCGCGGGCCAGGGTGCGAGCGAGACGGAGCTGGGTGTGGACGGTGATGATCAGCCAGGTCCAGCGGTCGGCGGCCTGCGGGGTGCGCAGTCTCGGGCGGGTCCAGCCCAGAGTTTGTTTGAACAGCCGGAAGGTGTGTTCCAGGTCGAAGCGGCGCAGGAACGCCTGCCAGGCCCGGTCGATGTCGGCGGCGGTGGCACCGGTAGCGGAGGACCACAGCCAGACGGGCTTGGGGTCACGGTCCCCGGGCAGGTGATCGACCTGCAGGCGGATGAGGGTGCCCTCGATGATCGGGAGGTCGCCGGAGTGGTCGAGCCAGCAGGTGCGGTGGGTCAGCCGGGGGTGTAGCCGGTCCCAGCTGGTCGCGACGGCCTGCCCGTAGCGGCTGGTGTTGGTGATCGTGGTGTGCTGCGGCGCGGGCCAGGTCGCGGGCCTGTCGAGGGCGAACTCGGGGCCGTGCTTGGGCGGACGGCCGTTCGTGCCTGGCTGCCGGGACGGCTTGGCCAGGCGCAGGACGCGGTCGGAACGGATCCGGCCAAGCAGGTCAACGGGAAGATCGGCCAGGACGAACGTCAGCCGGGTGACGTCGTAGCCGGCGTCCATCACGATCAGGATGTTCGGGTCTCCGTCGCGCCAGTGCCCGGCGGCGGTCAGGCGGCCCACGACCGCCCGCAGCTGGTCGGCGGTCACCGCCGTGGCATCGTCGGCGGGACCGAGGCGGACCGCGTCGAGGACCGCGGTCCACGACGTCCGACCAGGTTCGAGGGCGGCGACGAAGGAGTACGGCCAGCCCGGGATCAGCTGGGCCTGGTTCTTCGCCCGGCCATGGACATGGCAGAACGGCCTCTCGGCACTGGTCTGCGCGTCCGAACGCAGCCACGGGCTGACATCCACGGCCAGTACGAGCCGTCCGCCGGCGGCCACGGGCAGCGGAAGGTCCGTGAGCGCGCGTCGTAGCCGGGCGATCTCTAACCGGCCGCTGTTCAGCCCGTCATACAAGGCCCCGTGGCCGCGGCGATGCTCCGGGGCCAGTGTCAGCTCGACCAGCGCCCGGACCGGGCCCTCGGTGCACAGCACTGCCTCCGCCGCTTCGAACAGCGCGTCCGCCCGGCGGGTCAGACAGGTGTAGAACTCCTGCCGGAAGCGACACAGCCGCCCCAGAGCCTCGACGCGTCCCGGTTCGTCCTGCACACTGCCCATCACGACCTTCGGTGCGATCACGGCTTCTTTGGCGAGAGCACGCTCTTCCGAAGGTCGTCCCACGTCACGAGGACACGCCCACCCACCCCACAACACCTGCAGGTATCACGCATCGTGACACCTGCAGGTTAAATGGCAAGCTAAGACCGTCTTGGTCTCTATTCGACGAGTCTACGATTGGCTACAAGATCTTCGAGCGCGTCGCCATGATCGCTTGATTCCGCCAGTGCGAGAGAAATTTTACAGGGAGGCCGTATTGGCGGCATGGCCTGGATACAGACCTTGAACGGTCGGAGTCTGGTTGATCACCTCTGATGCGGTCGGGTATGAGCCGGTCGAAACCGGCGCATACCGGAGGTAAGCGGATGGTAGTGACCGTACCGCAGAGGGTCGTTCATGCCAGGAAGCGGTCAGGCTACAGGCCGCTGACATATTCGCCCAAGGTGTCGATCCGATCGAGTGGGAGCCCAGACAGAAGTGGGGCCCCGACCCGCCGAAGGAAAGATTCGTGTTCGGCGACCGGGTGATGTCGAGGCGGTCCGGCTCTGGGAGGATTCGTTCGTCGCGGTTGGCGGCAGCGTAGAAGAGCAGGACCTTGTCGCCAGCGGTCAGCTGATGCTCGTTCAGCATGGTGTCGCGGGTCACCGTGCGGCGCATTGTGGCAATCGGTGTGCAGTAGCGGAGGATCTCCTCGACGGCGGTGGAGGCCAGCCGGTCGAAGTCCCCGGCCCAGGCGTGGTGTGCTGCCGGGTTGTTGTGGAGTGCCCAAAGGCCGAGGCTGATTGCGTTGCGGGTGGTCTCCTGGCCGGCGATCGCCAGGAGGATGAAGAAGGAGGCGATCTCCTGAGTGCTGAGCTGGGTGTCGTCGACCTCCGCCTGAACCAGCTCGGTGAGGAGGTCGTCGGCGGGTCTGCGGCGACGGTCCTCGGCGAGTTCGGTGGCGAGCATCGCCAGGTCGTTGCCGGCGTGGAGGAAGGCGCTGGGACCGAATCGAGCCTTCTACCGCAAGAAGCGCGGCGAGGGCCTCAAGCACGTCCAGGCCGTCATCGCCCTCGCCCGCCGCCGCGTCGACGTCCTCAGGGCACTCCTGCGCGACAAACGGATCTTCACCGCCACCCCGCCTGCCGCGCTTGGCACTTGACTCAGTCATTGCGATTCTTGGGGATGGTGCCGGGCGGCAGCAGGTGCACATGGGCGGGACGCGCTCCGGCGGACGCCAGCGCCGCAGCCGTGGCCTCGTCGCGGATCGTGGCCCACTTGTGGCTGGGACGGACCTCGGGCGGCGACATCGCAAGCCAGACCCCTGGGACTCGCGGCGGCCTGCTCGATCTCCTCGGGGTGCAGTGTGTCCACCAATAATAATTGGATCTTTGGCGCGCCCGCAGGCCACCAGCTCACCGTCGACGAGATGGCCCAGGTCCCCGGTGACCAGCCAGCCATCGTCCAGCGGTCTGACCCCGCTGCCTCCGTTCACCGCTCCGGATTCCTGATTCGGAATCTCGGGATGGGACGCGCGGCCGCCGTTCCGACGTATCCAGCAGTCACGGACTCCCCGCGTATGTTGATTTTACCGCCGGCCCACTCCGGGAGCGGCTGCCCTGTCGCCGGGTCGACGACACGAATGTGATTCCAACATTGGCGGACCGAGCTGGACCAGGCAACGCAATAGAGCATCACCCTGTGCGGAAACGGCAACAAGCGATGCCTTGCTGAGCCAACAGATCAGTGCTGATCTCATCGAGCCGCAGTGCCTGCGCGGAAGACATCGTAGGCGGGGACAAGAGGCCGATGCATTACTCGATCATGAATGATCAGGATCCGCGGCGCCGGACCTCTGCCGGTACAATAGTACCGATCAGCCTTTCTTTGGATAGGGCCATCCGCAGCTCGAATTCGTTAGTCGAACGCGAATTGTCTCTAGGCACTTCAACAAGCCGATGTTGCGACGACCGGTTGAATCCGGTCAGTATACGTCAGGTTCGTACCATCGCACTGAAACACCATGGCGCACGCCCGTCGGCCGGAGCCACCGGAGCGTGCTGGGATAATTCCACTGCAGAGTCCGTCTTCGGGACGCTGAAGAACGAACTCGTCTACCGGACACTCTCCGCTACCGCACCCCAGAACAAGACGAGCGCGCACATACCACGCGACCCAGACCGAAACCAAGAATGCAGCATAAGCTGGTATAGTCCGTCTACGTCGGCATCCGAGGAATGGGCATCGCCTCACCGACCTTTCAAGGGTCTGTAATCGGCGCCACGGAACCTTACCGAGAACGGCTCACTACGGTGCCGCAGCGCCGGCTGGGGTTGAGCGGGATGAACTCCCTTCCGTCCTGGGATATCTGCACGAACTGGTAGCAGGTGCTGAGCTGCCCGACGTTGGTCGCAAAGTCGACCTTGCTAGACAGGAGTCCGCCCGCATCGTAATCGTGGACGGCGCGCAAGGCGTTCACGAACCCCTTGCGGGTAGGACATTCGCCGGAGTCTCGCAGCCCGCGCAGGTACAGGTCGGCCGAGATCCATCCCCACACGGCACTCTGCTGTTGCGGCGGCGAGGTCTCAGGTGTGTAGCGGGCCAGGGCGGAGATGAATCTCTGGTGGGCCGGCAGGTTCAGTTCGAACGGCGCGAAATCAATGTAGATCGTCGTTCCGGCGAGCTGCGGGCCGAGTTGCTGAAGCAGGGCGGGGTCGTAGCCCGTGGGTGTCAACACCAGCTTCAGCTGGAGGCCGGCGGCGCGAACGGCCGGCATGACCTGGGCCAGTACCTCGGGACTCACCGCACCAGTGATCGTGTCGACATTCGCGGCCTTCAACTCCTGTGCCAGCCGGTTGAAACTGGTGGCACCGACCGTCACATCCGGGTTGAGGACGACCGGGATCCCGGCCGAGTCCATACTTGCCTGTAGCTGAGCCTGGTAGGTCGCGGCGCCCGGATTGAGGGCCAGGCCGAGGATGGCTGCGCGGGTAGCCCCCTGGGACAGCGCGAAGGCACCCCAGGTGCTGACGGACGATCTCGCGGACTGGGCGTAGAACCAGCTGATCATGTTCGGGTGGTCTGGCCAGGACTCGTCCATGCTGGGCCCGACCACCGGGATGCCGTGCTCCTCGGCGTAGTCCGCCGAGCCGACGGCCGTGAGCGAGCGCTGCGAGCCCTGGATGATGCCGAACACGCCCTTGGTCTCGACCAGTTCACGCACGGCGTCCTGGGTGGACGACGGGTCGGACCGGGTGTCCTCCCAGTCATAGACGACCTTCCGGCCATTGACCCCACCGTTGTCGTTCGCCACGCCGAGACGGGCATCGATCCCGGCACGGAACGCAGCGAAGGTGCCCGCGCCGATCCCCGTATCGTCAAAGGCCGTTCCGAGAGTGACCTGGGTCGAGGTCACACCGGGTGTCGCACAGCCTTCAGTCGCTGGCCTGGACCCGTCTCCCCCGCCCATGATCCCGCAGGTTGCCACCACGCTCGTCAGGCTGCTGATCACGATCACGCTGACAGCAGCGTTCAGCCGCCGTGGGCGACGAAATAACATAAGCCCTCGATTCCCGCCGACCAACATGTGTAGCTGCCAGTATTTGCTAGGTCACTTCCGGTAAGCTCTAGGGAAGGGTGTGTCCCGGCTCGGAGTACTACGGCGGCTCCGCCCCGTCCCGGACCGATCGGCGGTCGATGCGCCCAGCCCCCGCTCGTCCACACCGACGGAAAGGGCAAGGTCCGGGACGGTTCCCGTGTTCACTGTGCTTCGCTCGACGAAGGAGGAGCCCGACTGTGTCCCCGCGGCCTCGCCACGAGTACGCCGCGGTCTTTCCTCGTGGCCTCCCGAGCGAGTCTTGTATACCGCCCCAGGAGTTACCCACCGTCACACTCACGACAGCGGGCGCGCACCGCTCCCGGCCCAGATCCACCAGGTTCGAGCCGGTGTCGCATGAGGGGACGTAGAACGCCGGTTCCTCGCGTACTCCTCTCCGTCCCGCTCGCCGGACCCGCCCCATCTGGCAGTACTGGGACGTCCCGGCTTTGTCAGGGCTGCTCCCACCCTCCCCGGCACCACCCGGATCAGGCTGCCCCCAGCTCCACCCGCCCTAGAACGACAGGGCCGGCGGCGAAGGTCTCCCACCTCCACTCGAAACACAGCGCCTCACGGCGCAAACAAGATCATGGACAGAACCAACGCCCAGTGTCATAGTCCTGGGCAGGGCTGTGTCCGGGGAACAGCGAATCCGCAGGCAAGCACTACTCCGGCCGCATCCCGCCGCGGCGTCAACAGCTACGCGGAGCCCTCGGGGAAGCCGCCTCCTCGTCGAAGACCACCTACCTGTCCGCCCACTACCAGCAGGTCATCACGCCGCGGCAGCAAACGCGCTCTCGTCGCGGTCTCGCACACCATCTCATGATCGCCTGGCACCCGCCAGGACCCCGAACGCCAAACCCGCCGGCTCAGTGACCAGCTCCAACAGCTCGGCCACCCAATCCCCCTGACAGCCTCACCCTGGATCCTCTTCGACTCAGGGTGAGGCCGTTCCATGCCCGCGCCTGCCAGTCGATCAGGGCAGTTGAGGACACAGGGGCGTCTGCGCCCTCGGCACCTCGATCAAGACGGCACCCCCCTGACCACCACCGGCGCACATCGCGGCGACGGCCCGACCGCCGCCGCGACGATGCAGCTCGTGGACCAGCGACACCACCATGCGGCCGCCGGAGGCCGCTACCGGATGGCCTAGGCTGCATCCGCTGCCCGACACGTTGACGAGCTCGTCGTTAAGGCCCAGCGCCTGGCAGGCCGCCAGCGGCACCGCGGCGAACGCCTCGTTGATTTCCCACAGATCGATGTCGGAGGTCCGGAGTTTTGCCCGCCCCAGGACGGCCTCGATCGCGTCGATCGCAGCGACGCCGGTGAACTTCGGGTCGACTCCGACAGCACTCCACCCCCTCACATGCGCCAGCGGTCGCAGGCCACGCGACTGCGCCAAATCCTCGCTCGTGACCACGAGGGCCGATGCGCCATCGTTGAGGCCTGACGAATTCCCGGCGGTGACGGAAAAGCCCTCGATCTCAGGATGCAGAGGCGGCAGTGCGGCAAGCTTCTCAGCCGTCGTGGTGCGACGAGGGTGCTCATCGACCGAGAACATCGTCCCCTTGCCGAGATCGACCTCGATGATCTCGGCATCGAAGGTTCCGCTGTCAATCGCCTTGACGGCACGCTGGTGAGAACGCAGCGCCCAAGCGTCCATCTGCATACGGCTCAGGCCGAACCGCTCCGCCACGTTGAATCCAGTCGACAAGGTGACGTCATCGTCCGCATCGGCTCTGTAAGGAAAGGTCGGAGCCATTCCCTGCCACTGCGTGCCGTCCAGGCGCTTCCACGTCATGGTAGGAGCAGTCGAGAACGAGTGGACGCCACCGGCCACCACCGCACCAGTCATGCCCGACATGACGGAGGCCGCCGCGTTGCCGATGGCTGTCAGGCTACCGGCGCAGTGCCGGTTGACCGCCTGACCCGGCACCTGGATCATGCCAAGCTCGACCGCGGCGTATCGTGCCAGGTCACCGCCCCCGTAGGCAGACTCGGCGAAGATCACGTCGTCGATGTCCGAGCCGTCCAGCCCGGATCGATCAACGGCCGCCCGCAGGATGGTCGCTGCCAAACTCTGCGCCGGTACGTTTCGTAGCGAGCCCTTAAACGCTGTTCCGATCGGCGATCGAACCGCGCTGACGATGACCGCAGGGTTCATGGGATCTCCATTGCGAATGGTAGATGGTGCGTCACAGCCCTGTACCCGCGGACGGGTGGCTGAGCGTATCGAGCCGGCCGGCACGGGGGACCTGACCACTGCTCGGGTCTGCGTCTACTCGGCCGTCGAGATCGCAAATGATTGGCATGATGGCGGCCTGCGCAGAGTTCACCACGAGCCATGCACCGTTCGATCTAGCGCGCCCCGCACGAATAGGCGCCGGCGGTCAGCGGTTAGTGACCGCTGCTCGCATTGCCGACTCATCGACCGCCAGGACTTTTCCATCGTGAAGCCATGTGAACGTCAGTGAGAAGGACTAGCTCGTCGCGGGCGTCGGGTTACGAAGGCCCGAGCCCGACCAGCGGCTCACGAAGTGATCGGACAGCGCTGCAAGTTTCTCGTACTTACCCGAAAGGTTCCGGCACGTGGCCGACTCGGACACTCCTGCCGCCGTGGTAACGGCCTTTACCCCACGGCCTCAAAGCCTGAGCCGCGAACAGCTTTTCGACGGCCCTGAGGGTGCGCTCTTGCGTGCTCATCGTCACCTCCGGAAGTCCATCCAGTGACCGTGAGCCGTCCAGCCGAGCCTGAAGGGGATCTCGATCCGGCAGATCGGTCCCCTGGTGATGTCATACGTGTCGAAGATTAGGTACTCGCCGCGGTTCTCGGCCCACCACGACACTGGCACGATGACGAACCCGTCCCCCTCGAGGGACGTCGGCGTGCGTGGGACGAAGGTGGCCTCGAGCACGGCCGCGGGCTGATCGTGACGAATATGGTACTCCTGATCGGCAAGGGTCCTCATGTTGGTGGTGACCAGGCTATTCATGGACATCCCGGAGCGCTTGACTCGACCTCCGATCTGGCAGGCCCACGTGTAGTTCTTGCCGTAGTATCTTTCGTCGATCTTGGGCAACTCGGACGGTCGGTCCGAGAGCTGTTCTGTCATGCTCTCGCCCGTCGTGAGGTTCACCGTCCACCGACCGAGCTGGCTTTTCGCGATGCTGAAGAAGAGAGCGACGTCATCGCCTTCATCGAAGTCCTGCTCGAACGGGAAGGGTGGGCGGTTGAAGATCGGCGCGTCGAGCGTCAGGATGTCGCCGTCAATGTTTGCCGACATGGTGTGCATGACGTACTGCGGATCGATGTTCAGCGTGATCCAGCGAATCTCGTCTTGGAGGTTGTGGCGCGGGATCAGACCGAGGACGATTGGACGGTTCGGCTCCCAGGAGTAGACGCTCTTGCCCTTGTCGACGCGTCCCACGTCCGCGAGGAATGGCTGGAACGGCATGACGATGTAGTCGGTCGTGAGCCAGATGTCGTGGGCAACGGTGTTGTAGGGTGCATCACGCAAGTCAAGCGAGTCCACCCGCCCGTCCGGATGGACATAGTGCATCGTGACGTACGGCGCCTCGCTCCGGTAGGTCCAGCCGTAGAGGACGCCGGTGTCTGGATCCCATTTCGGATGCGCCGTGAAGCCTGCGTCGCCGAAGGCGGCCTTCTGATGTAGTCCCGCGGACAGCTGCGGCGACCAGTCGACGACACCGACGGTCTCGAGGGTAAAGGGGTCGATGGCAATCGGGGCACCGACCGAATCGGCCGTGGCGACCATCATGCCCTGGAACGGGAAGATGTTGACGTTGTTCGTGCCCTGCGGTACACCGCGGGTGAAACCGTCGCGGGAGACATTGCCCAGCCCCATCGAGCGCCAATCGTTCCACGCACCGTCCGACCAGGCGAACATACCCTTGCCGTGCCTCTGCTCCAGGTTGTACTTAGGGGTGCGGATCCACCGGTTGCGGAAATCGGCGCGACCGTTGTCCAGGACGAGACCTTGGACCATGCCGTCCATCGCCAGTAGCGCGTTGGCCTGGTTGCCCTTGAATGGACGCTTCCAGGTGGGACCAGCGCGGTAAAATCCACCCGAGATCTCTTTCGGGATCTCGCCCTCAGTGACGATGCACTCCTCAATTGTCGCCTCGAAACGCATCGGCTGGAAGGGCCCCATGAACTGACTGCCCTTCGGAATGGGATATCCCATGGCCTTCTCCCTGCCGCCGACCGGTTAGGATCCTCAGTTTTGAGTGCTAGTGTATCAAAAACCTCGGTCAACGCGAAAGATCGTTAACGCAAGGCCAGGCGGGAGTGCCCCCTGGCGAGTGTTCCGCCGGTCTGATTGCCTCGGTGTCGACGCCTGGTTACCTAGCACGTCTCCCGGAGGGAGAACGGGACGTTCGGCGTCAAGATCGGCGACGAGCAGGAAGGGGGATTCGCGGTGGTCCTGGGAGTTTGTCACGCCTGGGACCGGATTGCGTGGTCAAAGGTGATGGGTCCAACGTCTTACGCGAGTCGGCCGCCACTGTTCGGATACGTAATCAGCACCCTATGAGGCGTGGGCGATGAATCCCATCGAACTCTGCGGCCACACGCACCTCATGGTCCTCGCTGCCGTCACGCGGAGCCTGACCTCGCCATCGGACTACAAGTCCGGCTACTATTGGTCCGCCGATCATTGTCGACAAAATCTGGCGCATCCTGCGCGATCGAATCGCTACTCGGGACCTCCATGCGGCCACTCATCGAGCGTAACCTGTGTCGCATGACCAGCGAGACCCGCCGCCTCGGCCTGACCATCCACTTCGGACCAATCGTGCTCGCCTGAGCGCCCCGGTCGCTTTATGTCGTGTCGGACCCTCCTCGTCTGACTGCCGCAGCGAATGCTCGAGGCTTAGTCGCCGAATCGCCGGGGGGCGAAGTAATAGGCAGGTAGGTCGTCCGTCGCCTCTGTCGGATCTAGCAGATAGTCTGCCCGTGGTACGAATGTCCCTGTGCCAACATCGACGAGTCGCTCTCCACTTCGAACGTGCGTCTGCATGAAGACCAGAGCCTGGCTATGCCGGAGTACCGTCGTGCGCAGGGTGAGCGGCGGCACGGCCGGTGCGAGGTAGTCGATGTTCAACGTCGCGGTCACAGGCGCCGCTCGGGCGGTCATGACGGTCATCGCCGTCGTACCCATGGCATGGTCGATCAGAGCCGAGACAACGCCGCCGTGAACGGCACCGTTGGGGTTGGTAGCTATCGGCGACGCGACGAGCGTCATCGTGGTCGAGCCTCGCGCAGCTTCCACGCATTTGATGCCGAAGCTTGCTGCTAGGGGAAGAGAGTTCACCCAGGCAATATAGGCCTCGGTGTCTGCTTGCACAGTCACGGCTTTGCCTCACGGTTGGATGCGGCGCGACCGAGGTCATGGACCGGCCGACGAGCCGAGAAGATATGATACATGCTGTCCAGATACTATCGCGCTAGTGTCCGCCTGGGAAGTGGCTAGTCTGCGTGCCTGCTGGTCGCCGGGCGCCCTGCCTCGCCGATCATGTAAGCGACGCGGGATGCCCAGACGAGCGACCGGTGGGCTGTATTGGAGCCTCTGCTGCGTCGGAGGCAGACAGGAAGGGTCAGAGCCGGCCTGCGACGTGGACGCGGCCCCGGCTGATCGACGGAATCCGGTGGCGGACGCCGACCGGGACACCGTGGCAGAACGCGCCGGCCCAGCATAGGCATTGGCGCACGAAGGACGGGCTGTTCCGGGACTGGCAGCGTGACGGTACGTGGAAGGCGGGTGCTGACCGGCTTGCAGGCGCAGGCGGACGCCGCGGGCTGATTACCTGGGAGGTGTCGGCGGACTCGATGGCGGCGCGGGCACATCAGTAGTAACAATCGCCGTCCCGGCGATCAACGAATGGCTACCCCGATGAACGTCCCAAACAGGCCCTAGTCGACGGCGGCACCAGGAGCTGCTCCTGGTGTGTCGAACGGAGGATGGCATGACCGGATCTGATATGCGGGACCCGAAGCTGCGGCGTCCCGGGCGTCCTCGAAGCGTCATCAGCATGGAGGAGGTGGCGCGTGCCGCCGCTCAACTGTTCTCCCAGGGTGGCTACAGCGCGGTGTCCATTGAGGCGGTTGCCGAGCGGCTCTCCGTCTCCAGAGCCACGTTGTACCGCACGGTGTCGACGAAAGAGGATCTTCTCGGCATCGTGCTGGAACGCTACACCACGGACCTGGGTGAAAGGGCGCGCCAGATAATCGAGGCCGATCGTGATCCGCGGGCGACGTTGGAGGGCCTGCTGCGTATCCAGGTCGACGCGGCAATCACGACCAAGGAGTTTCTCACCGTGGTGGCCGGCGGCACGGGAGTGCAATCGGACTCCTACCGACGCTGGCAGAAGTGGTCTCACGAGTACGAGTCGATGTGGCAGGGCGTGGTGGCGAGGGCCATCGACGCCGGTGTCCTGGCGGAGGCCGATCCTGTCGTGACGACGAGACTGTTGCTGGGTATGGCGATCTGGGTGTCGCGCTGGTACCGAGACAGCGAGGGACACAGCGCCGACGAGATCGCCGATGTCGCGGTGCGACTGATCCTGGCCCCTCATTGACCTGCGGTCATCCTGCGGAGATGCCGCCGTTGACGCTGATCACCTGACCGGTGACCCTGGCAGCAGCCGGTCCGGCCAGCCACAGAACTACCGCGGCGACATCGTCAGCAACCGGCAGGCCGAGCTGGGCCTTTTGCGTGATCTTGTTGAAGATCTTCGCCCCGAACTCATCGGCCAGCAGCCGGTCGGCGGTCGGCGTCTGGGCGATCAGGCTGGGCGTCACGGAATGCACTCGGATGCCGTGACGCTTCACCTCGAGGGCGAGCGTACGTGAGAACATCGTGATGGCCGCCATGGCGCCACCCGCGATGGACTCACCCGGCGTCGGGACCTTGGCGGCATCGGAGGCGACGTTGACGATGGTCCCTCCCCGGTCCTGCATGAAAGGGAGCACAGCGCGGTTCATCTGCATCACCGGCAGGACCAGTCCGAGGAGGATCCGTTCGAGTTCGACGGGGTCTTGCTGCAGGAGCGGGCCGAGGTGACCTCCCGGCGCGACGGCCGAAGCGAAGGTGTCGATGTGCCCGCCTAGGAAGGCTGCGGCCTCCGCGGCCAGCCTGTCGGAGTCGTGGGTGCCGCCAGCATCGCCGGTCACGAAGTGAACCTTCGCGCCGTGTGTAGCGACGCTGCGCGCAGCCTCGGTGCCTCGACGGGTGTCGCGACCCAAGAGAACGATTCGTTCGGCCCCAGCTATGGCGAATTGCGTGGCAATGGCGAGCCCCACGCCCGAGGTTCCGCCGCTGACCAGCACCCGGCCCGTCATCAGAGGGCGTGGCTGTGTCGGTTCTGGGGCCATCGTCTGCTCCTGTGTCAGTGCTGCGACGGGTGCATCAGCGCTCAGGCGGCGGGCTGTCCAGGCATCCTAATTTTTGAAAGCTTTTCCAAAAGGTAGGTCTTGATTCAGGCCATTTGGTCAAAACGCCCGCCAGGAAGCGCCCCTCCCGCGGCTGATGCGCGGGGCCGGGTGTCAGACCTGGATGAGGATGTCGTGGAGAGGCTCGTCGTCGTCCGCGATCAGCTCAGCGTCGATCCGTAGACCGGTCACTGGGCAAAGGTACTCGCGAAGGCGAACGCGGTCGGCCATGTCAGTGTTGGCCACCTCGTGCTCGGGTGCCAGGTGACGGATGAGAGTGTCCCGCGTCAAGGCGCGGTCCTTGTAGTTCGCGGTGGCCGGCCCGAGGTCGGCGCCATTGCACCACCACCTGCCGTTGACGACGTACAGGAGATCGCCGACTCGATCAGCATCATAAGGGGCCTCGATCGATTGGCCTGGCTCGGCGCCTCCCAACCGCTCTCTGCGTATAGACAGACGCCGAGCTGCGGTGGCTGCTAGGTCCACCTGGTCGCCTGTAAAGACCACTCCGTACACCCGGTCCGCGGTCGGGACATCGACGAGCAGGTCCTCTAGGTCCCTCTTCACCAGCGCTGGGTCGCGCAACAGCGGATCGCCGTATCCGGGCGCTGCCGGGGAGACCCACTGGATTATGTCGCCGTCGCCGAAAGGGAATGGGGGACCCACATGGGTGAGCACCTCCTCCTCGCCGGCGAGTTCCTCGATGGTGATGGGCACGCGCTCGGCCGCGAGCTGCGAGTGCACGTCCGTCTTCCGCAGGATACGGCACTGGGCCATGCTGCCCGGGTTGCCGCCGAACAGACCTTGACCGGTGGTGAAGCTCTCATTCTGGTAGTTAATCATCTCGCCTCCGATCACGCCGCGGATCATCAGCGTCTCGTGGTAGCCGACACCGGCGCGATGGCGGCCGCTGCCGCCAATACCGGAATTGATCATTTTTCGGGCAAGCACGACCACTGGCCCTTGCGCCTCGAGGTCTTCGGAGTTGTAGGCCATAGCGTCAGGGATCCACCACTGACCTCCCGCGTCGACGCCATCTCGCTGGGGGCGTCCGGCGAGGCTGCCCATGAGCCCGTTGGCGTCGATCAGGAGAAACGGAGAACCGTTCGAGTCCAGCCCGGCACCGATCAGACTGTTGAGGTTCGGCGAGCACGGGCCCAGCGGAAGTGATCGAGCGACGTCGTCACCACACGCGAGCATCTTACTTACGACCGCACCAGCGACGTTGCATTGAACGGCGGCCATGCGGATACCTGAGGCACTGACCGCCCCTGGATACTCGGCACAGTTCATCAAACCGGACGTGGGGTTGAAAACGACGCGCCGGTAGGCGCCGCCGTAGGCGCCGGCCAGGTCCGGAACCATCTGCTGGGTGATCGCGGCGAGCACGATGCCGCTAAGGCCGGCGAAGGTGATATTGCCGCCGCCCAGCTGCGGGGCGGTGCCCTCGTTGTCGACCATCAGCCAGTCGCCGCGTTTGGTGATGGTGATCTGCTGGGCGTGGATCTGGCGGTCGCCCGGGAATGCGCCCTCGATGTAGGTACGGTGTGACCACCGACCGTCGGGGATCGCCTGGAGTCGCTCGACGAACAGGCGCTCACCGGCGTCGACCACACGACGCATGACGCTCTTGACAACGTCGGCCCCGTACCGTTCTAAGAGCCGCTCGACCTTGTCGCGAGTGGCCGTCGCACCACCCACGGCAGCCCGGACGTCCATCCGGGTCATGGTCGGATATCGACTCTGACGGACGAACATACTCTCAATGTCGCGGCGCAGCTTGCCGTCGCGGATCAAGGTGATCGGAGGAACCAGCATCGGTTCTTGCCACACGTCGGTCGCACCGACGCATTGACTGCCCGGGACCGAACCTCCCACGTCCGAGAAGTGCATGGAGTTAGCTATCCAGCCGAAGAGCCGACCGTCGCTGAAGATGGGAGCGATGATGGTGACGTCGGATTGGTGGGCGGAGCCGATGTACGGGTCGCTGGCGAGGAACATGTCTCCCGCCTGGATCTCTCCCTCCTCGAAGTGCTCGAGGATATATTTGATCGTCAGCGCGTTCTGGTTGGAGAAGTAGACGACGCCCGCACCGATGCACACCAGATCGGCGTCTTCGGTGAGCAGCGACGCTTGGAAGTCGCGCGCGAGCATCACTATTGGGGACAGGCTCAGACGTTGCAGCATGTCGGCATGCTCGAGATTAATGTTCGTCAGGGCATTACGTACGACCTCGTAGGTGATTGGGTCAACGTCGCTGTCGCTACCCTGGTGAAGATTCAACGATGCGTTGATGGGCAGCGGCTCACGCGGCACGTAACCACGGGTCGTGCCGTCCCACAATGCGACCTCTTCGCTCGTGGCTACATTTGTGAGAATCATGCCTTCTTCTTCCTCAGGGTAAGGACGACGTTTCCGATCGCATCGGTCTCGAGGTGTTGACCCGGCGCCACGGAGATACTGGTGTGGGCGAGTTGAACGACTGACGGGCCGTAAATGCGTTGGCCCGTAGGCGGTGCGCCCTCGTACACAGCCGTGCGTCGCCATGCCTCGGTGCCGGGCCAGAAGACGTTTCGGAATCGGGCCGGCTCGGCATGGTCAGTGGCAGGCTGTCCGGCAGCTGCAACGGCCGGGATCGACTGCGTGTCCAGGTCGACGCGAGCCGTGACGCGGATGGCGAAGATCTCGATCGTCTGGAATACTGCAAGCGCCGCCTCGCCGAATAGTCGCTTATACTGACTTCGGAAGGCTTCTGTCAAGGTCCGGGAGGTCTGGGCGGGATCGCCGGTCAGCGGCGGCAGGGAGAGCTCGAGCTCCTGGAGGTACTGTTCGGCGTAGCGTGCCAGTGCGGTGTACTCAACTGTCACCTGTTCGTCCGAGAAGCCGGCCTCGCGCATAGCGGCTCGGGCCTGATCTTCGAGCGAGCCCACGATGGAGCCGAGTGCATGAAGGTCGAACGGTGCCGTGATTGAGCACTCGCGCTCGAACACCTGCATGACGTTGCTCGCCGCGATCCCGTAAGCTGATAGGGTTGACGCGCCGTTGCCCATGGGAATCACGACATGGTCGGCTCCCAATTCCTCCGCGAAGTGAAAGGCGTGCACCGGTCCGGCGCCTCCGAAGGCGTACACGGTGAAGTCGCGCGGATCGACGCCTTGTTCGATCGTGCGCTGGCGGATGAGGGTCGCCGCGTTGTGATTGTTGACGCGCAGGATCCCAGAGGCTGTCTCCTCTAGCGAGAGGCCAAGTTGGTCGGCGAGTGCCTGGACGGCGTCGGCGGCCCGTTGTGCGTTCAGCTCCATGCGGCCGCCGAGGAACTCATCGGGGTCGAGCAGCCTCAGCACCACGTCCGCGTCGGTGACGGTGGGCCGACTCCCGAACCCGTAGCACGCGGGCCCGGGCGAGGACCCCGCCGACTCGGGACCGACCCTCAGGCCTCCGCTGTGCGGATCGACCTGCGCGATCGAGCCGCCGCCGCACGCGATGGACCGCACGTCGAGCTGCGAGACCTTGAACGTGTACTGCTCGATGACATTCTCGCTAGACAGGATCGGCCTGCCGTCGATTAGCAGACCGACCTCAAACGACGTCCCACCCATGTCGGTCGCGATCACGTTCTGGTGACCGCTGCGACGAGCAATGGTCGCCGTCCCCGCGAGTCCGCCAGCGGGCCCGGAACCGATCGTCTGGATCGGGAGCCGTGACGCCACTGCGACGGGCAGAACGCCACCATTGGACTGCATGATGAATGGCGCGCGCCGGATCCCTCTTCGGCTCAGCTCCTCTGCCAGCTCGGTCAGGTATCGGCTCGATGCTGGGCCCACGTAGGAGTTGATGACGGTCGCGACGGTCCTCTCGTACTCGCCCTGGCGAGGTGCGATCTCCGACGAGAGACTCACGTAGAGCCGGGGGTCGATCTCGTGGACGAGCTCGCGCAGCCGAAGCTCATGCTCAGGGTTGCGGAATGACCACAGGAGTGCGATCGAGATGGCATCGACGCCTCTATCGATGAGGTCGCTGATCACTTCGCGCGCTGAGTCCTCGTCCAGCGGTGCCAGGATGGTGCCGTCCCGGGTGACACGCTCTGGGACCTCTGCGATGAGGCGACGCGGGACGATGGGGACGGGCTTGTCCGTGTCGCGGACGTTCGCGCGCAGATCCGCTGCCACTCCTGCGGTGCGGCCGCGGCCACGCATCATCGACAGTGCGTCGCCGTGCCCTCGGGTCGCGACGACGCCGACCCGGGCGCCGTTGCGCTCGACCACGAGATTCGTGCCGATCGTCGTTCCGTGGCTGAACCGATCGATCGCGGCCACGAAGGAGTCGAGAGACTCGCCAGCGCCTCGCGCCAGCTGCTCGAGGCCTGCCATCACCCCCACCACGGGCGAGGAGGCATGTGTGGAAAGGGCTTTGGCGGTGAGGACGCGTCCGCTGGGATCGATCGCGACGCAGTCGGTGAAGGTGCCCCCGATGTCGACTCCTACTACGTAGCTCACGCGATGCATCCCCGCGCGGACATCATTTTCAAGGCGTGAAGCCCCCTGTTCGTGTCGGCGGGTCGGGTACGACGACGCCCTCGGCAATCGTGAGACTATCTGTCGCAATACCCTGTATGGTGCAGGTCACAGGTGTCAAGGGGTGCCGAGTGGCGGAGGGTCCACCGAGGGCGTCGGCGGCGCCCCACCCGTGGGGTCTCGCCGCTGGCTGTCGGTCGGGATGTCATGGATGCTTGCGGCGCAGGTAGCGGGCAGCTAGATTTTGAGACTTAACGTATCGAAAAACTGTTCGGATGGCTGGCAGAGGGACGAGGGAGCAGGAGTGACATCGACCACGGCATCTGAGGGCACGGTCCGTAGCGCGCGCGGCGCCCCCCTGAAGGCGATGACTCTGCCAGAAGCCTTCCAGCGCACCGTGGCAACCCACCCCGACAAGGTCGGCATCCGCACGATCGGTGGAGGTGTGGAGCTGACGTGGGCCGAGTTCGGTGACCGCGTGCGCAGCCTGGCGGGCAGCCTGGCGAAGATCGGCTGCCGTAGAGGTGAGCGAGTGGCGGTGCTGATGCGAAACCTGGTGGAGAACCATCTCGTGGACTACGCGTTCAGCCACCTGGGTGCAGTGCCCTTCGGAATCTTCAACAGCTCGTCCCTCGACCAGATTGTCTTCCAGATTGGCCATGCCGAAGCCGAGATCGTCGTGACTGAGGCCCGCTACCTCGACAAGGTGGCGCAGGCCGTCGCGCGACTGGGTGATCAGGTGCGCCACATCGTGGTCGCCGATCCCGACGGCGAGGGGCCGGCCCTTACGGGGAATCAGATCTCCTTCGCCGAGGTCGAGGCGACCCCGAACGACGAGTTCGACGTCGACGCCTCGTGGCAGGCGATCGATCCCGAGGACATCGCGTGCATCATCTACACGTCCGGCACGACGGGGCAGCCCAAGGCAGCTATTTGGTCGCACCGAATGATCGTCGAAGGACTGCGTGCCATCGATGCGGCCATCCCCCTGCCGCGTCGGGGTTTAATCTCCTTCTTGCCGATGGCCCACGCGGGCGGACGTAACAACAGCCACCACTACGCTCTGGCGTATGGCGCGACGATAACCGTCTGTCCCGAGATGAACGACGTGTCCGCAGCACTCGTCGACGTCCATCCCGATCTCTTCTCGTCGTCTCCCCGGGTGTACGAGAAGCTCCAGGCCGCCATCGAGTCGTTGATCGAGGCTGAGCCCGACGACTCCCGTCGCGCGCTGAAAGACGCCCTCCAGCTCGGTCTGCGCCTCTCCCATGCCGAGGACGCCGGCTCCGCCGAGACCGTGGCCGACCTGGCGCAGCTGCGTGAGCGACGTGAGCAGAGCGTCAAGCTCTTCAGGCCGATCCTGGCCAAAGTCGGGCTGGACCAGCTCGACGTCGTCATCATCGGGGGTGCGACCGTGGCACCCGAGCTTGTGCATTTCTTCCGGGCGATCGGGACTCCGATGCTCGAGGCCTATGGGGCGACGGAGGTCATGCTGAATATCTTCAACCGGGTCGACGACTTCAAGACCGGTAGCGCGGGGAAGGCGTTGCCGGGCGTGGAGCTGCGAATCGCCGACGACGGTGAGCTCTTCTGCCGCGGTCCGCTGAACTTCTCGGGATACTTCAAGGACGCTGAGAAGACGGTAGAGGTGATCGACGCCGACGGCTGGGTCGGGACGGGCGACATCGCGAGGATCGACGACGAAGGGTTCGTATGGGTGGTCGACCGCAAGAAGGAGATAATCATTAATTCGCACGGCAAGAACATGTCGCCCGCCGTGATCGAGACTGCCATTCTGGAAGAGAGCTCGCTGATCGCACAGTTCGTGGCCATCGGGGAGTCGCGGCGATATGTCACCGGAGTGGCGACGCTCGACCCGGTCGCGCTGCAGACCTTCATCGATCAGCGGCCCGAGATGGCTGGACGGTCTCCGCAGGACGTGATCGACCATGAGTTGATCCAGGCAGAAGTGGCTGCCGCCGTCGAG
This sequence comes from Parafrankia sp. EUN1f, assembly GCF_000177675.1. Classification (GTDB taxonomy): domain Bacteria; phylum Actinomycetota; class Actinomycetes; order Frankiales; family Frankiaceae; genus Parafrankia. The sequence goes on from NZ_ADGX01000049.1 coordinate 28,780, forward strand.
CGCGGAAACGCCCGTCTCAACAGCAACGAGCAGGTCAAGAAGTTCGCGATCGTCGGATTGGCCTGGGAGCCCGGAAACGAAATCCTGACTCCGACGGCCAAGATCAGGAGAAGGATCGTTACCGCGGAGTACGGCGAGATCATCGAGAGCTTGTACGCGGCTTGATCGGCGACAACCGCCCTGAGGGGCATGAAGCCGCAGGTCGACGCCCGTTGGCTGAGAGGGCCCGGGGGTCTTCCTATAGCGAGCTCGCGGCGTTGGTGGTGGAGCAGGCGGGGCCGATCGCGCAATCGCGGGCCGAGTTCAAGGAGCAGCAGGGCGGCGAGCGAGTCAAGCGTCGGCCGAATCCTCGGCACCGGCCCCGGGGAGTCGCTCGACGTCCGCCAGGTGCTCACCGATAGTAATGCCGGACGCGGCGCTTGTGGTGCTTGCCGCAATGCCATAGTTTGAAAAATATCTGTCTTTGTGGGAATGTGTCGCCGCAAGGCCTCTCCCGCGTGCACTCGTTGACGCGGCCTCAGGCCGTCACGGAAGAGAAGGCGAAGGAGCAATATCATGGCCAACGACCCGCAGACCGAGAAGCTCATCCGCGGGTACGTCCAGGCATGCCAGGATCGAGACTTCGAGCGGATCTGGACCTTTTATGACGATGACATCGTCTACGAGGACCGGGCCCTAGGGCAGGTGCATGTCGGCATCGAGGCCACAAAGCAGTTCTACCTGACGACGATGAACGGCCTCGACGTGAACTGGGTCGTCAACCGCATCTACGCGACCGAGGACGGTTTCGGGCTCGAGGGCTACATGGAGGGCACGCATAATCACGATCTGCCGGGCATGCCTGCAACGGGTCGGACCTTCAAGGTCCCGTGCGCCTCGGTTGGCGAGGTGCGCAACGGGAAGATCCTGGCGAATCGCGACTACTGGAACAACTACGATCTTCTCAAGCAGCTCGGTCTGCGTTGATGCCAGGAGGGGCGACCATGACGGCCATAGATGCGTCGGACCCGGTGAGTTCGCTGGGTGAAGGGCTGACCGTGCCGGCCCTGCTCGGCCGAGCGGTTGCCGTTGTTCCTGACGAGCCGTTCCTTGACTTCGAGGGTCACACCTTCTCGTTTCGCGACGTCGATGAGAAGTCGTCATGCTTCGCGCAGGCTCTCGTCGACCTGGGGATCACTCAGGGTTCGACGGTGGCCAGCATGCTGGAGACGTCGATCGAGTCGATCGTCACCTGGCTTGGTGCCAACAAGGCTGGCGCGGTGTGGGTCCCGCTCAACATCGCCTACCGTGGCGAGTTCCTTCGTCATCAGCTGGCGGAGTCCGACGCCGAGGTCATCGTGTGCGACGCGATGTATCTCGACCACGTCCTGCACGTCGTCCCTCAGCTCCCGAAGCTGCGGGTGGTCCTCTGTCACGGCGAGGTGCGGTCGAATCTGGCGGGAGTAGCGGTCTCCGTCCTACCGTTGTCGGTGCACCGCGGCGATCACCCGCTACCGGGCTGGGATGTGCGACCGTCGGACCTGTCCTTGCTGATCTTCACATCGGGCACGACTGGCCCTTCGAAGGGCTGCATGGTCAGCCAGAACTACATGTGCAGCCAGGGGTTGCAGTGTAACGACGCCGTTCCGCCCGAACCCGGCGAAGTCATGTACACGTGCCTGCCCCTGTTCCATGTATCCGCCCTGAGCCAGATCATCGCCGCTCTCGCAGTCAAGACGCGCATCGCTATCTCTCCCCGGTTCTCCGTGTCGCGATTCTGGAAGGAGATCGAGCGCTCGGGCGCCCGCAACGCGCTGCTGATGGGCTCGATCTTCCCGTTGCTGGCCCACGCTGAAGAGACGCCCGAGATGCTTCGCTGCTATGGACAGCTCCGCGCCGTCACAGGAGTTCCAGTGGCTCCCGAGATCCGGCAGATCTGGAAGACGCGGTTCGGCGTCGAGCACATCAACAGCTTCGGCTACGGGCTCACTGAGGGCGCACGGCTGGCTTTGCACCGGTACCGCGGACCGGACCACCTCCCGCCGCTGGACTCGTGCGGTGAGGTGGCATCGGATCGTTTCGAGGTGGTGGTGCTCGACGAGGCAGACCGTGTCCTGCCCGATGGAGAGGTCGGCGAAATCGCCTTTCGTCCCAAGCAGCCTCACGTCATGTTCGAGGGCTACTGGAAGCGACCCGAGGACACGGCGCGCGTCCTCCGAAATCTGTGGATGCACAGCGGTGATCTAGGCCGCATCGAGGACGGAGTCCTGTTCTTCGTGGACCGCAAAAAGGACTACCTGCGCAACCGTGGAGAGAATATCTCGAGCTACGAGATCGAGCGGTCCTTCCTGCAACATCCAGAGCTTGTCGAGGTGGCCGTGCACGAGGTCGGCGTCGGAGTCGCAGAGGACCGTATGAAGGTGACCGCCGTCCTGGCCGAGGGATCTCTACTTACCGAGGAGCAGCTGTGCCGGTGGGCTCTCGACCATGTCCCATACTTCGCGGTGCCCCGTTTCATCGAGTTCCGGTCGAATCTGCCGCGAACCGCAACGAGCAAGGTACAGAAATTTCAGCTCAGGCAAGAGGGATGCACCGCCCAGACCTGGGACCGTGAGGCTGCCGGCATCACCATTCGTCGACCATCGGCCGACCGCCGCAGCGGCGCGGCGCTTGCGGACGGTGTCACCCTGGCCACATGAGCGGCTCGTGGAAAGAACCGCGCGTCCCACGCATCATCCGACTGAAGTTCTCGCCTGTCGTCGATGAAACCCGCGATGGCAACGTTCGGTGATTCAGAGCCTCGCCTCATGTGGCGAATTCCTTCCAGAAGGTCAGCGTCGCTGCCAAGGTGCCGAATGCGTGGAATTGGTGGCCGCTGCGTTCTAGCGGAAGAGATACGACGGTTGCCGCCGAGCCAGGCCGCCGTGCGTTCAAGCTTCCTTCGGTGGCGACCGATCTTCTCGACCGGACTCGACGCTTTCGTGAGCGATCCGCAGCGCAAATCCCTCACTCAGGCAGGAATCGGTGCTGGTCATCACTGTCGTTTTCCTTCTCGGCATGCAGCTCACGGCGCCAGCATGTTTCCGCCGAACGAAAGCGGCAGATTCTGCCGAGCACGGCCGTACGGCAGCACGTACAGCACCGTGGTGATTACGGCCCGCTCGTCCACGTGCGCAGTCCCAGTATGCGGGTGCCGAGAAAGGAAGGTAGTAGCGGCTTCATGAACTCCTGGAGCTCGTTCGGTACTAGCCGCACGATAACCGGTCGTTCGCACATCGCGGCGAGAAGATTCACTACTCCTGCGTGAGGGAGCATTTGGGGCCTGAAGTCCGGCGGTCAAATCAGGTAACAGCCCGTACCGTCGGCTATCGACGTCGGCGGGCGGCAATAGGGAAGATCGGTGCACATCATGGGAATGTTGGACGGAAAAGTAGTACTGGTCACCGGCGGAAGTCGGGGCCAGGGACGAGCTCACGCGCTGACCTCGGCACGTGAGGGCGCAGACATCGTCATCGTCGACGTGGCGGAGAACCTGCCGACGGTGACTTACCCGATGGCACGCACGGACGACATGACCGCGACCGTCGAGGCCGTCGAGGCGCTTGGCCGTCGCATCGTCGCCATGGAGGCCGATGTGCGCGACCAGGCCCAGCTCGACGCGGCTGTCGCGCGGGGTATCGCCGATCTGGGGCAGATCGATGTCCTGATCGCCAATGCCGGCATTTGGACGCAGGCGCCGTTCTATGAGCTGACCGATGACCAGTGGGAGGAGATGATCGATGTGAACCTGAGCGGCGTTTGGCGATCAGCCAAGGCGGTTGCGCCGCACATGATCGAGCGAAATTCTGGTTCGATTGTTATGATCTCGTCGGTCAATGGCCTCGAACCCGGACCGAACTTCGCGCACTACACGGCCGCGAAGCACGGGGTCGTGGGACTCATGAAGACCGTGGCACTCGAGCTCGCTCCTCATGGCATCCGCTGCAACTCTATCCATCCCGGTGCTGTGCGCTCAGGCATGACTGAAAACCAGATGGCCTTCGACATGTACGCAGGTGGCCCCGGAGGAACGATCGACGATCTCATCAAAGCAGGCAAGCACTATGGCGCACTTAAGGGCAGCACCTTCATGGCCCCTGAGACCATCGCGAATGCAGCGCTCTTCCTGAACTCCGAGCTCGCGTCATCGATAACGGGTATCACGCTGCCCGTGGAGGCCGGTCATCTGCTGATGGCTGGGGTCAACGTGTCGCCGGTCGACTGATGGGTGCGATTCACTCGAGGATAGATCATAGATCCGAAAACTAGACGGCAAAGTCGTTTTCATTACCGGTGCCGCGCCCGACCAAGGGCGCGGTCACGCCGTCGCCCTTGCCATGGCCCTACCTTGTTCACGCCTGGGCTGGGATAATGACCCAGGGAGGAGTGCAGGTGCCGAGATCAAAACCGCCGCACACGAAGGAGTTCCACCGATAGGCGGTGGAACTTGTCCGGGCTGGGTGGTGTCGGCGGCCACGAGATCCTGCCCAGTGACGGCCGTGTAGGTGCCCGCTGGTGGCGAGGAGAACTGCCCGCTGACGGCCCGTTGATCTGCCCACTGTGACTGTCTGTTGCGGCCTGTCGTGATCGGTCGGCGTCCCCTTCCCGGTGTGCTGGGCGGTGCGAACCGAGCTCAGCACGGTCCCGGGAAGGGACGAGATTGAAGTCTGCCGGGGAGATCATGGACATTCTCCAGGCGTACGACCTGACGGGGTCGTTGCGTGACGCGGGTGAGCTCGCGGGCTGTTCGCATCACGCAGTCGGCCGGTACGTCGCCGCCCGTGCCGCGGGTGCGCTGGTACGCGGTGCGCGGCCGGTCCGGGCGAGCGTGGTAGACCCGCTCCCGGGGAGATCAAGGAGCTGGTCGAGCGGTCGCGGGGGAAGATCCGCGCCGATGTGGTCCACGACAACCTCGTGGCCATGGGCTGTCCGGGGGCGGCGCGCACGACGCGGCGCGCGGTGGCCCAGGCGAAGGCGGCCTATGGGGTCGGACGGCGGCGGGTGTTCCGGCCGTGGGTGCCTTGTCTGAACCAAATAGTCAAGGATTGTCGCCGTGGGTGGGGCTCTCCCGGTGGGCCGGTTGGGCCCTGGTCGTGAGGACGGTGCGAGCGGCAATCTGAGGGAAGCTGAGCATACCGAGCTCCGTAGCGGTCTTTCGGCGTCGGATGACGTTGTTGATCTGGGCGAGTGTGTCTCGGGCGGCGGCGAGGCTAAGAGCTGAATTCAGAATGATTCTCGGAGTTTCCGGAGGCAGATGATCGAGCAGGCGAGGGTGAGGAAGGCCTGGTGAAGGTCGGCCTTGCGTTCCCAGCGGGTGCGGAGCCGGCGGAACTGGTGCAGCCAGCAGATCGTGCGCTCCACCGGCCAACGCTGGGTGCCCAGTCCGGAGCCGTGAGGGTGCCCGCGGCGGGCGATGACCGGGGTGATCTGGCGGAGGCTGAGCTGCCGGCGGTAACGGTTGTGGTCGCAGGCCCGGTCCGCGAGCAGGTAGCGGGGCCGGTCTCGTGGCCGACCGGCCCGGCCTCGGATCGCGGGGATGGCCTCGACGAGCGGGATGAGCTGGGTGACGTCGTGGCGGTTCCCGCCGGTCACGGTGCTCGCCAGCGGTACTCCGGTCGCGTCGGTGATCACATGATGTTCTCTGCCGGGGTGGCCGCGGTTGACCGGGCTCGGACCTGTGCGGTCCCCCCTTTATCGCGTGCAGGTGTTTATCGCGTGCAGGTGCGAGGAGTCGACCAGCGTCCGGTGCAGGTCGAGGCAGCCGGTAGCGTTGCACTCGGCCAGCAGGTTCTCGTGCAGACGCTGCCAGACTCCGACAGCGTCCACTAGGAGTCCGTCGGTGCGGACGCGCGCTGCTCACGGCTTCCCTGCATAACGGGCCACCTGCACCCAGGGCCAACCTGCGGTTCTTCGGGAAGGGTCGTGCCGGAGCCCGCGGACACCATCGACAGCGTCCGGTAAGGCAGCAGCGCGGCGCTGACCGTGCAGGCGAGTCCGGCGAGGAGCAGCGTGGTCCTGACATCGGTGAGCGCGACGAGCCCACCCCCGGCGAGGATGAATAGCGAAATGTTGACCGGACTACGGAGACCCTGGTCTGCGTGTCGCGGAGGACGCTGACGGCTTGATCGATATGAACTCCCGCAGCTTCGGAGGGAGGCCGCGTGGTGGTTCGCGATGAGCTGGAGCGGGATGTCCTGGCGATCCGGCTGCCTGGTTGGGGTCGGGTGGTGCCAAATGAAGGTGTCGTGCCCTGGCTGGTGCTGGGTTCGGATGACTCCCCGGTTGTGCCGATCAAGCGATTTCTTCACGACTTCGCGGCCCGGGGCTACACGGCGGGCAGCGTGCGCAGCTACTGCTACGCGCTGCTGCGCTGGAGGCGATTCCTCGACGTCGTCGGGGTGGAGTGGGACCGGGCCACGTCTGCCGAGGTGCGTGACTTCGTGCTGTGGCTGGCGCACGCCAGCAAGCGAGTGCGTCGAACGAAGTCGGCCACCACCGCGGGGACAATCAATCCCGTCACCCGCAAGGCCTATCTGGACGACAGCTACCAGCCGCGGACGATCCGGCACAGCAACGCGGTGCTGCGTACGTTCTACGGGTTCTGGATCGAGCGGGGGCACGCACCGCTGGTCAATCCGGTGCCGCTGAGCCGGCAGACCGGACGCCGGCCGCACGCGCACCACAACCCGCGGGAACCGTTCCGGACGGAGGGGCGGCTGCGCTACAACCCGAAGATCCCCCGGCGCCCTCCGCGGGCGATGCCGGACGAGCGGTGGAACGACCTGTTCGGCGCGATGCGCTCGAACCGGGACCGCGCGTTGCTCGCCCTGGCGGTCAGCACGGCCGCCCGGGCGAGCGATCTGCTGGGCCTTCGGTGCACGGATCTCGACTGGGGGGACCAGTTGATCCGGGTCCGCCGCAAGGGCACTGGCGCCGAGCAGTGGCTCCCCGCGAGCCCTGAGGCGTTCGTCTGGCTGCGTCTCTACCTCGCGGACATCGGAAGGCTTCCGACGGACGCGGTGCTCTGGTGGACGCTGAGGCGTCGCTGCGACGACGGCGTCCCCGCACGGCGGCCGTTCACCTATGACGCTCTGCGGGCGGTCCTGCGCCGCGTCAATGAGCAGCTTGGCAGTAACTGGACCATGCACGACCTGCGCCACACCTGCGCGATTCGAATGGTCCGCGACGAGGCCCTGTCGCTGCGGGATGTGCAGACGATCCTCGGTCATGTCCACCTGACGACCACGCAGATCTACGTCGAGGACGACGACGCCGAGGTCTTCCGCCGGGTCCGCCAGCACCTCGCGGACCGAGACACCTCTGCTCCGCCGCCGCCGGCGGGACGGGGTTACGACGCCGGCGACCTCGCCGTGCTGTTCGGGGGAGCCGCGCGATGACGGCCACCACGATGGACGCGGCGGCTACCGCCGGCACGTCGACACGGGCGCCGGTTTTCGTCAGGCACGAACTGGGTTCCTTTTCTGGGCAGCGGCACGTCGGGCCGGTTGACGCGTTGCCACCAGAGGAGATCCTTGCGCTGGTCTCGTCGTCCCCGCTCTGGCCCGGTGATGGCGCGCTCAAGGATCAGCGAACCTGGACCCGTGGAACGCTCACGATCCTGACCTGGCTTTCGAGCTTTCCCGGGCAAGGGTGGCAGGAACGCTGGATCGCCGCCGGGGCAGACAGCGGGACGAGCTGGCTCGACGGAATCGACCCCACCGACCAGCGAAAGACGATCACGCAGCGCGACGAGCTGGGGAAGGGGCTCCTTGCTCTGCTTCTGCACCGAGTCGTCCTGCCGAGCTACGGGTTCCTCGCGGACTACAAGGCGTTCAATCTCTTCAGCTACGCCCGGCAGGTAATGCGCCCAGACCTGTTCACGCGCATCGACCGGAAGGCAGCGAGCAACGGCATCGAGGGCCGCCGCCTGGCGATCGGCCTGATCGTCATCACGAAGATTGTTCTGCATACGGGCCGGGATGTGGACCAGCTCACCGCGGAGGACATGTTCGCCTATCGTGCCTGGAACATGGCGGCCTACGGCACCGCCCCGGTTGGCATCCACACCGCTTGGTGGCTGCTGCACGGGATCGCCGACCTGGGCGAGCACGAGCACCTGCGCTCGGCGCTGCGCCACGGCCAGCGCCCGACCGCCGAACTCGTCGGTTTCTACCGCATCCAGTGCGAGCCGATCCGCCAGTTGCTGATCCGTTACCTCGACGAGCGCCGCCCCGCCATGGACTACGGCTCGTTCCTGGACCTTGCCCGCACCCTCGCGGGCACCTTCTGGGCGGACATCGAGCGGCACCACCCCGGCATCGCCTCCCTGCACCTACCAGAAGACGTCGAGGCCGGATGGAAGCAGCGGGTGTCGTTCCTGACCATGAAAGGGAAGGCCGGGCGCCCGCGCCGCAACCGGTTCGCCGTCTTGATGCGGGTCCGGGCCTTCTATCTCGACATCCAAGAATGGGCACTGGAAGACCCTTCCTGGGCGCCCTGGGCAGTGCCCTGCCCGGTCCGCCGCGGCGACACCACCGGCATGGCGAAATCCAGACGCCAGACGACCGCGACGATGCACCAACGAGTCCGTGACCGGCTCCCGCACCTGCCAGCTCTGGTCGACGTCGTCGAGCGCCACCTCGCCGAGCAGACCGCGCTGCTCACCGCAGCGAGTGCGACGGCGGTGGGCGAGACCTTCGAATACGGCGGCCGGCCGTTCCGCCGCATCGCGTCCAGGACCTCAGCCCGCGGCGGCGCGCACGCCGGCGTCCCAAAGATCCTGATCGAGAACACCGCCGGCGGTGAGCCGATCGACGTGACCCGCGCTGAGGACGACGCGTTCTGGACCTGGGCCATCATCGAGACCCTTCGCCACACCGGCGTGCGGATCGAGGAGCTGCTCGAGATCACGCACCTCGCGCTGGTCTCCTACCGACTCCCGGACACCGGCGAGACCATCCCGCTTCTGCAGATCGTGCCGTCCAAGAGCAACGAGGAACGGCTCCTGCTCGTCAGCCCCGAACTCGCCAGCGTCCTCGCGACGATCGTGACCCGGCTCCGGGCTATCGGCGGCGGCACGATTCCGCTGACCAGCCGCTATGACGCCCAAGAGCGCTCGGAAGGGCCGCCGCTGCCGCACCTGTTCCAACGGAGAGCTGGCTGGCGAACCGCAGTGATCGGCTACGGCGCCATCGAGAGCCTCCTCGCCGGTGCGATCGACCGGGCCGGCCTCGTCGACGCCGCCAACCGACCCCTGCGCTACACCCCACACGACTTCCGCCGCATGTTCGCCACCGAGGCCGTCACGGGCGGTCTCCCGGTCCACATCGCCGCCTGCCTGCTCGGCCATCACAGCCTGACCACCACCCAGGCCTACCTCGCGGTGTTCCAGGACGACCTCGTCCGCGCCTACCGGGCGTTCCTCGACCAGCGCCGCGCAGTCAGACCCCAAGCCGAATACCGCGAACCGACCGACGAGGAATGGCAGGACTTCCAGCAGCACTTCGAGCTGCGCAAGCTCGAGCTCGGCACCTGCGGACGCCCCTACGGCACCCCCTGCAAACACGAGCACGCCTGCATCCGCTGCCCCAGCCTGCGCCTCGACCCCGGCGCCCGGCCCCGCCTGACCAGGATCGTCCGCAACCTCCAGGACCGCGTCGCCGAAGCCCGCACGAACGGATGGCTCGGCGAGGTCCAAGGCCTCCAAGTCAGCCTGAACGCCGCGAAGACCAAGCTCAGCAGCCTCGACCGTAAGCCGCCAAGCCCACCCGGCCGGATCACCGACCTCGGCATCCCGATCATCGGCAGCCCCTCGCGGGACTCAACGTGACGGCCGATGTTGGGCCAGCTCGAGATCTTACAAGCCTAATCGGCAGTCGTCCTCGCGAGCTCGATGAGACGGTTGACGGCGTGGGGGATCTGGGCCTCCAGCTCCGCGGTCATGCTCGACATGACCGTTTCAGCATCGGCTGACGGCACGAAACTCTGCTTCTCACCTCGCCACACAACCTCGAGCGGCGGACGCATGGGCGACGCCGATATATAGATTCCAGCGACGAGCCTCGACCGCCGGTTCCCTATCTGTTCAGAAACTGTGAACAGGATATTGAGCGTGACACTGCGGGGCCCGCTTTGATTCGTCGTGAGGATCGCGGTAGCGAGCCACTGTCCTCGAGACATGTTCACACCGAGCGCTGCCGCTGCAAAGTGATCGCGGCCAATTGTGAACCGGTTCGCCTCTGTGAATCCATCGTCGTGCAGCCAGGTCGCCAGCCCCGCGGCGGAGGATGCCCACGCCGCTGCCGAGGCAAGGAGAACCTCCCCGAGCCGTGCGTGCTCCGCCCGCGCGTCCACGACCGGTTCGGTGAGCGTGCGCAGTTCCCGCGCTTGCTCCGCGAGGCTCGGCCGCGGCCCGCTTCGTGGAGGTTCCGGATCGAGCCACGACTCGAGATTCTGGTGCAGCTCTTCCATCGTGGGCCTTTCGTGAGGGTCGTGGGCGGTGCAGTGCTCGACCAGACGATCGAGGAGGTCGCCGCGGCGTACCTCAACGTAGTCGGTGATGCGGTGCCCCCGGACCCCCGACAGATGCATCCCTGGGATGGGATAGGTCTGGCCGGTTGCAAGCACCCAGAGGGTCTTGGCGAGAGAGTAGACGTCGGCGGCCCGGCCGTCGGAATCCGCGGGATGGTCGAGCATCTCGGGGGCGATGTACCAATGCGGGCCGAGCTTGCGATCGTTGTCCGTCAGCGCTTCCTGACCAGGCGCGCTGACCAGCCCGAAGTCACCCAGCGCTGGCCCGTCGTCGTACCAGTACAGGTTCTCGGGCTTGATGTCGCGATGCGAGATCCTCCGTGCCGCAAGCGTCGCGAGCGTTCCAGACAGAGCGGCGAACGCGCCGATGAGGTCGGTGATGGGTGCCCCGGCGAGGTGCTGCTTCAATCCCAATGCCTGCGGCATGACCAGATAGGCCCTGCCATCCCTCGGGTGATCGGGAAGATGGGCGTCGACCACTGGAACGATGCCCTTGACGTCGGTCAACTCCCGTACGCGCTCGACCTCGTTGAGGAACCGCTGGTAGAGCACATTGCCCTTGTTCGGCCTCGCCTTGAAGAGCTTGATCGCCCAGCGTTCTTGTCTGCTGTTCGTGGCGAGCCAGACCTCGCCGCTGCCCCCACCGCCGAGATAGTCGACGAGCAGGTACTCGCCGAAGCGGTCGTTGCGCTTGAAGACGGTTCTCGGTGGTCTCACGAGCCAGAAGCCTTTCCGGAGGGCGTTCGATCTTCCCAGATCGGATGCCGGGCTGGTGAACTGGGCGTCATGAGGCGACCGGCGACAGCTACGCCCTCGACCACGCCGACGGGTTCGCCGCCCTCGCCAAGGTCCTCGTCGGACTGACCACCCAGCAAGAACGGTCAGCTCGGCCCGACGACAGCCGGCGGCGTTCCTGAGCCCATCACAGGGCCGTGAGCATCGAGATCCAAGTTCGGTAAAGGCTGCACGGTCCTGGCGCTGATTCCCCAGGCGGTCCGTACGCGGGTCATGTAGGCGTCGGCGGTGACCTCCATCCTGTAGGTCGCGAACACCGGGTTGAACACTCCCGCGCACGTCAGGATCGCCGTGTCCGCTGCGATAATGATCACCAGTCCGGTGAGGCCGTGGGGAGCGAGCGGGTACAGCAGCAGCCAGGGAGCGCGCGCCGCGCCGGCGACGAGCAGCACACGCCGCTGCCCGTACCTGCGGGCCAGAACCGGCGCGAGCCGGGACCCGGCGATCCCACCGAGACACGGCACGCCCAGGGACAGCCCGTAGGCGAACACGGACAGCCGGAGATCATCGAGGATGAGGACCGCGAGCAACGGAATGGTCATGACCACCGGGCCGCCGAACAGCATCGCGTTGAAGAACAGCGGCCGCAACCCGGGGTGAGCGAGGATGTAGCGCCATCCGGGTCGGATACCGGAGTCGGCGGAGCGCTCGGGCGGTGGTGGTTCGCTCGCCCGGAGCCGCCGCACGCCAAGAGCGGAACCGAGGTAGGAGACGGCGTCGAGAGCCATCGTCGCGGTGGCCCCGAGACCTCCGATCAGCAGCCCTCCCACCGGCGGACCAGCCATATTGGAGATCCAGTCGGTGGTCTCGAACCAGCTGTTCGTCGCCAGGCGACCTGCCGGATCCGTCATCGCTTTCAGATGCGCTCCGCTGGCGGCGGCGAAGGCGATCGACGCCGTGGTGGAGATGGCCCCGACCGCGACCAGCTGCGGGTAGGTCAGGAGATCCAGCGCGGCAGCGGCGGGCACGCTCGCGAGCGCGGCGAACCGCACCAGATCGGCCGCGATCATGACAGGGCGTTTGCGTCGGTGCTCGATACCGGCGCCCAACGGCAGCAGAACCGCCGCGGCGGCCAGCCCGGCCAGGCCGGACAGCAACGACACCTCGAACGCGGAGGCGTACAGAACGAGAACGGCGACGATCGGCAGCGCCCCGGACCCGACCCCACTGCCCGCCGCGCTTACGGCGTACGCGAGGAGCAGATTGCGGCGATCTTGATCCCGCACCCGGCGCACGCTACCACCCGCCATTTTCACGTCCGCCTGAAACCGCTGCGCGGTCAGGCTGGGACGCGGCCCGCACACAGGCCGACCGACCCGGTACGCTATGCCACTACGTGTGGCGCTGCGTACTACCGGTCACGGGACTTCCGGCCCACCACGGTCGCTGACGCATTTCTGAAAGCGGTGTGGTGATGACAACCGGAATACCCCTGTTCCTCATCGACGGTCATAACCTCCTGTTTCGCGCCTGTTTCGGGACCCCTGCGGAGATCTACTCCCGGGACGCCGAGCGGCGCGACATCACCACCCAGTTCATGTTCTTCGCACTCCTGCGCAAGGCGGTGACCGCGGAACTCGACAGCTGGCCGGAGATCCTCGTTGTGTTCGACGGGGAGCACGGCTCCGCCGAGCGACAGGCCAGCGACGCCGGCTACAAGGCCAACCGCGACACCAGCGACCCCGCCCGCCGGCCGCTGGAAGCACTCGCCGACGTCAAGACCGGCCTGGATCTGCTCGGGATCGCCTGGATCGAGATCGACGATGTCGAGGCCGACGACGTCATCGCGACCCTCGCCGCAGCCACCTGCGCCGAACGGGATGTCCTGATCCTGTCGATGGACCAGGACTTCTACCAGCTCCTCGCTGATTCCGACTCCGACGGCACACGGCAGTCGGTCCGGATCCTGAACACCGCACAGCGGCCCGGAAGCCGGCTCATCGGCCCCGCTGACGTCCTCGCCCGCTACGGAGTACATCCGGCTCAGTTCGCCGACCTGCGCGCCCTGAGCGGGGACACCAGCGACAACATCCCTGGCGTACGCGGCATCGGACCGAAGACCGCCGCCACCCTGCTGGCCGGCGGCCTGGCCCTCGAGGACCTGCCCGCCTCCGGCCGGCTCATCGGCGCGAAGGGTGCGGCCATCCAGGCAGCCTGGCCGCAGATCCTGACATGGCGGGCAATGATCCGCATGCGCCGCGATGTGCCGCTGCCTCGGACACCGACGGGCATCGCCACCACGCCGCTGCCCATTCCCGGCGACGTCATCGCCCAGCTCGGCCTGTGGGCGGCCACGCCACCGGCGCCGACCACGTCCATGGCGTCATGAACCCGACGCCAGACCGGCACCGGCCAGCCGGCGGGGTCCTTGCCCTTCCCAACGTCGACGTTCCGCCGCGACGAACGGGCGGCCGGGTCTGACGGGGTCCTGTTCGGCGTGCATGTGCGGCGCCCTCGGTCTCGTCTTTCGGCCTGGTGAGCGCGGGGACCTGAAACCGTACTGACCAGTCACAGCCGCAGCCACGGCACCGAGCGGCCCGATACCCCTTCAGGAGGCTGGCGGGCCAGCCGAACGAATCGACATGATCGCGCCGAAGAGATGTACTCCGACATCGCTGTCTGCGCAGGTCAGACGCATCTCGAGGGCCGAAGAGAAGCTTCGTGGTGGCGGGAATGACTTGCCCCCGGGCTCCGACCATCGTGGTGTCGTGCCATACACGACGGGTCATGTCACCCGAGGGAAACGAGATGATCATGCTCTTGCGTCAGTCAACCTGGCCTGCATGCAAGCGTCTCGCCGCCCCAAAGCGGTGCTGGAGAACACGGCGTTCGCCGGTAGCTGGCCCTCGCCGACCGGGGGAAGCCGCGCCAGGTCGACGAGGCCGGAACCGGGGTCGAGCACATCACCCATACCTACAAACCCGGCACGGCCGTGACCACCAGACGGAAGGCCGACCAGATCCTCCGGCGCGGCCGAAGCCGGCCGCGCCTTCCCGAAGCGGTGCCTCTTCCCGATCGAACCATTCGCGAGCATCGGCGTATGGAAAGGCTGGCGCTGGACAGAGGCACAAGTCGCATGATTCTCGCTCGGCCGTACTCGATATTGCCACCGAAACATCGTCGGACCATTCCCACCACCTAACTACTCGCCGCTTCCCTACTCTAGGTCGGAGGAGCGACCTGGGCTGCCATTTCCCGTCTCATTAAGGTGTCGAAAAATGACTTCAGTCCGAGATTCAAGCGCCACCGACAGTGCGGCCACGTTGCGGGCCGCGATGGTGGACCAGCTTCGCGCGACGGGAGACGCCATCAAGACCGGGGAGGTGGCTGCGGCGGTCGGCAGGGTGCCCCGGCACCTTTTCGCACCCGACGAACCGCTGGAGGCGGTCTACGCAGCGAACAAAGCACTTGTGATCAAACGTGACGGGAACGGCGCGGCACTCAGCTCGCTTTCCGCCGCTCACATTCAAGCGGTCATGTTGGAGCAGGCCGAGCTCGAACCGGGAATGCGTGTCCTGGAGATTGGCTCGGGCGGCTACAACGCCGCCCTCATCCAGGAGCTGGTCGGCGGCGGAGGCTCGGTGACGTCCGTCGACATCGACCAGGAGATCGTGAGCCGGGCCCGTGCCTGTCTGGACGCGGCCGGCTATCACGGCGTCGAGGTCGTCGCGGCCGACGCCGAGGCCGGCGTACCCGAAAAAGCACCCTACGACCGGATCATCGTGACCGTCGGCGCCTGGGACATCCCGCCAGCGTGGCGCGATCAGCTTGCGGGTGGCGGCAGGATCGTCGTGCCGCTCCGGCTGCGGGGGCTGACCCGGTCGATCGCGTTCGACCGGGTCGATGAGGACGACGAGGCTGGTCTGGTCAGCCGCAGCTATCGCCTATGCGGATTCGTCCCGATGCAGGGTGTCGGGACGTTTCACGAAAGACTCGTCCGTATTGCCGACGAGGTCACGCTTCGGGTTGACGACCCGTCCCAGGAGTTCGATGTCGAGGGGCTGCGCGACGCGCTGCACACGCCGAGGCTGGAACGCTGGTCCGGAGCGGCCTTCGATCTTCCTGACGAGCTGGAACTTTTCCTCGTCACGAATTTTCCTCAGGTCGCGCAACTATATGTGGACGAGACACAGGTCAAGAACGGCGGTTTCGCGCCCTCAGCCGCCAGAGGTGTGCCCACGCTGGTCAGCGGTGGCAGTTTCGCCTACCGCACCAAGCGCCCGAACGAGAAGACCGGCGGGTTCGAGAGCGGCGTCGTCGCGCACGGTCCCGACGCTGATCGCGTCGCCGAGCAATACGTGGAACTGCTCCGCCGGTGGGCCAGCGATCACCGCCGTTCCGGTGCCGCCCGAATCCAGTACGTCCCGAAGGCCGCGGGGACGCCGGCGCCGTCCGTGGGGCTGGTGCCGAAACGGCATGGCGCTGTCGTCGTCCGCTGGCCCTGAGTTTCCGCGCTCCCGAACGGATGTCCGGGCGCCGGAATCGCACCACCACCATCACAACCCAGGAGGTCTTCATGTCCATCCAGCTCGATGACCCGGTGTTGGCCGTGCCCCCGCAGGCGGGGCGGGACCAGGAGGAGGACTTCACCACATGGGACCTGGACGTCTCGATCGTCGAGTCCGGACCGGCCGCTGACCGGCTCATCCGGATGACCGACGACGGCTGCGGCACGACGTGCGAGACGGCCTGCTCGACCACCTGCCCGTAACCAGCGCCCCGACGACCTGAGAACGCGGCGTCCGTCCGGCCGGCCTCGGCGGCCGGACGGACGCCGCCCGACTGCGGAGTGGCCGGTGTATCAGCATCTCGACACCGTGGTGGTGCGTGCCGCGGTGAACCCACCTGCGGACGCGGTGGACGAGCAATGGCCCGACCTGGTCGGACCGGCGGCCACGCCAGAGTCCTGGCGCCTCTGGTTACGGGAGGTGATGCAGAATTGCGCCTTCGAGATGGCGCTGGAGCAGGCCAGCCCTGTGCTCGCTCGCCGCGTTCAGGAGATCCGCAACGGACGCCAGATACCCGAGGCCGGGGTGCGGCGGGCAGTGCTGTCGGTGATGCGCTACCGGCTTCGTGCGTCGGGGCGGGCGACGCCGTTCGGCCTGTTCGCGGGGGTCGCGCCGGCGCGCGTCGCTGACCACGCCTCGGTGCGCGCCGGCGCGGCGCACCGTGCCGTCGCGCGGGTCGAGGCTGGCTGGCTCTGCGCGGTGGTCAACCGGCTGGAAGCCGATCCGGCCGTCCGGGCGCGGCTGGATGTGGTGGCGAACAACCTCGTGTTCGAGCGTGACGGCCATCTGGTGCTGGAGCACTGTGCCGGAGGAGGCACCGACGGTGCTCCGACGCGCGTACAGGTACGCGCGAACGCACCTGTACGCGCCGCGATGGGCATCGGCCGCCGATCGGTGCGGCTCTCCGACCTCGCGGCCGGACTCGCGTCCGAGTTCGCCCCGGTTCCGACCGACGTCGTCGACAAGCTTCTGGCCGATCTGGTGGCGCAGCGGTTCCTGATCACGAACCTGCGGCCTCCGATGACGGCGACCGGCCCTCTCCGTCATGTCGTGGGTGTACTCCAGGCAACCTTGGACGGCGGGCCGGTCACCGCCGAGACGGCCTGGGTCGCCGAACGCCTGAACGGGATCGTCGATGGGCTGCGCAGTCATGACAGCGCGCCGAGCTGGGCCGCCGCGCGCAGCCGCCGCGAACGCCTCGGCGTGGACATGGCTGAGGTCCACCCTTCGGCGGAGCCGGCGCTCCGGGTTGATCTGCGGATGGACTGGTCTCTGGCTGTGCCCCGCTCGGTCGCGGCCGAGGCCGCGGCGGCGGCAGGTGTGCTGGTGCGCCTGGCGCGGCGCTCGACGCTCAGCTCCGGCTGGGACGTCTGGCATGGCCGGTTCCTCGAACGGTATGGGCCGTGCGCTCTGGTTCCCGTTCTCGACGCGGTTGACCCTGAGATCGGACTGGGCTATCCCGCCGGCTATGCCGGAAGCCCCGCATCACCCGAGGGCGTGACGTTCACCGATCGGGACGCGAAGCTGTTGGCGTTGGCGCAGAACGCCGCGCTGCGCCGCGAACGGGAGATCCTCCTCGACGACAGGATGGTCAGCGACCTTACGGTCATCGACAAGGACGACCGCGTTCAGCCCACCACGGAACTCACCGTACGCGTCCACGCCGCGAGCACCCGCTCGCTCGACGAGGGCGCGTTCACGCTCGCGGTCGTCGGGGTGTCGCGCAGAGCCGGCACCACGACCGGACGATTCCTGGACCTCTTCGACGCTCAGGACGGTGCGCGGATGTCCGCGCTGTACGCGGGTCTTCCCACCGCGAGCCGCGACGCGCTGAGCGTGCAGATCTCCGCGCCCGCTCGCTATACGAACACCGACACGGTAGGACGCTCCCCCCAGGTCATGGCGCACCGGCTCTCCCTCGGCGAGTACGACGACAGCGAGGGCGGGGGCTCGCTGTCGCTGGACGACATCGTGGTGACGGCCGATGTGCACCGGATCTATCTGCTCTCGCTCTCCCGCCGCCAGCTGGTGGAACCGGTGGCGCTCAACGCGGTGGAGCCGGTGCGACGCGCGCATCCGCTGGCGCGTTTCCTCACCGAGGCGCCAGGCGCGCTGAGCGTTCCCTGCGCCCCTTTCGACTGGGGGGCCGCGGCCCGGCTGCCGTTCCTGCCGGCGCTGCGGCATGGACGAACAGTCCTCTCGCCGGCGCGCTGGCTGCTGGGGGCCGAGGACCTGCCCGGCTCCGCAGCCGGCTGGACGGAGTGGGACCGTGCCCTGGCCAGCTGGCGGGAGCAGGTCAACCTCCCGTCAGCGGTCTACCTCGGCGACGGTGACCAGCGCATCGGACTGGACCTGTCCGAGCCGGCCCACCGGGCACTGCTGCGCTCCCACCTCGACCGCTCCGGCACCGCTCTGCTGCGCGCCGCCCCCGACGCCGACGCGGCCGGCTGGGTCGACGGGCATGCCCACGAGATCGTCGTCCCCCTGGCAGCCGCCACCGCGCAGGCGGCGACACCGCGCTGGGTAAGCCAGGCGCAGGCCGTCGGCCGCGATCACGGGCATCTTCCGGGCTGCGACGCACGGTTCTCGGTCAAGCTCTACGCCGGCCTCGGTGTCCAGGACGCCATCCTCACCCACCATCTGCCGCACCTCGTCGACGAGCTGAACGGGCAGGCCACGGGCGAGGCGCGGTGGTGGTTCCTGCGCTACCACGACCCCGACGACCATCTGCGCCTGCGGCGCACGGTCACCACCGACGGTGTGGGGCCGGCCGCTGACCGGATCGGTGCCTGGACCCGGCGGCTCCGCCGCGCCGGCCTGATCTCCCGCGCGCAGTGGGACACCTACTTCCCCGAGACCTCACGCTTCGGAGGCACCGCCGCGATGGACACCGCGGAGGCGTACTTCGCCGCTGACTCAGTGGCAGCCCTCGCCCAGCTCGCCGCCTCCCGGGAGAAGTACGGACCCGACCGTCGCGCGTTGACCGCCGCCAGCATGCTCGCCATCGTGACCGGCCTGATCGGCGACACCGTCGAGGCGACACGCTGGCTCATCAGCCACACCCGAACGGAGCCGTCCGCCCCGGCCCGCGCGCTGTACCAGCAGACCATCGCCCTGGCGAACCCGGCCGACCCACGCGCCCTGGCCGCACAGCCCGGAGGCGAAGACGTCCTCTCCTGCTGGACTCACCGGCGCGAGGCACTCGCCGCCTACCGACACGTCCTCCAGGAGACCCGCGCAGAGTCCCCCACCACCCTGCTGCCTGATCTTCTGCATCTCCACCACGTCCGTATGGCCGGAGTCAGCCTGCCCGGTGAGCGCGCCTGCCTGCACCTGGCTCGCGCCGCCGCGCTGAGCTGGACCGCGCGCACGAGGAACCCATCATGACCAGTTCCGATCCGGGCGCGCTCGCCGCCGCGGACGCCGTCGCCGAAGCCCTGGCCGACCCGAACACCGCCTGGGCCGCCCAGCGACCAGCCGGGGGAAGGGCGTGGCCGCAGTCGCTCGCCGGCGGCGCGGCGGGCGTCGCCCTGCTCCACATCGAACGTGCCCACTCCGGGCACGGCGACTGGGGCACCGCGCACGCCTGGCTGTCCGCCGCCGCGTCCGACGACCTGACCGCGGCGGCCAACGCGGGCCTGTACCTGGGCGCTCCGGCCCTGGCCTTCACCCTGCACACCGCAGCCGGACCATCACGCCGGTATAACCGTGCTCTCGGCAGCCTGGATCAGGCCGTCGTCGCCATGACCCGCACCCGACTTGCCGCGGCCCACCTACGTATCGAGCAGAGTCGGCGGCCCGCGATGAAGGAGTTCGACCTGATCCGGGGCCTGTCCGGACTCGGCGTCTACCACCTGCGCCGCCACCCCGATCACCCGATCGCCGGCGAGCTGCTGTCGTACCTGGTCAGGCTGACCGAACCACTGGCCGTCCGAGACGACCTCCCACCCTGGTGGACGGACTCGGCACCCAACGGCGAACCCAGCCCCGAGCTCCCCCAGGGACACGGCAACGTCGGCCTCGCGCACGGCATCGGCGCCGTTCTCGCCCTGCTCTCCCTGGCCCGCCTGCGCGGCCTGCCCATCCCTGGCGCCGACGAAGCTATCGCACGGATCTGCACCTGGACCGACCGCTGGCGCCAGCACGGCGACGCCGGCCCCTGGTGGCCCGGATTCATCACCCACCGCCAGGTCCGCGAGGGCCAGGTCGCGGCGACCCTGCGGCCCCGCCCCTCCTGGTGTTACGGCGTCAGCGGCACCGCCCGCGCCCAGCAGCTCGCCGGCATGGCCCTCGGAGACACCGCACGCCAGCACGCCGCCGAGAACGCGCTACTCGCGGCACTGCGGGATCAGGCGCAACTCGACCAGCTCACCGAGATCGGCCTGTGTCACGGCACCGCCGGGCTGCTCCAGTCCGCCTGGCGCATGGCGGCCGACTCTCACAACCCCCAGATCGCCGCGGAACTCCCCGGCCTGTCAGCCAGGCTGATCGCACAGATGGACAGAACCGTGCTCGACCCCGAGCTTCTCGACGGTGCCGCCGGCGCCGCCCTCGCCCTGCACACCGCCGGCACCGGCGCCGCCCCGGCGTCGGGCTGGGACGCCTTCCTCCTGCTGGCCTGATCAGGAGCCGACATGAACACCCTCACCTGGCACCAGGTCAACGTCGCCTTCCCCAACTGGGTGAGCGCCGAGGCCACCGCCGTGGACCACCTCACCCCTCTGCTGGATAGCGCCGAGACCGACGGGCTCATCACCTCCTGGTTCTTGGTGCGAAAGGCGCCCTGCTGGCGCATCCGCTACCTGCCCCGCGAGACGACAGGAGAGGCCGAGGCGTACATCCACACCCGTCTCGCCGGCCTCCAGGAGACACGCCTCATCCAGGACACCACGTTCACCCTCTACGAACCAGAAAGCCATGCCTTCGGCGGCGCCGAAGGCATGGACACCGCCCACCGGCTCTTCCACCTCGACAGCCGACACCTGCTCACCTACCTGAACGACACCAGCCACAACCCGGCCGACCGGCGCCGCCGTGAACTGTCGGTCCTGCTGTGCTCGCACCTGCTACACGCCGCCGGACTCGACTGGTACGAGGAAGGCGACGTATGGGCGAGAGTCGCCGATCACCGGCAACCACCCGAGCGCATCCCCGACGACGGGCTCCGCACCCTGCACGACGGCCTGCGACGCCTGATGAGCATCGATAACCGCCTTCTGCCCACGGATGCCCTGCCGCCGGCCTTCACCGCCTGGACCAGCGCCTTCGCCGCCGCCGGCACCGAACTGGCCATCCTGGCCACCGACGGCCGGCTACACCGCGGCCTGCGCGCCGTCCTCGCCCACCACGTCATCTTCGCCTGGAACCGGCACGGTCTTCCCCACACAGCGCAGGCTGTCCTCGCGCACGCCGCCAAGACCGTGGTGTTCGGGCATAAGCCCACCGCCGATCACCAGCCGCACGAACGGGAACCGACATGACGAAGGTCGGAACAGACCCGACCGACGAGAATCTGCGTGCCTGGTTCCCGCTGGTCCAACGCCCCCGCCCACCCGGCCTCCCCCTCGAAGACCGAGTCAGACACCTACAAGACCTGGCCGCACGAACAGCGAACGGCATCCCACTCGTCCGAGCCGCCGAAGTCTGCAACAAGGCGGCACTGATCGCGTCCGACTGCGGACAACCAGACCTCGCCCAGGACCTGTGCTGGCGACAGCACACGCTGTTCGACCAGGCACGGCCACTGCCCGCCTCGGCTGCCGAACTCGCCCTCCAACCGGTGCTCAACCTGCCGCGCCAACAGATACGCGACGGTGACGGCAACCGCGCCTACGCGATCCTTCAGACCCTGTACGAAGCCGCCCTCACGCAGACCAGCGCACTGATCGACGGACGGTCTGTCAGTCTCCACAACGTCACCTGCGCCCCCGATGACCATCGGACCATGCGCACCCTGACCTGGACGGCGCTCCTGGCGGACGGAGTCCGGGCACTGGCACGGGCCGGGCGCTGGCACGAAGCCGCCGAACGAGCAGCCGCCCACCGCGGAGTCGGCCGCCGGCTGCTCGACGGCCGACAGGCGACCGTCCTGGCACTCGCCCAGGCCGGGCACACCGAGCAGGCCGCAGAGCTGGTCGACCAGAGCACCACCCCCGAGCCCTGGGAACAGGCGGTCCAAACGATCCTGCGGGTGTACTGCCTGCGACAGGCCGGCGCCGACACCGGCCCTCAGATCGCCCCGCTCGTCACCACCGCGCTCATCCTGATGCGACAACCCGACCCGTCCACCAGGGTCTTCCGCGCCCGAGCAGGCATGATCACGCTCAACCTCGCCGACGGCCACGACCATCCGCGCATCGACTCACTACGGCAGGCCCTGATCGCAGGCGCGTTCGATGACGCATACACGGCCCGCGACACGCTCGCGCACCGCCTCCGGGAGTCGATGACCACGGCGCAGCGACATGCCCTGACCGACGTCATCTATGCCGCTGGCCTCGATGCCGGTGGCCTCCCCGAAGCGTTGTATGGAGACCTGATGGACACGGTGAACTCCGCCGAAGATCAGCTACGCGGGCATCTGATCCACCACACCAGACGGTGCGAGTGCACAACAACGACAAGCTGAACAACGGGTCGACGGAGGGACGGCACCATCTCCTACCACTCGGTCCGTGACAGAAGGACTACCCTGAGAATGGTTCCAGTCAGGAACCACCGGCAGCTCGGCCAGCTGGTTTCGGAGGGGATCGAGCGCGTCGTGACGGCCAAGCCAAGTCAGCGGGTGGAGCAGGACGAGCTGCGGGCACGGATGCGCGCGGTCGGCATGTCCCACGACGAGATCGCGATCGAGTTCGCCCGTCGCTACCACTACCGTCCCCGCGCCGCCCATCGCCATGCCCGCGGCTGGACTCAGACGCAGGCCGCGAACCACATCAACGCCCGCGCCGCCCGCGCCGGTCTCGACCCGGACGGCGCTGCCCCCATGACCGGCCCGAAGCTGTCGGAACTGGAGAACTGGCCGCTGCCGAGCAACCGTCGCCGACCCACCCCCCAGCTCCTCGCTCTGCTCGCCGAGGTCTACGGCACGAGCATCCACAGTTTGATCGACCTCGACGACCGCGAGCATTTCGGCCCCGCCGACCTGCTCCTCATCGACAAGACGTCGAAAACCGCCCAGCCTCAGCCGGTAGAACTGCCGGGACAGACGAGGCGCCAGAGCGACAGAACCGATGCCGGCGCCATGGCGGAGCCCACCGCCGTCCTGGGAACTCGATCGCTGGTGGAACTGGGCACGAGTCCCGTCGGCCGCCTTTCCGAGGAAACGACAGGTCCCATGACGTGGGAAATGGCACCGACGACAGAGGCGGTGGATAAGATCGTCAGGGATGATCTCTCCCTTGATCGCCGCGAGGCGGCTCGCGCGATGGCAGACGTGATCGTCGGCGCTGCTCTTCTCGAAGGGGCGGAGCGCTGGCTGAACACCATCGAGCCGCCCGCCGGGCAGCGTCGCACCGCGGGCGTCGGCGATGAGGAGATCGAGCAGATTGAGCAGGCCGCGCGGACCTTCCGGGCCTGGGACAACCAGTTCGGCGGTGGCCTTCGGCGGAAGGCGGTCGTGGGTCAGCTCGCTGAGATCGCGGATGAGCTTCGCGACTTCTCGCATCCACAGGATCTGACCCGGCGGCTGCACGGTGTGATGGCCGATCTTGCTGGTACCGCCGCGACGATGTCCTGGGACTCGGGTCAGGGAGGGGTCGCGCAGCGCTACTATCTGCTCGCTCTTCGATCGGCCAAGGCGGCTGACGATCCCGTGTTCTGCGCGAACATCCTCGCTGGCATGGCGCGGCAGCAGTTCTATCTCGGCCGGACGACCGAAGGACTTGAGCTCGTCCGGCTCGCGCAGGACGTCGCCGGCGTTCGGGCGACCCCGGCGGTGCGTGCGATGCTGTTCACGCGCGAGGCATGGGCCTACGCCCAGCAAGGTCGGCTCTCCGCCTTCCGACGTGCGACAGGCCGGGCGCAGGACGCCTTCCGGGACGTCGACCCGGCCGTTGAACCGTACTGGATCTCCTACTTCGATCAGGCGGAACTGGCCGGCGTCACCGGAGGTCGTCTTCTCGACATCGCGCACCAGGCGCCCGAGTATGCCGACGAGGCAGCCACCTGGTTGAGCCAGGCCGTCCGGGCTCGGGGCGTCGGCAGCGTCCGTAGCACCGCTCTTGATCAGCTCGGGCACGCCGAGATCAGACTGGTACAGGGCGAATTCGACGAGGCAGCACGGCTGGGCCACGCCGCCGTGACAACGGTCGAGCAGACCCGGTCCAGCCGCGTCCGGGTCAAACTAGGCCAGTTCTATCGGCATGCCGAGACCAGAACATCCGCCCGCCCCATCGCCGAGCTGTGCGGGAGGATCAAACCCATGCTTCGCGCCGAAGACACGGCGGCCCGGATATGAGACGTGAGGAAGGTCAGGACTTGACCCGCATCGGTGTCACCGGCCACATGAACCTCACCCCCGCGACCGTCCCCCTCGTCCGGGCCGCTCTCACCGCGGCTCTCCTGCCGTACGCGCCAGACCTGACCGGCGTCAGCTGCATCGCGGCCGGCTCCGACAGCATCTTCGCCGACGTCGTCCTGGAAATCGGCGGCACACTCGAGGTGATTATCCCTGCCGCTGACTACCGCGCGAGGAAGGTCAAATCCGACCACGCCCCTCTGTTCGACGACCTCGTCCGTCGGGCTGCCGCCGTACGGGTCCTGCCGCACGAGGTCTCCGATCGGGCAGCGTATGAGGCCGCGAACGAGGCGCTCCTCGACACCGTCGATCTGCTCATGGCGGTCTGGGACGGCCAGGCTCCCGCGGACCAGGGCGGCACAGCCGCCGTCGTCGCTCGTGCCCAAGCGAACGAACGCGCCGTCCAGGTCATCTGGCCAACCGGGGCAGCGCGACAGCCGCAGCTGTAATCCCGCTTTGCTCGGACAAGCGGACCAGAGCCAGACAAGCGCCGAGCACGGCGAAGACCTCGGCTGGCATCGTCTGATCAGCCGCTGGTGACGTGCGGGCGCCGATCGCGGCCCAGAACGGCTGGGAGGAACGGAAATGGCCGCCGAGGGTGTGCCAGGACAGGCCGGGATACTCAGCCCGCAGGGCGGCGAGGCCAGCGCTGGCCAACCCGCACCGCTGGTGGGGCTCCAGGGTGTAAGGCTGTTCCACCCAGCCTAGCCGGCAGCGGCGGCAGACCTGGTAGTCGACGGCGAACACCTGCTGGCCGTGGAGGTTCGCTGCCCGCTGACGCCAGCCGGATCGTTCACCTGAGACAGTGTCCTGCCAGGGCGTGTCGACCCGATGTACGCGCGGCCAGCTGGCACGGTGACCGAACCGCCCGCGGCTGACCCAGCGGACAGCATCGCGCCAGGGCTCCCGTCCGGACACGCGGCCGACCACGCGAGCCTGAGCGGCCAGACGCCGGGCGGCCTCGTGGTCGCCGGTCATGCCCCCTATCCGACCACAGGGCGGGCGCTCCTTCAGGTCCCTTCGCCAAGGTTGCTGTAGCCAGGCGAGAAGAGTGGTCGACGGCCGTAGATCGCCGGCCTTACCGTGAATCATGCGTTGGCGGCGAAGGACCAAGCCCGAGCACCACGGTCCCTCCGCCGGCGACGAGACCCGCCCGCCGGGCGCCACGCGGGAACAGCATGCTGAGGCGATCCGGGACGCGTTGCGCGGCGCAGGGTGTGCCGAACGCGGCGAGCGGCATGGCGGGTTCATCGTCGAATCCCAGGAGAGGCACAAGGCACTTCTCGTGCGCTGCGTCACCGACGACGACCTTCTCGACCGTCCTGGTGAGGAACAGCGCTACCGGCACGTCCTGGCCGCCGCCGGGTTCGGTGTGGTGACCGGTATCGAAGACGACGGCGGGCTGTGGGTCTGGCCGGTCGGGATTCGACCGGTAGTGCCCCGGCCGTCGCCACGGGAGCTGGCCGAGGACTGGCTGCGCACCCTGACGATCACCGGCGAACCAGGCATCACGCCAGCGCGGGCGATGGAGCTGATCGCGCAGGTCAACCAGCCACGCAAACTCGGGGTGCGGATGCGTACCCCGTTGCCCCTGGAGGACGTGCAGACCCTGGAGGACGCGCTGGCCTGGCACGCCGAGGTGCGCACCCGTGAGGTTGGGCTGCATCTGCTGCTGGAGGGCCTGCTGATCGGCTGGCTGGCCGACGCGACCGGACAGGATCGTGCCGCGATCGTAACGCCTGGCCTTGGCGGTCGAGAACATGCTGCCTTCGGATACCGGTTCCTCGGCTGGTTGAACGGGCACGTGGGGCCCGAACACGTGCGAAATCGGGGCCGGCTCCCGGTGTTGCAATCACGGCGGGACCGCGGCGCGTATCTGGCCCGAGCGAAGTGAGCCGAAAGATTCAGCGGGTTCGAGCCGAAGAAATACACCCCGCCGCTGCCGTCGCCGCAGGTCAGCGGCACTGTACAGACCCGAAACGGATGTTCGTTTCCCGGGGAAAGACGGGCCCGCAGTCGGTTGGAAAGCTGAGGGCGTTCAGCGGCGGCGCGTCAGCTTGCCACCACAAGGGCGGTGGTCGGCTGGCTCTGTCGTCGAGGCCCTACATCGAGGAGGACCTGATGATCTCCACTTCTCTGTGCCCGCTAGCTGCGGATACCGCGACCGAACGCGGCGGGGATGATGGCCGCTCCCCGGCGGTGGCGTCGTGATGCTGCCCATCGCGGACGCCTCGCCCGTGCAGCTGCGGAACGCGATGGTCGAGCGGATCCTGGCCGCCGGACCGGTGCCCATGGCCGTGGAGGCCGCGTTGCGTACCGTTCCGCGGGAGCTGTTCCTTCCGAACCTGCCGCCCGAGGTGGCGTACCAGGACCGGACCGTCGTCCTCAAACGCGACGTCTACGGGAACCCTGTGGGCTCGGTGTCCCAGCCCTCGGTGATTGCGGCGATGCTGGAAGCGTTGCGGGTCGAACCCGGCCAGCGGATTCTCGAGCTGGGATCCGGGGGCTACGGCGCCGCGTTGTTGGCGAGGCTGGCCGGCCGGACAGGTTCGGTGGTGAGCCTCGATCTCGATGAGGCCGTGGTTCACCGGACCCACGAATGCCTGCGTGTGGCCGGCTACACCGGGATCACGGCTCTGGTCGGCGATGGGCGTTTCGGGTTCGGGCTCCGCGCCCCCTACGACCGGATCATCGTCACGTGCGACACGCCGGACGTGCCGCAGGACTGGTTCGACCAGCTTGTCGAGGGCGGCAGGATCATCATCCCGCTGCACCTCCGCGGTCTCACCCGCACCGTCGCGTTCACCAAGGTCGGCGGGATCCTGACCTCGGATGCGATCCGCCCGTTCGCGTTCGGACCGATGCAGGGTTTCGGGGTCCCCCGCCGGACCACCGTGACCCTGGCAGGCGGGGCACGGCTCAACGTCGGCCCCGACCAGGACGTCGACATCGACGCCCTGGTCGCCGCCCTCGCCGAGCCACGTCACACGGTGGGAACCGGTGTCATCCTCACCCCCGACGACACCCTGCTGCTGAGCCTGGAGCTGTGGCTGGCGACAGCCCAACAGACCTTGGGCCGGTTCCACCCCGACACCCGCACCGATCAGCAAGGCCCGATCGCCTCTGCCGTCCCGCCTGGTGTGCCAGCGACCTGGACCGACGACACGATCGCCTACCTCGCCCTCGGACAGACCACCGGTACGGGCCTGGAACTCGGTGTGATCGCCTACGGGCCACACCGGGTCCGGCTCGGAGACCAGCTCGCTCACGACGTCCGTGCCTGGAACACCGAGCACCGCGGGCAGCTCCCCACGATCCACGTCTACCCCCGCGGCATCGTCGAGAAGTCCCCACCACCCGGCCGGCTTTTCAATCTGCCGTCCGCGCAGGTCCTGATCAGCTGGGGCTGAACCGTGGCTTCCTCCCGTCCCTCCTCCAAATCCGTGCGGAGCGGCCGGCCCACCGGCCGCTCCACCACCGGATCCGCCGAGGCGGATCTTCTGATCGTGCACCGTCACCAAGAGCATCTCGAGGGCCGGCGCCGGCTGTCACCCGCCGAGACCACGGTCCTCACCGGGGCACGGGTCCGTCCCGGGCAGGACCTGGTCGACCTCAGCCAGGCATCGACCCTGACCCCTGCCGCGCTCTGGGCCGTCGTCCCCGGCGGCAGCGTCACCACCCTCGCCCCGACCACCGTCGCGCTGCAGCGGATCCGGCCGACCCCGGAGAACGGCCACACCTGGGGATCGGTCTGGGACTTACTCGAACACCCCGTACCCCTGCCAGACGCCAGTGTCGACGCGGTCATCGGCCGCAGTGTCCTCGGCCCACTCCGCCACCCCCGCCGGATGCTGACCGACATCGCCCGCGTCCTCAAACCCGCAGGACGGCTATCGCTGTGCGAACCCCTGCTCGGGCAGAGCAAACCTGTCAGCCTCGACGGACTCAGCGCTCACGAGATCGCCCAGGCCGAACGAGTCCTCGCCGGCGTCCGTCCCGCCGCGCATCTGTTCACCGCGGCGCACGCCGTCGGCAACGCCCGCCTCGCCGGCCTCCTCCCGGTCTCACACACCGAGGAGACGGTCACCGCCCCCATCATCGGAGTCGCCGCCGCCGACGCCGCCCTACGCGCCGTAGGCCCGGCGGGAGAGTCCGCCTACCAGGCGATCAGCCGCGTCCTCGGCGCGGCCGTCGCCCGCAAGTACGCCGAAGCATGGCGCTCGACCGCCCGCCGACGCCCCCTCCTCCTGGAAACACCCATCGCCTACCTCACCATGATCAAACCAGACACCACCCAATGACGGCGCCGAGGCCGGCCGCCTCCCGGCCGGCCTCCCCGCCGACGGCTGTCGTTACTTTCCGGTACATCGGCGGGCGTTGATCTTTTCCCGCCCCATTTTTTGCTGGCAGCGAAATGTCCTGAAGATGCCATGCACTTGCATCGGCACGGCATGATGCCGAGTGATGTCCATCCTGGACATCACTCTCCGCTTTCGCACTGTCAGCTTTTCAGGGTGGACCGGACGGATCCCGGCGTCGACGCGGCCAACGATCCGCGTCACACCCCTCGGCTCGCGTAGATGCCCTTGGCCAGCGGATTCCCGCCAGGCCCACCCAGCCACTTTTGCGATCTTGGCCGCGCCAGGTGGGCGTGTCACCGCCGGGTCGTGGGCGCCCGTCTGCCCACTAGGGTGCCGAGATTGCAAGTGCGGAGTGTAGTCACGCTCTTTGCTCGCGCGCATGTTAGTTCGCATCTTGGCGAACGAGTCTGTGACGCTTACCTCTCTTGTCATTCGTTGCCGCTAATGGTCTAACTCTCTGGCACTCCGGCGGGTCACCTACGCGATGAGGCAGAGGTCAGATGGGTAACGGAACGTGAGGCGGCGCGGATGGACGGTTGCCCTGCTGGTCCTGTTCGCGGCCGGTGCCTGCACCGACGGTTCCGGCGATCCACCGGCGCCTCCTGCGTCGGTGGCGCCTTCTCCGTCCGATGCCGGCCCCTCGGCGTCGTTGACCCCGGCGGAGATCGCTGAACGCGACGCGCTCACCGCCTATCGGGGGATGTGGGAGGACTGGATCGCCATCGCCGCCACTGGCGACTACCAGGACCCGCGCCTTGCGCGGCACGTCAGCGGCGAGGCGCTTTCCTCGATCTATAAGGCCGTGTACGCGAACCAGCGGGACGGCCTCGTCGCGCGGGGAGCGCCAACCTATGCCGGTTCGGTGACGGCCGCAGAACCAGCCGCAAATCCAGATCGTATTACCATCGTTGATTGCTCCGATGGAAGTAGCTGGCTCAACTACCGCGCCGATGGCCAGCTGGAGGACAACGAACCCGGAGGGCGTCACGCCATCCAAGCCCTGGCCCTGAAGAATTCCAACACATGGAAGATCGACGTCCTGGTTATCCAGGAAGTTGGCACATGCTGACAGTTAAATCCGCCGTCTTTCTCACAGCAGGAATGCTCATCTTGTCCTTGCCGTGCGCAGCTGAGGCGCCCGCGCACGCGGGGGTCTTCCCTGCGCGATGCCC
This sequence comes from Parafrankia sp. EUN1f, assembly GCF_000177675.1. Classification (GTDB taxonomy): domain Bacteria; phylum Actinomycetota; class Actinomycetes; order Frankiales; family Frankiaceae; genus Parafrankia. Next base: position 58,682 of record NZ_ADGX01000049.1, read on the forward strand.
TGCGCCCCGGCCGCCGACCGGTCGTCCCCGCGCACGCGGGGGTCTTCCCAGGATCGCCCTGTACGAGCTGCGCCCGCACGAGTCGTCCCCGCGCACGCGGGGGTCTTCCCCAGTCGTGCGGGTCCGCGCACGCGGGGGTCTTCCCGCGACGCAGCCGCGCCGGAACGTGACCGGTGGGTCGTCCCCGCGCACGCGGGGGTCTTCCCCAGTTGAGGATCTCCACACCCTTGTTCTTGATGTCGTCCCCGCGCACGCGGGGGTCTTCCGTCAGTGAGGTCGGGAAGGTTGCCGACCGGGTGGTCGTCCCCGCGCACGCGGGGGTCTTCCCGACGCCCCCGGCGTCCCCGGCGTCCCCGCAACCCTCGTCTCGTCGTCCCCGCGCACGCGGGGGTCTTCCTGTGGAGGATGACATGCCGAGCCCACTGCAGTGGTCGTCCCCGCGCACGCGGGGGTCTTCCGTACACCACCTGCCGAGCATCAGGCGCGACCGCGTCGTCCCCGCGTGTCGGCGGCCACGAGATCCTGCCCAGTGACGGCCGTGTGGGTGCCCGTGTTGACGCCGAGCGAAAACTGAGCGGTTCTTGCCGAGGTAAATCGGCGCACCCGTTGGTCAGGTTAGTCGCGGTTGGGGCGGTCTTTGGCAAGCAGTTCGCGGCGGGCTCGGGTGCGGTAGGAGTCGCCGGTGAGGGTGAGGACCTCGGCGTGGTGGACGAGCCGGTCGATCATGGCTGCGGCGACGACGTCGTCGGAGAAGGTCTCGCCCCAGCGGCCGAACGGCAGGTTCGAGGTGACGAGGATCGAGCCCTGTTCGTAGCGTGAGGCGACGAGTTGGAAGAACAGGTTGGCGGCGTCCTGGTCGAAGGGGATGTAGCCGACCTCATCGATGATGATCAGCTTGTAGCGGCGGATCTTCTTGAGTTCGGTGGTGAGGTGTCCGGCCTGGTGTGCTGCGGCGAGCCGGGTGATCCAGTTGTTGGCGGTGTCGAACAGGACCGAACAGCCGGCCTGGGCGGCCTTGACGCCGAGGCCGATGGCCAGGTGGGTCTTCCCGATGCCGGGTGGGCCGAGCAGGATCACGTTCTCGGCTTTGGCGACGAAGGTGCCGGTGGCCAGGTGCGCGAGGACGTCGCGGCGCAGGCTGG
>NZ_ADGX01000048.1 GCF_000177675.1 Parafrankia sp. EUN1f
GCGCCGCGGCCGAGCCGCTCGCTCAGGACGTAACTGCGAACCAAGCCGGCGCACTGGCCGACACCCCCCGCCGTATTACCCCCAATGGCGAGGCACCAGTGTAAGCGGCATCTACCAGTGCAAACCCGCGAGTCCAGCCATCCACGACGGCGCCACGGACCACTCTGCGGGCACGCCCGCCTGAGACGTCCCGGGCTGGGAGGTACGGGGGTCAGGCCGGGCCTGGGCTGGGGTCGGCACATACCCGGGCGAGCGCCTCCTTCGTGGCGACGACCGCTTCGTGCGCGTCCGTTCCCAGGACGTCCACCTGATCGGCCAGGACGGCCCGCAGGATCTCGGCTGCTTTCGCCCGGTGATCGGCATCCAGCCGCTCGTACACGCACGCGAGTTCGTAGCGTCGCCGCAGGGTGTCGGGATGTCGGGGGCCGACCAGTTCGCTCGTGCCGAAGACGACGGCCTCGAGCTCCGTGGCGGCCTCGGTGAATCTCCCCAGGTCGATCAGGACTTTGCTGTGGACGTGCCGGGTGGCGATCGTGTCCCGGTGGTGCGGCCCGTGGGTCAGCTGCCGTTCGGCGGCCAGGTCGCTCAGCGCGGCGGCCGCACTGTGCCAGTCACCGGCCCGCCACTGCTGCGTCGCCAGGTTGAGGCGCAGGACGGAAACGTCGCGGTGATCCGGGCCGAGCACTCGGCGCATGTCCGCGAGGAGTTCGCTCATCTCCAACACGGCCTTTGCGGGGTCGAAGGCGTCACCGTGCTGGGTACCGAGGAGACTGCGCAGCTCGAGGACCTGCCGGCTGTCGGCACCGTGGACCCGGGTCGCGAGATCCACCAGCTCCTCCAACTCGGCCACCGAGCCGGTGGTGTCGCTGGCCTTGGAACGCCAGTAGACGAGCTGACCACGAGTGTCGATCACCGCTGCGTGCTCCGGCCCGAGCAGGCGGACCTGGTCCGCGAGAACCGCGCGCAGCTGCGTCACGGCCGTTGTCGGGAAGCCGGCCTGGCCGGACTGGTAGGCGAAGTTCCTCCTCACCTCGACCAGCAGGTTCTCCAGTTTCTCCACCCGCCGGGCCGGGTCCTCACCGTCGGCCTGGTGATCTTCACCCGCGGCCTGGCGATCCTCGGTGTCGTGGTGGGTTTCGGTGTCCTGGTGGGTTTTGGTGTCGCGCAGGGCCGCGGCCTGTCCGCGGGCGCTGTCCAGTGCGGCCCGGACGTCCTGGACCAACGACCCGAGACTGGCTCTCGCCTCCCGCACCTGCCCGCGGTCGCCCATCAGCGCCGCGTTCTGGTTCCGCAGCGAAAGAGTGTCGGGGTGGTCCGGGCCCAGCAGCTGCCCGGAGAGGTCACCGAGCCGGGTGCTCAGGTCGCCTGCGTCGTCGAGCCGGACCTCGGTGCCGAGACTGGCGACGGCCCGTTCCATGACCGGGTGCACACCGCGCCCGCGGTCCCAGATGGCCTTGGGGTGGCTGTTCTCGATGGCCATCGCGTTGGCCCGCAGCTGCTGGCCCAGATCACGGTCGCTGTCCGCGGCGGGCCAGACCTCCAGGACGGCGTCGGCGGACACCCGAGCGACCACCACCGATCGGTCCGAGCCGGACGAGGGGTCTGCCGCGAGATCATCGCGAACCGCTCGCTGTACCAGCTCGTGCACCCGGATGACGTCGTTCTCGTAGCTGACCAGGTGAAAGTGGTGCAGGGCCCGTAACCCACCGTGGATGCGGTCCCTGTCGGGTGCGGAGGGAACGTGGCGCGCGAGATGCTCCCGGGAGGCGCGCGTCCGCATGACCCGCCCCGGAACTCCATGGGGATTCAGCGTGCTCAGCATCTCCATCAACGGGCGCGCGTAGCCGGCCGGGCGCCTCTCGTCCGCGCTGTCGATGGAGACTCCCCAGGTGGTGGCAACGGTGTGGGCGTACTCGTCGAAGTTGGCCGCCTCCTCGGGGAACATCTCCTGCAGCTTTCTGCTGCGGTCGACAAACTGATCCGCGTACGAGGTGCAGGGCATCTCCAGGTCGACCATGTACGCGGCGGCGTGGCTGATGGCGAGGGGTAACGCACCCAGGAGGTCCACGACCCGGTCCACGTCGTCGGCCAGCAGCGGGTGGGCGGCCAGTTTCCGGGTTATGTACTGCCGTGCCTCCGCGGGTGTGAAGACCCCGAGCTCGACCGCGCTGCCGCGGGCGAGAAGCGTCGCGTCACGGCGTCGGGTGGTCACGACGACCCGTCCGGTGGGTCTGTCGGGCGGCCACAGACCGCGGATGTGAGCCGGTTCCGCCAGGTCGTCGAGGACAACCAGCCAGCGCTGCCGCGTGTTCTCCAGCCAGGAGAGGAAATTCTCGACGAGCTTGTTCGGATCGTCGTCCTCCCGCCCGAGGCCGAGCCGCAGCGCGGCCTGGACGTAGCGGGACACCACCGCGTCGCGGCTGAGCGCGGACACCCACACCAGGAGGTCGAGCTCGCCATGCCCGTCCTGCCAGAGACGGCGGGCGAGGTCGGCGGCGAGCTGGGTCTTGCCCACTCCGCCCAGGCCGGCGACCACCTGGGTGAGCACCGCCGTCTGTCCGGCGGCCGCGGCCTCGTGGAGCCGGCCGGCCAGGTCCCGGTCCTGGAAGTTGTCGGCCCGGGGCGGCAGGACTCCGACCACCCCTGGTCGATCCGGGTCCGCTGGGCGAGGCGTGCCGGCGCGGCGCTGCGACCCGGCCGTCGGCTGCCGGCCCCCGTTTCCGCCGCCGTTTCCGTCCCGGGCGCCGTTCCGGTTCCCGTCAGTGGCACTTTCGGCGAGAATGCGCTGGTGTACCCGGCTCATTTCGGGCCCGGGTTCATAGCCCTGTGCAATGGCCATCTGGTGGCGGGCCGACTCGTACAGTTTCAGTGCCTGGCCGCGCCGGCCGGTCGCGTCCAGTGCGCGCATCAGCAGCGAGACGAGGCGTTCGTCGCGCAGATCGCCGTGGGTCAGCGCCAGCAGCGGTTCGACCACGGATTCCGGGCTGCCCGCGTCCAGCTCGGTGGCGGCCCAGTCCGCGGTCAGCGCCCGCCTTTCCCGGCGCCAGCCCTCCCGGACGCTTTCAGCCCAGGCCGACGGCATATCCGCCAGCGGCTCGTCCCGCCACAGGCCCCTCGCCTCGCGCAGCAGTGCCAGCCGTTCGTCGTTTCCGGCCGCGTATCTCGCCTGCCGCCGCAGCGCGAACATGCGGAAGACGTCGATCTGCTCGCGGTCCAGGTCGAGGCGGTAACGCCCGTCCCTGCTGCGCGGGATTCGCACCGGACGGGCCGGGTCGGAGTTCTCCGCGAGGAGGCGCCGCAACTCGCTGATGTACACGCGCAGGCTGTCGCCGGGATGGTCGGGCCTTTCCTCGGGCCAGATCCGCTCGATCAGTGTTTCGGTCGGGACGGGGCGGCCCGGCTCGACCGCCAGCACCGCGAGTACCCGGCATCGAAGTGGCGGCCCCACCTCGACGACCTGCCCGGACGCGATGATGCGCACCTGGCCCAGCAGTTTGATTTCCATCTTCCCCCCGACGGAGGATAACCGGCCCCGCGGGCGCGTTTCCAGCATCCCGAATGGGCCGTTCCGGTCGTTGTGCCCGGTGCGGGAGGGTACGCCAACATTCACCAACAGAAGTCCCACAAGGCCATGTCGCAATCGGTCCATGTCCGACCAGTTTCTGATGAGCCAGCGGCCGGGTGCCCCCGTGAGCCCGCCGGCTCCGAGGTCCGTCCGGTCCGCTACGCCGACCATCTCTCCGCAGCCGCAGCCGCAGCCGCAGCCGCAGCCGCAGCCGCAGCCGCCTGCCCGGCCTGGTTCGCTGGCCACCGCCCTCCGGCAGGCCCTGGCGGCCCCGGACGACGAGAGGGGCGAGCGGATCAGTCAGCTGGGCCTGAGGCCCCTGACCGGGGGGTTGAACAACTACGCGTTCCGCTGGGGCACCCCGTCGGAGGGCGAGGTGTGTGTCAAGGCCTACCCGTCGGGTGACCGGTGGCGAGCCGAGCGTGAGTGGCGGGCGCTGTCACTGTTGGCACGGCGTTCGGTGCCGTGGGCGCCGCGGCCACTGTGGTGGGATCCGCACGGCAGCCCGCCGATCGTGATCATGACCATGCTCCCTGGCCGAGAGGTCCGCCACCTCGACAGCCCGCGGGAGCGGATCGCGGCGCTCGACGGCCTCGTCGACACCTTGCGCGCAATCACCGCCGTACCGCTGGAGGCCGGCTTCGAGACCCTCGTGCGGGTGGAATCCATCCAGTTCTGCCTGGAGACCCTGAGTGATACCTGGCCGCGCCGGCTTGCCCGGGTGGCTGACAGCACGTTGAGCGCCGATCTACGGCACCTGCTGCGGCGCTGGTCGAACAGCGGTGACCCGGAGATCCTCGGCCGCCCGGCGCCGCGGGTCTTCTCCCGGGGCGACGGGAATCTGCGCAACTGGCTGTGGGACGGCGCGGTCTGCCGGTGTGTCGACTTCGAGTACAGCGGCTGGAGCGATCGTGTCTTCGACGCCGCGGACCTGGTCGAACATCCGTACCGCGAGGAGATCGACGACGCCCTGTGGCCGGGGGTTATCGACGCGCTGGGCATCACCGACGCCGACCGGCCGCGGTTCGACGCGGCGCGGCGGGCGTGCGCGATGCGCTGGGCGGCCGTGCTCTGGGAGAAGCGTGGCCGTCAACTCGGGGAGTTCCTCGTGCAGCTCGATCGCGTGCGCCTCCTGACCCGCGACCTCTGACTGGACGTACCGGGTCGACAGCCCCAGGGGCTGTCGACCCGGTAGCTGCTGCCTGGTGCCGCTGCCTGGTGCCGCTGCCAGGTGCTCCTACCAGGTGCTGTTGACCAGACCGGTGCCCAGGTACACCTGGTCGAAGGTGTTGCCGTCGTGGTCGTCGGTGTAGGCGATCACGATCTGGCCCCACGCGTTGACGCCCAGCGCCGGCTCGTCCTGCTTGGCGGCGATGGTGGTGTGCACCCGCAGCTGCGGGAGCCGGCCGGTGCTGGTGCCGTCCACGTTGAGGCCCTGGGCGTAGACGTCGGCGCCCTGGGCCCAGGCGACCACGGCGCGCCGCTGGTCGTCGATGCCGGCCTGCGGGTCCGCGCCGGGCAGGATGACCTCCGGGCCCGCCACGTTCGCCGCGCTGAACGACCGGGCACCGACCTGCGCGGTGCCGTTCTGGTCGGTCTCCCAGGCGACGACGTAGTCACCGTTGAAGTTCGCCGCCACCGACGGGTGGACCTGGTCCCCGGCGGTCGCCACGTTGGCGATGGTCTGGGCGACCTTCACCCCACCCGACGGCGTGAACACCTTGCGTCCGACGTTGAACGCGCCGTTGCCGTCGCCGTCCTCGTCCCAGACCACGATCGCGTTGCCGACGGCGTCCTGGGCGACGTCCGGCCGGTGGTGGGCGCCGCCGGCCGTGTTCACCTGGACCTCGTAGGTCTTGGACGAGATCGACGCGTATCCGGACAGGCGCACCGTCGGTTCCGTGCCGGTCTGGACGTCCTCGAAGGCGACCGCGAAGCCGGCGGTGTCCGGGTCCGCGGCGACGTGCGCGTTGAGCTGCTGCCCGGTGGAGTCGGCGTTCGCCTGCGCCGATCCGGTCACCGTGCCGGCGGTGTTCACCGTGCGCACCGCGATGTTGTAGTAGCCGTTGCCGTCCGGGTCCTCCGCCCAGATGACCACCGCGGTGCCGTCGTCGTGCAGGGCGACGTCGGGCTGGACGTGCCGCCAGTTCCCGCTGCCACCGGCCGACAGCTGCTTCTCGTACAGGGACGTCCCGTCCTTGTAGAGACGGAGGTAGACCTCGGTGTGCAGGGTGTCCTCGGGGGCGGTCGTGTCGCGGTCGTCCTCCCAGACGACGGCCGTGTAGCCGTTGCGGGTCGCGGACACCTCCGCGTTGTCCTGGTCGCCGGTGGCGTCGGTGTTGGCGACTGTCCAGGTGACGTCGGCCGTCGTGGTTCCGTCCGCGAGCGCGGTGCCGGCCAGCGGGCCGGCGAGCATGCCGGCGAGGGCGGCCGTCGCCGCGGTGCCGATGACCGCGACACGGGTGATGCGCCTGTTGCGCCTGTGCATCGCTGCCCCCTTCAGACCGTCTGGAGGCCGGGGTTCCCGGCCTGGATCACGTAGCTCTGCGCGGTGCTGACCGCCAGGCCACGCACGGTGACCTGGTTGAGCACGCGGAAGTCCACCGCCATCTGGGTGGGGGTGGTGACGGTGCGTACGTAACCGCGGCGGTTCCAGTTGAACTTCACGTGCGGGTTCAGGGTGGACAGGCCTGTGCCGGCGCCGGTGCCGTCACCGCCGGAGGTGATCGAGGTGGTCACCAGCTCGGTGCCGATCACCTGGTTCTGCGTCGTGTAGTTGTCCATGATGTTCGAGGCCCAGTGCTGGTGGACGTCCCCGGTGAGCACTACGACGCTGTCGTTGCCGCTGGCCTGCCAGCCGGCCTGGATGCGGCCGCGGTTGGCGGTGTAGCCGTCCCAGGCGTCCATGCTCTTCGCGCCGGCGGCGGAGCTCAGCCGCTGCGCGAAGAAGACCTGCTGGCCGATGATGTCCCAGGTGCCGAGGTGCTGGCCGAGGCCGTTGAGCAGCCACGTCTCCTGCGCGGCCCCGGTCAGCGTGCGGCTCGCGAGATCGGCGTCCGCGCAGACCTGCGTGCCGTCGCCGCAGGCCTGGTCGTCGCGGTACTGCCGGGTGTCGAGCATGTGGAAGGTGGCCAGGCTGCCCCAGCGCAGCCGCCGGTAGAGCTGCATGTTCTGGCTGACGGGGATCTGCGCCGAGCGCAGCGGCATGTGCTCGTAGTACGCCTTGTACGCGGCCGCGCGCCGGGCCGTGAAGTCCCCGGCGGGGGTGGAGTTCTCCCGGACGAGGTTCGCGTAGTTGTTCTCGACCTCGTGGTCGTCCCACACCGGGATCCAGGGCGCGACGGCGTGCGCGGCCTGCAGGTCCACATCGGTCTTGTAGAGGGCGTGCCGCACCCGGTAGTTCGCCAGCGAGGTGATCTCCGCGGTCGGCTGGTGCGAGCGCACGCCGGAGCCGGCGCCGCCCTCGTAGATGTAGTCGCCGAGGTGCAGGATCAGGTCCGGAGTCTCCTCGGCCATCCGGCGGTAGGCGGTGAAGTATCCGGCCTCGTAGTGCGAGCAGGAGGCGAACAGCATCTTCAGGGTGGGGCTGGTGCCGACGGCCGGCGCGGTGCGGGCGCGGCCAACCGGGGAGATCTGGCCCGACGCACGGAACCGGTACCAGTACTCGCTGTTCGGCTGCAGGCCGCTGACCTCGACGTGGACGCTGTGCGCCCAGGCCTGGACGGCGGTCGTCGATCCGCTGGCGGCGAGCGTGGTGAAGTACTGGTCGGTCGCCACCTGCCACTCCACGGTGACATTGGCGCTCGACATTCCGCCGAGTCCGTCCGCGTTGAGAGGACTGGGCGCGAGGCGGGTCCACAGAACGAATCCGTCTGCGGTGGGCTCGCCGGAGGCGACACCGAGAGTGAAGGGGTAGGACGCGGCCCGGGCGATCGAGACACCCGCCAGCGCAGTTCCCACTCCCGCCATCCCGCCGAGGATGACGGTGCGTCGGTTGAGTTGGGTCATGGGACGGTTTCTATTGGCCGCCCGGGAAGGGGGTGGCGGGGTCCGAGAATGTTCACGCGCCGTTGGCTCGCCCGATCCGGGGCCCAGTGCTCGCCAGCCGATCCGTCATCTGGCCGATGCCTGGCGCGGTCTGGACGCAAGCTCCGCCAGCCCGTCCGGCGTGTCCAGATCACGACCGGAGCGACCGGCGCGACGGCCAGCCCGAACGTCGGCAGGGGCATCGTCGGGCCGATCCGGCTGATCGTCGCGTTCGCCGGGCTCAGCCCCGGCAGGCACCCGATCCTGGGCGCAGCCTGGGCCTGACAGCCAGGGCCTGACAGCCAGGGCCTGACAGCCAGGGCCTGGCGCGGCGGGTGTGCCGTCGTGGCACGGCTACCAGATCCAGCCAGTCCGGCGACCGGGGCAAGGTCACTCCGTCAACAAAAATCAAGCATGATTCCGCCCATCGGCACTGCTCCGGGCGTTTGCTGACTATAAATTGAGTCTGCATGTCGACCGATGTTCATTTTTTAATCAGGCCGCAACGACCGCGGCGGAATCGCATCACCGATGTCGACATCGAACTCGAAAGCGAGCGACTGTGCCACCGCACGCCGACCCGAACAAGATTCCAGGATCCTGAATCAATTGCTTGAAGGCAATTTTTTCGCAAGGTCGCACCGGCCTGGCACTCGTGGGCTATAAATGACTTCGTCCGACGACCGCAGGTTGAATATCCCCCACCAGAGGGCTGGTGAGCTAAATGGTCGACGACGGCGTTCAGGCTGTCGAACAAGCTGACAAAAACGCCCTTGCGGCCCAGCCCATGCCAGGGCTCGGCCGGGCCGGCGCCGAACCACGCCGGAAGACCATCAGCAATCCCTATGTGCACCGTCTGCAGCGGCGGCATTTCCTGCTGTTCGACATCGTGCCGATCGTCGGGACGGCCGTCGCGCTCGCGCTCCTTACGGTACGGCCCATCGGCGCCACCGAGATCGCCCTGCTGGTGGCTATGTGGGCGGTCACCGGGCTGGGTATCACCGTCGGGTACCACCGACTGTTCACCCATCGCGCGTTCCGGGCGAAGCCAGCGCTGGCGGCGGCGCTCGCGATCACCGGCTCGATGGCTGGCCAGGGCGGCCTCGTGTCCTGGGTCGCCCTGCACCGACGGCACCACGAGTGCAGCGACCAGGAAGGCGACCCGCACTCGCCGAACCTCGCGGGTGACGGGCTGCGGGGCCGGCTGCGCGGCCTGGCTCATTCGCATTTTCTATGGATGCGCCGCCATGAGTACCCCAATGTCGTCCACTATGCTCCAGACCTGATCAAGGACCGTGCGCTGATCCGGGTGGCAAGGCGCTACAACCTCTGGGTCGCGCTGGGGCTGGCGCTCCCCGCCGCCATCGGAGGGATCATTGACCAGAGCCTGGTCGGTGCGTTCTATGGGCTGCTGTGGGGCGGGCTGGTCCGCATATTCCTCCTGGAGCACGTCATCTGGGCGATTAATTCCTTCCTGCACATGTTCGGTACCCGGCCCTTCGTGTCCCGGGAGAAAAGCCGGAACGGCGGGATCTTCTCAGTTCTCACCTTCGGCGAGTCCTGGCACAACAACCATCACGCTTTCCCCGAATCACCGTCGTTCGGTCTCCGCTGGTATCGCCCCGACCCGGGCTTCTGGTTCATCCGGACCTGCGCCGCTCTGGGCCTCGCGAGCGATCTGAAGACACCCTCCGCACGGCGGATCGCCGCGCGGAGAACCGCCGCGAACGACACGGTCACCCCCGCCGTCGCCTCCTGAGAAACGAGCCGCTGCTGTGACAACAACCCAGGAATCCATTGCCAACTGGTGCCAGGAGTACATCGCGGGGCTGCTGAACGTCGCGCCGGACGCGGTGTCGCCCACGGCGTCGTTCGACCGGCTGGGAATCGACTCGGCCGTCGCCGTCTCACTGCTGATCGAGGTGGAGGAGCGGTACGGCGTCGACCTGCCACCGGAGGCGTTGTTCGAGAACCCGACCATTGATGCGGTCGCCGCCTACCTCCATGAGCGGACCGGGCAAGGGGCGGCGTGACCGCGCCGGCGTCCGAGCGCCAGACAGCCGACCGCGACGGCTTCGAGCCCGACGGATCCGGACCCGACCGCCCCGGGCCCGAAGCCCGGGGCACCAACGACGCTCTTGCCGCGGCCGCGGCAGCCGTTCGCTACCACTACGACGTCGGCAACGAGTTCTACCGGCTGTGGCTGGACACGTCGCTGAGCTACTCGTGCGCGATGCCCGACGGCCCGGACGACGATCTCGAAGCCGCTCAGGATCGCAAGCTGCGCTTCCACCTCGACGCCGTCAACGCGCAGCGCGCGGGTGCCGTGCTCGACATCGGCTGCGGCTGGGGCGCCGTCCTGGGACGTCTCGCTCTCACCCACCGGGTGCCACGAGCTGTCGGGCTCACGCTCAGCATCGAGCAGGCAGCCCACGTCGCTGCAGCGGGTCATCCCGGGGTCGAGGTCCGCACGGAGGACTGGCGGGACTACGAACCCGACGAGCTCTTCGACGGCATCATCTCGATCGGCGCGTTCGAGCACTTCGCGCGCCCGCAGGACTCATCCGCCGAAAAGATCCAGACGTACCGGGACTTCTTCGAGCGCGCCAGATCCTGGCTGACGGCGGACGGCGCGCTGTCGCTGCAGACGATCGCCTACGCGAACATGCCCCGCGAGCAGGCCAGCGCGTTCATGCAGCAGGAGATCTTCCCGGACGCCGATCTGCCGACCCTTGCGGAGATCACCACCGCCGCGGAGGGAGTGCTGGAGACGCGCCTGATCCGCAACGACCGGCTGGACTACGCCTGGACCTGCGAACAGTGGGCCCGGCGCCTGCGCGCGCGCCGCGACGAGGCGACCGGCTTCGTCGGCCCGGACATCGTCGCCCGTTACGAGCGCTACCTGCGGATGTCCGCGCTTGGCTTCCGCTCGGGCAAGATCTGTCTGTACCGGCTGGTGTTCACGCCCTACCCCCGCGGGTACGCCGGGCGCGCGACCCCTGCCCCTGCCTCGGGGGACGTAAAGGCCACGGCACGATGACGACGACCCAGAGCACGGCGATCCGCTTCAACCCGTTCAGCGCCGAGTTCCGCGAGGATCCCTACCCGATCTACCGCGGGCTGCGCGAACACCGCCCGGTTCACCGCACGCTGGGCATGTGGGTGCTCACCCGGCACACCGACGTGCACAGTGTGCTGCGCAACCGCGGGTTCGGCGTCAGCGTCATCCCACGCCAGCTCGACCGGCAGGCGGGCAAGCTCGGCCGGCAGGACGTCGGTCGCATCAGGCGGCTGGCGGCGTCATCGCTGGTGTTCACCGATGATCCCGAGCACCGGCGCCTGCGTGCGCTGGTCAACCGGGTGTTCACCGCCTCGGCGGTCGACACGCTGCGCCCCAGGATGGCGGCCGTCGTCGGACGGTTGCTGCGCCGAGCACTGGACAGCGGCGGCATGGACGTCATCGGCGACTTCGCGGCGCCACTTCCGATCGCGGTTCTGTGCGACTGGATGGGCCTGCCGGGCGATGTGCGCGAACAGGTCGGTGGGTGGACCCACGACATCCGCTTCCTGCTCGAACCGGGCCTGCTCAAGGCCGACGACCTCGCTCGGGTGCGGGATGTCGTCGAACTGTTCGTCACCGCCGTCGGCGAAGTGATCGACGAGCGTCGGGCCCGCCCGGGCCAAGACCTGATCAGCCACCTCCTGGCGACACGGACCGGGAGCGGAGACCAACTGGGCGACGAGGAGATCGCCTTCGTCTGCATCATGTGCTTCGTCGCCGGCCTTGAGACGACCACGTCGCTGATCGGCAACGGGCTGCTCGCGCTGCTTTCCAACCCGTCGCAGGACGCGCTGCTGCGCGAGCGTCCCGAGCTGGCCCCGGGCGCAGTGGCCGAGGCGCTGCGCTATGACAGCCCGCTGCAACTGACCAAGCGCATCGCTGCGGTCGACGCCGAGATCGGCGGGCATCAGGTGCGATCCGGTGACGAGGTGCTGCTTTGTCTCGGCGCGGCCAACCGCGACCCGGCGGTGTTCGACCGGCCCGACGAGTTCGACATCGGCCGCGCGGAACGCGGGCACCTCGCGTTCGGACACGGGATGCACGGCTGCCTGGGCGGGCCACTGGCCCAGGCCCAGGCGGAAATCGCGATCGAGGCCCTCTACCGGCAGGCGGGCCGGCTGGAGCCGCTGACAGGTCAGGAGAAGGGACTGCGGTGGCAGGACCACAGCTTCATCGTCCGCGGGCTGACTCACCTGCCCGTCGCGATCAGGGACGTCCGGTGACCGCGGTCGAGACGACGCCGCACACGCCGCCCGGGGCAGCGGGCCAGGGGCCGGCATCGGTCGTGGGCGCGCCCTGGCTACGCCTCGACCCGCCGGACCCGCAGGACCCGACGGGCCCGGCCGGGACGAACGGAGCGAACGGGACGGGGGGACGGCCGGGACGGCGACGGATCCAAGTGCCTCGGAGCCCGCCGGGGCGACAGCAGGGAGGCGAGAGCTGCCCGTGCGGCTCGTCTGTTTCCCGCATGCGGGCGCCGGAGCCTCCTCCTTCGCCCGTTGGGTCGGCCTGTTCCCACCAGAGATCACGCTGGTGCGTGCTCAGCTGCCCGGCCGGGAGGAGGTCGCGGCGAGGCGCCCGCTGCGTCAGGTGCATGACGCCGTCGAGGCCCTGATGCCGCAGACGGCCGCCATCACCGACGGTACGGCGCCGCTGGCGCTCTACGGGCACAGCATGGGCGCGCTGGTGGCCTTCGAGCTCGCGCGGGCACTCACCGCCGCGGGCAGCCCGCCGTCGCACCTGTTCGTCTCCGGCCGGCGGGCCCCGCACCAGGCGAGCCGCCGCCCGCCGGTCCACCGCTTCCCCGACGAGGAGTTCGTGGGGGCGATGGAAGCGATGGGCGCGACCGACGGCGTCGTCCCCCGCACCGCGGCCTTCCTGCGCTACATGGTCCGGGTGACTCGCGCCGACCTGGAACTGTCCGAGGAATACGACTACAGCCCGACCCCGCGGCTGGCATGCCCCATCACCGCCTTCTACGGGACGGAGGACCCGGTGGTCGACATCGACCAGGTCGAGGCCTGGCGGCGCGAGACGGACGCTCCCTTCGCGTTCCACACGTTCGCCGGCGGCCATTTCTTTCACCAGCGGCATCGGGCGGCCATCGTCGGCCTCATGGCACAGGCGCTGCGCTCGGCCAACGTGACCGGGGCCCCGGCGTGAGCGGACCAGGGCTGACAGCGGCACGCTGCCTGACCGAGACCCTGCGCGCCCGCGCCGCCGAGCAGCCGGCCGACCGCGCCTACGTGTTCCTCGACAACCGTGGCGAGGAGTACGACACGTTGACCTATGGCCAGCTTCACGCCCGGGCGCTCGCCCTGGGCCGGCAGCTGGCGGAGGTCGCCAGGCCGGGTGACCGGGCGCTGCTCGCCTTCGGGTCAGGCCCGGAGTTCATCGTCGCCTACTTCGCCTGCCTCTACAGCTGGATCATCGCCGTTCCGGTCAACCCGCCGCGGGCCGGGCACGTGCAGAACTCGACCCGTGCCATCGTCCGTGACTGCGAGCCCGTCGCCGTGCTCACCACCCCGGCGCTGCTCGCCACCGTCGGCGCGGCCCTCGACGAGATCCGCCCGGGGGTGCGCCGGCTCGCGGTCGACATGGCCCCGTCCGTGGAGCTCACGGCGGCCGGGGTGGCGGACACCGAGACCGGGTGGGCCGACCTGCGGCCACCGGATCCGGAGGCCATCGCGTTCCTCCAGTACACGTCCGGGTCCACCGCGGCACCCAAGGGCGTCATGGTCACCCACGGCAACCTCGCGGCCAATCAGGAGATGATCAGACGTGCGTTCGGCCACGACGAGCGGTCGACCGTGGTCGGCTGGGCGCCCTTCTTCCACGATCAGGGGCTGATCGGCAACGTCCTGCAGCCGCTGCACATCGGGGCGACCAGCGTCCTGATGTCACCCGCGGCGTTCATCCGCCGGCCGTTGCTGTGGCTGTCCGCGATCTCCCGTTACCGTGCCCGTTCCAGCGGCGGGCCGAACTTCGCCTTCGACCTCTGTGTGTCGCACGCCGCCCGGGAGGTGGCGCGGGGACGCCGCATCGGCACCGGGAACGGCGACGAGCCGCTTGACCTGAGCAGCTGGAAGGTCGCGTTCAACGGCGCGGAACCGATCCGCCACCAGACAATCGCCCGGTTCGCCGAGACCTTCGCCCCGTTCGGGTTCCGTCCCGAGACGTCGTACCCCTGCTACGGCCTGGCTGAGGCGACCCTGCTGGTGACCGGCAGCCGGCCGGGCCGCGGCCCGCGGACGGTCACCGCGGACCGCGCGGCTCTCACACAGCGGCGCTACGTCCCGACCACCGACGGGCTCGGCCAGGTGCTCGTCGGGTCGGGCCGGGTCCTGTCGGAGCAGACCATCCGTATCGTCGACCCGGCCACCGGGCAGGCGTGCCCTCCCGGTGAGATCGGCGAGATCTGGGTCTCGGGGCCGCACGTCGCGCGGGGATACTGGCAGAACGTCGAGGCCACTGCCGCCACCTTCCACGCCACCTGCGCGGACGATGAGCCGGGCCGCCGCTTCCTGCGCACGGGAGACCTCGGGGTGCTGGTCGACGACGAACTGTACGTTGCCGGCCGCCTGAAAGATCTGATCATCATCAGGGGGCGGAACTTCTACCCCCAGGACATCGAGCGGACCGCGGAGCAGGCGCATCCCGCGGCGCGTGAGGGCAGGGTGGCCGCCTTCGCGGTTCCCGGCCCGGCCGCTGGCGAACGGCTTGTCGTCGTTCAGGAGGTGCGGGAATCGCCGGATGTCGTCCTGGATGACGTCGCGGCGTCGATCCGGGCCGCGGTGGTACGCGAGCACGACGTGTCGATCGGCGATCTGGTGCTCACCGGGGCGTCCGAGCTCGCGACGACCAGCAGCGGGAAGATCATGCGCGCGGCCGCCCGCGCCCGCTACGAGAACGGCGGTTTCCCCGCCTGTTCGCGGTAGTCGGCGCCGCTTGGTGGCCAGTCTCACCCGGATTTGCTGTCTTTGGCCGGGAACGTTACGCTCCGGTCCGTGCCTGGGCACGCCCTCATCCATCGCCCAAAGCACCGTGCGGTGCGCCGCGGGGGCCCGTCAAAGGGTGTCTGGGGCCGCACCGGCGGCTGGTGGCACTGCCTGTTTCTGGCGCTCTTTCTCGGTGCTCTCGCCATGCGGTTGGCCGCGGTTTTCGGATATCGGCCGGCGCTCTGGTTCAACGACAGCTACGACTATGTCGGCGTGGCGCTGCGCCCCGAGCCCTATGTCGTCCGGCCAGCTGGTTACAGCATGTTCCTGCGGGCTTTCCTCCCGTTTCACAGTTTTGAGCTGGTGGTGCTGGCGCAGCATCTGATCGGGCTTGCCGTAGGGGTCGGAATCTACCTGCTGCTGCTGCGGCTGCGCAGCCCGGCCTGGCTCGCCGCGGGCGGCGCCGTGCCGCAGCTGTTCGATGCCTACCAGATCGCGCTGGAACACATGGTGCTGTCCGAGACGCTTTTCACCGCACTGCTGTTCGGCGCCGTCATGTGCCTGCTCTGGAACCGCCGGGTGGGTGTGCTGGGAGCGCTCGGCGCCGGCCTCGCGCTGAGCGCCGCCTCGGTGACCAGGTCCGTCGGCCTGCCCCTGGCGCTGGTCGCGGCGCTGTGGCTGGTGGCCAGATGGCCCGGCTGGCGGTCCGTCGGCGTCTTCGCGGTGGCCCTGACACTGCCGCTGGCCGCCTACGGCGGCTGGTACAAGGCCGAGCACGGAACATTCGCGATCTCGGGCAGCACCGGGATCTTCCTCTACTCGCGGACGGCGACGTTCGCCGACTGTGCCGTGATCAACCCGCCGGAGAAGCTACGGGTTCTCTGCCCGGCCGAGCCGGTGGGCGAGCGGCAGCAGCCGTCGAACTACATCTGGCACGGCGACACACCGCTGTTCGACGTCCCCGGGGAGACCTTCAGCCCGGAGAAGGAGGAGCTGGCGCGCCAGTTCGCCACCGCGGCGATCACCCGGCAGCCGCTGGACTACCTTCGCACCGTCGCCCACGATTTCAGGCGCACCTTCGAATCACGTCTGGCGGACTATCCGAGCCGGATGGTGGCCCAGCGGTACCTCTTCGCCTCCGCGACGATTCCCCTGCAGGGCAAGGACCGCGAGGCAGCGGACATGCGCGCCTACGAGCGCGGCGAATTCGCCACCACGGTGCATTCCCCGGCCGCCGGCTGGCTGGTCTCGTATCAGCGTGACGTCCGGGTGCCCGCGCCGGCGATCGGCATCGCGCTGCTGGCCGCGTTCGCCGGCCTGGTCCTGTCGGTCCGCGATCGGACCAGGCGCGCGCCGCTGCTGCTGCTGGCCGGGGTCGCGCTGCTCGCGCTGCTGCTGCCGCCGGCCACCGCGGGCTTCGACTACCGCTACGTCCCGCCGTCCTTCCCGTTCCTCGGCGCAGCCGTGGCACTGGCCCTGACCAGCGTGCTCCGCCTCCGTCAGGAGCGCCGGGACCGTCAGGAGCGCCGGGACGGCGGGGACGGCCCGGTCAGTGGCCCTCGGCCGGATCCAGCGCCTCCAGCCACAGGTTCACCAGCTCCAGGGTCTCCTGGTGGCCCATGGTGATTCCCAGTGCGCGCTCCATGACCAGAATGCGCGATATGCCAGTCATGAAGAGGGTCGCCACCAGCGGGTCGATCTCGGCCGGAGCGCCGCCCCGCGCCTCGAGGGCCGCTGCAAGCGCGGCGCGTTCCGTCTCGCGGAACCGCTCCGCGTAGGCCGCGATCTCCGCGCGGATGGCCTTGCGATGGTTGGCGAGCGCCATGAACTCGGTGAGCAGCGCGGTCCCACGCGGATCGATGTCGATCTCCCACAGGGCCCACAGGTGGCGTGGCTCGCGCAGGGCCGCCTGCTGCCGAGCCAGGTTCGCCTCCGCACCGCGCCGGAACACGGCCAGAAAGAGATCGTCCATCGACCGGAAGTAGTAATGCACGAGGGCGGGCTTGATCCCGGCCTGGGCCGCGACCCGCCGGGAGCTGACGGCGGCGTACCCCTCATCCAGCATGATCTGGGCAGTCGCGTCGAGCAGGGCTGTACGGGTTCCGGACTCCTCGCTCCCCTGGCGGCGTTGTCCTGAACTCATGCCGGCGATCCACACGCGTCCGTCGATGGCGTCGGGCGCGCTCCGATCCGCCGGACGCATCGAACGCGATGCCTGATCGCTTGATTTCTGGATGCTGGCAGGCCAGGCATCCGCCCAGCATAGTGAGGCGCTTCCAGCTCTCGCTACGTGATCAGCGATGCCGCAGGCCCGAGTCGGCCTTGGAAAGGACCCGGTGTTGATCTGTGCCGTGGGTGGCCCACGGACTTCGGCCGGCCCAGGACGCCCGGCCCGGCGGCCCGGCGTGGCCGGAAATTCGGCCTTCGCCACCGGCTCGGGTCGCCTATTCTTACCCGGGTGGCCGCTACCGTCTATTCGGCTGACAGAGCTGCTGAACCGGCCAGGATCGGCGTCGTCGACATGCGCCGAGGGGGCCACGCGCTCGCCGGCAGCTACCTGCACGAGGGCACCGGCCTGGTAACCGGCTGGCATTCCCACAGCATGCACCAGATCGAGTACGCCGTCGCCGGCGTGGTCGAGGTGGAGACGGAGAGCGCACACTATCTCCTCCCGCCGCAGCAGGCCGCCTGGATTCCCGCGGGCCTGGAACATCAGGCGACGCTCAACCCGACCGCCCGGACCATCTCTGTCGTGTTCGATCCCGGGCTCGTCCCGCGGCCGGGTGACCGTGCTCGCATCATCGCCGTGCCACCACTCATCCGCGAGATGATGATCTATGCGTTGCGCTGGCCGATCGCCCGTGCCGGCGACGACCCGGTGGCGCAGGGGTTCTTCCGGACCCTCGGCCATCTCGTCGCGGAGGCGCTGGACCATGAGGCTCCGCTGAGCCTGCCCACGTCGTCCGACCCCATCGTCGCGGCGGCGATCGCCTACACCCAGACGCATCTCGACTCCGCCTCCGTCGGCGCGGTCAGCCGTGCGGTCGGCGTGTCGGAGCGGACGTTGCGCCGGCAGTTCCAGGCCACGCTCGGCATGTCGTGGCGGCACTACGTCCTGCAGGCGAGGCTGTTGCGTTCGATGGCGCTGCTGGCGAACCCGGACCTGTCGGTGCTCGAGGTGTCCACGGCGGTGGGCTTCGAGAACCCGAGCGCGTTCGCGCGGGCCTTCGCCCAGCACTGCGGGGAGAAGCCGTCGTCCTACCGTCGGCGGGCCGGCGCTCTCCCCGCGGACGGGCCGGTCGCGGGCCTGGGTGCGGCGCCGCTGACGCCGGCGAAGGGCTGACGGAGCGCCCGGGAGATTTACCCATATCTACACCGAACTTGTTGACAAAGTGGGATGGATGGCCTAGCTTTTCGTCCCATGGGTGAGCACGCGCATCTCGTCGGTCGTGCTCATATCGATCTCCGGCGCGTCGCCAGCGCGCTCTGTCAGACCACGCGCTGACGGCGACGCTTCGCGCCCGCGAACCGCTCGTCACCGGTCGCCCGCCACCCGTCACCTGACCGTGCGGGCGGCCGTCCTTGTAGGGGACGACACGCGCGTAGGAGGTTCCCATGCCCGGTCCGCGCACGAGCTCACCCGCGACGAACCAGCCCGTTGCCAGCTCCGACATCCCCGGCCCCGGCCGCGACGGCCATCGGTCGCGGGGGACGGGCTCGGCCGCGGCGGTTCTGCGCGCGGTGCTCGACCACGGCCCGGTCGCCCGAAGCTTCATCGGCTCCGCGACCGGGCTCAGCCCCGCGGCGGTGTCCCGGCAGACCGCGGACCTGATCTCGCTGGGTGTGCTGCGGGAACTGCCCGCCGCGGCCTGCGGGCCACGTGCGGGCCGGCCGAGCGTGCCGATAGACGTCGACACCGACACGCATCTCGCCTGCGGTGTTCACATCGCCGTACCCATGCTCACCTTCGGCCTGGTGGACCTGCGGGGCCGGACCGTGGCCAGGGAGGAGCTGCCGCACAGCGGTGACGCCGCCGAGTTGATCAATCTCATCGCGCGTGGTCTGCCGCGGTTTCTTCAGCGGCATGCCGGCCGCCGCCGGGTGCTGGGTCTCGGTGTGGTGACCGGAGGGCACGTCGATGGCCGGACCGGCACCGTTGTCGAGCATGAGCCGCTGGGCTGGCGCAACCTCCAGCTGGGGCCACTGCTGGCGGCCCGAACCGGTTTGCCGGTCCGGGTTGACAGCCACGCGCACGCACTGGCCGAGGCCGAGATCCTCTTCGGTGAGCCTCGTGCCCGGTCCAGCCTCGTCCACCTGTTCGTGGGCAACGTGGTGGACGCCGCGATCGCGACCGAGGGTGTGGTCCACCGTGGCCTGCGCTCGGCTGCCGGGGGAGTGGCGCACCTGCCGGTTCCCGGTGCGCGACAGCCCTGCCCGTGCGGGGAGCGCGGCTGCGCGCAGGCGTCGCTGTCGGACCGCGCGCTGCTGGTCAAGGCGGTCGAGCGCGGGATCCTGCCGCGACCGGATCCGATGCTGCTCCAACAGGCGGTCGCGGCGGGCGAACCGGCGGCGGTCGAGCTGGTACGCCGCCGCCTCGGTGACATCGCCAAGGTGGTCGCGACCCTGCTGGACATGCTCGATCCGGAGCTGCTGGTGCTGACCGAGCTAGGGGTGCTTTTCCAGCCCGCGCTGCTGCCGGACCTGTTCGAGGAGATCGTCGCGCATTCCCGTTCGTGCCGGGATCCGGAGCCGGTCGTGCGGCCCAGCAGCTTCGGGGCGGACGTGCTCGCGGTCGCGGCGACGGCGGCTGTGCTGAACTCCGTGCACCGAAGCCCGCGGACGCTGGACGCATTCTCGCGCCATCCAGTTCTCGCTGCCGGGGCGGCCGGGGTGGCTGGCGGGGCTGTACCCGGTCGTATCCCGGAAGCGGCGCTGAAATAATTCCATTCGATCAGAAAACATTGACCTGGGTTGTCCTGCCGTCTGATGATGAATCGGCGGGATGGTTCGCCCCGGAAGGGGTGGGCAGGCCCGCTTCAGGGCGTCGGCCGATAATTTCCAGGTTTCTTTCCGGAGATTTGTTCGGGTGATGCGACGTGCCTTTCTTGTGTGCGTTCCCCTGAAATTCTTTGTTCGCTTCCGCTCGCCGAGAGGGTGAATGTACAGATGGCTGGAGCAGTCCAAAGCATCGGTATCGACGTCAGGCCGCTTTCGGGGTACACCGGAGCAGAGATCCACGGGGTCGATCTGCGGGAGGATCTCGACGACGCGACCATCGCCGAGATCCGTTCCGCCCTGCTGACCTGGAAGGTGGTCTTCTTCCGCGACCAGCACCTGGACCACGCGCAGCAGGTGGCCTTCGGTCGGCGGTTCGGCCGGCTCACCGCGGCGCACCCGCACGAGACCGAGCCGCCCGCGGGTCACCCGGAGATCCTTCCGATCGACAGCCGGCGATACGCGAAGCTCTTCGGTGACCGGCGGAAGGCCACCTACGACAACGGGTGGCACACCGACGTCACCGCGCTGGTCAACCCGCCGGCCGGCTCGATCCTGCGTGCCGACATCG
The DNA here is from genome assembly GCF_000177675.1 of Parafrankia sp. EUN1f. Lineage (GTDB taxonomy): Bacteria > Actinomycetota > Actinomycetes > Frankiales > Frankiaceae > Parafrankia. Next base: position 20,157 of record NZ_ADGX01000048.1, read on the forward strand.
TGCCGCCCTACGGCGGGGACACGGCGTGGACGAACCTGGTCGCCGCCTACCAGGCGCTTCCGGAGCCGCTGCGGGTGCTGGCCGACGGCCTGCGGGCCCGGCACAGCTTCAGCCTGCCGATCTTCGAGGGCGGCGAGTACGGAAGGCGGATCCAGTCGAACCCGCTGGTGGCGATACACCCGGTGGTGCGAGTGCATCCGGAGACCGGTGAGCGCGCGCTTTTCGTGAGCCCGAGCTTCACCGCCCGCGACAACGACATCATCGGCCTTTCGCCCCGTCAGAGCCACCGTGTTCTCGAGCTGTTCTACGAGCAGATCTCGAGGCCGGAGTTCACCGTGCGATTCAAGTGGAACCCCGGCGATGTCGCGTTCTGGGACAACCGGGCCACGGCCCATCTCGGCCCGTCCGACCTCAGCCACCTCGAGTTCGACCGTGTTCTCTACCGGGTGACCATCGAAGGTGATGTTCCGGTCGGCGTCGACGGGCAGGAGTCCGAGCTGGTCGCCGGGGAGCCGTTCCTCGGCAGCTGAGCCGGTGGCGGCCTGAGTCGGCGGCAGCCTGAACCGGCGGCGCCTGACCCGTTCGCCCCGCTGCTTTCCTCCTGTTTTCTCAAGCCTTTCTCTGCTGCATCCCTCCAGCGTTTCTTCCTCCCGTCCTCTCCTTCCGTCGCCTGCCCGGCCGTCGGCATCGAACCGATGCCGACGGCTCCTTCCACCTGGAGAAATTCATGCGCTATCGACGAACCCGCTGGCGGTGGCCGGTGCTGGCCCAGGCCGGCCTGATCGCCGTTCTCGCCTTCGGCTTCGCCGCCTGCGGTGGGGACGACGGCGGTTCCACCGGTTCCACCGGGTCCTCCGGTGGAACCGCCGGAACGCTGCGTATCGGTGACCAGAGCAAGTCGCTGGAGCTGCCGATCACCCTGTCCGGCCAGGGGCAGGGGACGTCCTACAAGCTGAACTGGAACAACTTCGCCGACGGGCCGCACATGAACGCCGCCTTCAGCGCGGACCGGCTCGATGTCGGTTTCATGGGCGACACCCCGGTGCTGTTCGCCAACGCCTCGGACGCCGGTGTGGTCGCGGTGGCCGTCTCGGAGTCGTCCGTGAACTCCCAGACCATCTTCGTGCCGAAGGACTCGGACATCCGCGACCTCGCCGGCCTGAAGGGGAAGCGGATCGCGTTCACGCAGGGCACGTCGCTGCATGGCTATCTGCTCAACCAGCTCGCCTCGGTCGGGCTGGATCAGGACGACGTCAAGGTCGTGAACGTTCCGGCGGCGAGCCTGGTCGCCACGTTCAGCTCCGGCGAGGCGGACGCGGTGGTCTACGTCCGCCAGTACGGTGCGGCCCTCGGCGCGACCGCACGTGAGCTGAAGACCAGCCCGCTGCCGCAGTACTCGGTGCTGCTGGCGGCGAAGGACGCCCTGGCCGACCCGGCCCGCCGCGCCGCGGTGACGGACTTCGTGGTCCGCCTCTCCCGCGCCTCGACCTGGCCCAAGGAGCATCCGGACGAGTGGGTGCAGAAGTACTACGTCGAGACGCTCAAGCAGGACCCGAAGGCTTCGCGCACCTTCTTCGACAGCCTGCCCAGAACCAGGTACACGCCTGTCTCGGACTCGTTCATCGAGAGCCAGCGGGTGCAGGCGAAGCTGCTTTCAGCTGTCGGTGAGCTGCCGACCTCGCTGAGCGTCGACAACGAGATCGACAAGGATTTCAAGCTGGAGCTGCGAGACGCGTTCACCGCCGCGAGCCTGCCGCTGTGAACGGCAGTCAGCCGGGTACCCGGGCGCCGGAGAACACCGGATGGAGGATTCCGTGGCCGAAGTGATCGACGAGGTCGTCCCGCGCGTGGTTGACCGGCCCGCCGGACCCGCGGACCGTGACCGCGCCGGCGACGGCGCCCGCGACATCGGCGGCATCGGGGCTACGGCCCTGGGATTGACGATCGCGGACGTGGCAGCCACAGACACGGCCACGGGTGCGGCCACGGGCGCGGCGGTGCGGCTGGTCTCCGCGTTGGAGGATCCGACCGGGAAACGTCACCGTGCGCGGCGCGCGCGGAGGATTCCGCCCTGGACCCGCCGTCTCGCCGGCCCGGCGCTGCTGCTCGTCGCCTGGTCGCTCGCGACCGGCCTGAACCTGGTCGGGGACCGTGAGCTGGCCCCACCAGGTGATGTGGTCGGCGCGGCGCGGGAGCTGTGGAGCTCGGGCGAGCTCGCGGACAACCTCGCCACCTCCCTGTTCCGGGTTGCCTGGGGCCTCCTGATCGGCGTGGCCCTGGGGCTCGCGCTCGCCGTGGTCGCCGGATTCTTCCGGTTCGGCGAGGATGTCGTCGATTCCGCGATGAACTTCCTGCGCGCGATTCCGGTCATCGCGCTGCTGCCCCTGATCATCGTCTGGATCGGGATCGGCGAAGAGGCGAAGATCTTCCTGATCACGGTTGGTGTGACCTTCCCGATCTATATGAACACCTTCGCTGCGATCCGTGGTGTGGACATCAAGCTCGTCGAGGCGGGAAGGGCTTTCGGGCTCAGCCGCACCGGCCTGATCCGACGGGTGATCATCCCGGGCGCCCTTCCGGGTTTCCTGGTGGGCCTGCGCTGGTCGATGGGTGTCGCCTGGCTGCTCGTGGTGTTCGCGGAGCAGGTCAACACCGACTCCGGACTCGGCTATCTGCTCAACCGTGCCCAGGGCTGGAACCGCACCGACATCATGGTTCTCTGCCTGGTCATCTACGGAATTCTCGGCCTGCTCTGCGACGGCATCGTCCGTGTCCTGGAAAGGAGCCTGTTGTCATGGCGACGCGGATTCACGGGGACCTGACCGCGGACGCCGACACCGACACCGACCCGAGGATCGCGGACGGTGCCGGCGCGGCGGTGCGGGTACGCGGGCTGACCCGGGCGTTCGGTTCCCGTGCGGTCCTCGACGGCCTCGATCTCACCATCGCACCCGGCGAGTTCGTCGCCCTGCTGGGGCGCAGCGGGTCGGGTAAGAGCACGTTGTTGCGGGTCCTCGGTGGCTTCGACGACGAGGTCACCGGCGAGGTGCTGGTCGCGCGCCGGCGGGCGGTGGTCTTCCAGGAGCCCCGGCTGCTGCCGTGGACCCGAGTGCTCGCCAACGTCATCCTGGGCCTGAAGGGGCCCGGTGCGGCCGAGCGCGGGCGTGCCGCGCTCGAGGAGGTGGGCCTGGGCGGCCGAGAACGCTCGTGGCCGGTGACGCTGTCCGGCGGTGAGGCGCAGCGGGTGGCGCTCGCCCGTGCGCTGGTCCGTGAACCGGATCTGGTCATGCTGGACGAGCCGTTCGGCGCCCTGGACGCCCTGACCCGGATCCGGATGCACGCTCTGCTGCACGAGCTGTGCACCCGGCACCAGCCCGCCGTGCTGTTCGTGACGCACGACGTCGACGAGGCGGTCCTGCTGGCCGACCGGATCCTGGTCCTCTCCGAGGGCCGGCTGTCGTTCGAGGCCTCTGTCGAACTGGCGGCGCCGCGGCTGCGAACAGATCCGGCCTTCGCCGCGCTACGCTCCCGGCTGCTGGCCGAGCTGGGCGTTCACGAGCTGGCCGACGCCACGCACTGACCGTCAGGCGCCGACTGTCAGGCCCGGATGGTCACGCGCCGACTCGGCGGTCCACAAGCAGGGTAGGCAGGTCTGCATGCGCACCCCACCAGGCAGGCCTGCCCGTCTCCGGCTCGTCGCCGTGATGTCGCTGGCTGTGTCGATTGCCGCGTCAGTCGCCGGTTGCGGGGACGCGGGCGACTCGACCGACAGCGCGAGCGCCTCCGTACCGACCTCCCCGGGTGCCTCCGCCGCGGTGTCGGTGCCGGCACTGACACCGCCGCCGACGTCGAGCGTGGCCGGTACGGCACCCTCGACCAGCGCTTCGACCGCCGCTTCGGGCGGCGCTTCGGGCGATGTGCCGGCGTGTGCCGCGGCGGGTCTCACCGCCGCCGTGGACGATCTTCAGGGCGCGGCGGGCCACATCTACGGCCGGCTCGTGCTCACGAACACCGGCTCGGCCCCGTGCGTCGTCGCAGGGTTCCCAGGCGTCTCCGTGGTGGACGAGGCGGGACGCCAGATTGGCGCGGCGGCTGACCGGAACGGGCCGTCAGGTGCCCCCGTCACCTTGGCCCCGGGCGGGCGCGCCGGCGCGACCCTGGCCATCACGCAGCCCGGCCTGCTCCCCGGCTGTGAGAGCACCGACGAGACAACCCGGGGAACCCGGCTGCGTGTCTACCCGCCCGACGACCGGGCCAGCCTGCTGGCGGCGGTTCCCGGCGGCGTCCAGACCTGCCGTGATCCGGCGGTCCATCAGCTCACCGTGAGTGCTCTCGAGCCGGTCTGAAGTGTCCATTCACGGGTCGGCTGCCGCCGAGTCACGGGCCGCTGCCGCCGAGCGAGAGCTGTGGCGCCGGGCCGCCTCCGGTGTCGGGAAAGAGCTGAGAATAATGGTCGCCGGAGCGACGAATATCCTCATCTCCTCGAGGCCTGACTTCGGGGCGGGCGGCTCTTCGAGATCCGCCTGTGGGCAGGCGGGGAGCTTTTCGCCCGAGCGGGGTCGGAAGGTTTTGTCGGCTCGCCCGGTACGGTGCCGCGGGTTACCTTTCCGGATGGTCTCCTGTCACCGGATCGCGAGTTCGCCCGCAGAGAGCGAGCGTGGAGCCGATGGACCGCATTCGCCTTCTCAACGCTTTCGACACCGCACTGCTTGAATACCAGCTGCTGCACGCCGATGTGCCGATAAACGTCAACTGCCTGCTTCTGGGGAAGGGCCCGGCGCCTGATATCGAGGTGGTGCGGGGCTTGGTGGCCGAGCGACTGCGCCGGTTCCCGCTGCTCACCGAGCGGCTGGTCTGCGTGCCCGGTCGCCGGGCCCGCTACGGCTGGCGGGCCGACCCGGATGTCGATCTGAACCACCTTGTCCGGGAACACCCGGTGCTCCCGCCGGCATCCGCGGGCGATGGGGCGTCCCCTGCCTCCACGAGCATCCCGGGCGTCGGGTCGGGGTTCAGCGGAACCGCGCTGCATGACTTCGTGGCGCGACGCAGCGACGAGGTCGTGTCGATGGCTGGTCCGCCCTGGCAGCTCTGGCTGCTGCGGTCCGCCGACGACACCGAGTTCGCCCTGCTCTACCGGGCGAGCCACATCCAACAGGACGGCACCGCGAAGAACCTCGTTCTGTCGGCGCTGTTCGGGGTCGGCTCCGATCCGATGGCGTTCGTGCCGCCGCAGCGCCGGGAGGCGGGGCGGGCCCGGTCGAGGGAGGTCGGCGCCGCGGTCGCCCGCTCGTTGCAGTGGCTGGCGCCGACGGCCGGGCCGGCCTCGTTCGCCGCGCCGTGGATCGGGCGGACGATCCACGGCTGGGAGACGACCTCCCTGTCGCTCCTCCGTTCGATCGGGACCCCCGTCGGCGGGACGGTCAACGACGTGTTCCTCGCGGCACTGGCCGGTGCGCTGCGGCGCTGGCCGGGTACCGGCAGGGCCACGGTGGGCCTGCCGGTGGCGATGGCGGTCAGCACCCGCCAGCCTGGGGAGCGCGCGATGCTCGCGAACTTCGTGGCGGGCGCGCGGATCGTCCTGCCGTGTGCCGAGGAGCTGCCCCTTGATCGGCTGCTGGCCGTTCGAGACAGGACGGATCGCCTCAAACAGGGTGGAACGCTCGGGGTGGGTGAGCGGCTGCTCTTCGAGTTCCTGCCGGCCCGGATCCGGCCCCGCCTCTTCGACGCCGGGCTGAGCGGACGCTCCTCCCTGCTGTCGGTCTCGAACCAGGCCGGCGCGCCCGGCCCGCTCGCCCTGGCCGGCCAGCCGATCACGACGGCGGTCCCCATTCCGACGCTGTTCCCGGGGCAGCGGCTCGCCTGCCACCTCAGCGGCCTCGGTGACGCCGTCAGCGTGGGCACCGCGGCGGACGCCGGCCTGCCCGGGGCCGGCGACCTCGCCCGCCTGTGGGCGGAGGAGGTCGGGCTGCTCGACGACGCCGTCCGTGCCCTGCTCGCAGGCAGCGGGCAGTGGACAGCCAACGGGCCGGGACGGTGACTGCCGCGCGCGGCTCGCGGGTCGCGACCACGCCGGCCGCGGCGCTGCCGGTCGCATCTGTGCCGGTCGCGGCTGTGCCGATCACGTCTGTGCCGATCAGGTCTGTGCCGATCACGTCTGTGCTGATCGCGGCCTTGCTGGCCGCTATGGCGCTGGTCGCCGGCTGTCTTCTGCCACCGGCGGCCCGGGCCGACGGTCCCACCCGAGGCGCACCCGGAGATCATGTCGCCCGGCTGTGGCATGCGGGCATCGAGCGGTGGGCCGTGGTGCACGTTCCGCCCACGGCTGGCAGCGGTCCGCGGCCGACGCTGTTCCATTTTCCCGGCATGTTCGAGACCCCGCGGACAGCGGACGACTCCGCTCGGCTGACGTCCTTCGCGGACAAGGCGGGGTACCTGCTGGTGATCCCCGCACACGAGGGGGTCGGCTGGCAGGGCGTGCCAGGCGGCGAGAACACGGCGACCGCGGATGATCCCGGCTTCATCCGTGCGCTGACCGATCTTGTGGTCACCGGCTACGGCGCCGATCCGTCCCGGCTGTACGCCTCGGGGATGAGCAACGGCGGGCTGTTCGCCCAAGCCCTGGCCTGCAGGGGGTCCACTCGGTTCGCGGCGTTCGCCGTCGTGGCCGGGTCGGCGCCCGGAGTGGGCTGCCCGGCCGGGTCCACCGGCCAGCCGCCCCGGACCCCGATGCTGGTCATCCACGGCCAGGACGACAAGATCATAAAGTATTCCCAGGCCGAGGCCGGCGCCCGGTACTGGGCGCTGGTGGACGGCTGTGCTGACACCACCGTCGACACTCCGCTCGCCGACCGGCGTCCCGGCGATGGCACGACGGTGGTCCGGCATGACTTCACGGGCTGTTCGCCGGCCGCTCCGGTGGTTCTCTTCGAGGTTGTGGGTGGCGGTCATATCTGGCCTGGCGGAGCCCCGATGTTCTCGGCGGCGGTTCTCGGGCGCGACACCGGTGACCTGGACGCGAACGACGAGATCTGGCGCTTTGTGGCGCGTTTCAGGCTGCCTGCCTGATCGGTGAGCCTTTTCGATCTCACGGCGTACGGCCGGGGGTGCCGCGGGTCCGAGCCGACGATCGAAAAGGCTCAATCGGGCAGACCACAGGCAGATCACACATACGCTTCGAACGCGGGCGAATCCATCCGCCACGTCGATCAGGCTGGTGGGATCTGCCCGCTGCCTGCCGGCCGCCCGCGGTCTGATCGCCTGATCGCCGAAAGGAACCGTTCTCGATGATGGCAGTCGTGGGAATCACCGGCCACCGTGCCCTTTCGCCCGCCGTCGAGAAGTACACGGTCGCGCGGACCCGTCGGCTGCTCAGTCGCTATCCGTCCGGGGACCTCGTCGGAGTGAGCTGCCTGGCCGAGGGGACCGACAGCATGTTCGCCGATCTGGTGCTCAGCCTCGGCGGTCAGCTCGTCGTGGTCGTGCCCGCCGGCAACTACCGCGACTTCCTGCCTCCGGAGCACCGACCCGTGTACGACCGGCTGTGCGTCGCGGCCAGCCGGGTCGGGAAGCCGCTGGCGCCGGAGGTTGACCTGGAGGCGTTGATGAGCGCCAGCAGGGCGCTGGTCGACGAGGTGGACGAGCTCATCGCGGTCTGGGACGGTGAGCCCGCGCGAGGCTACGCGGGCACGGGTGACGTCGTCGCCTACGCGCGGAGCAGAAACAAGACGGTCCATGTCGTCTGGCCCGCCGGGGTGACCCGGGACTGACCGCCCCGGGGCAGCCAGCCCGTGGTGCGCGTGGTGCGCTGCCTGAAGCGATGACGACCGATCAGACTTCCTCCGGTGAGGGTGTGCACCGCCCGGAACACGGCCAGTGCCAACGGCCCGTACGGCGCCAGCGACGATCGCCACAGCGGGTCGACCGCCGTGATCTGAGGACTGCCGAGCGGCAGCGCGACCGGTGCCGTGCTGTAGGGATCGAGGCTGGTGGCGAGCATCATTCCGTGCGCCGCGTAGCTGTAGACGTCCAGGCTGAGGATGGGTGGGCCGAAGGTGACCGGCGCCATCCAGAGGGCGAGGAGCACCAGGCCGGCCCGCGCGGACAGGCGGTGCGACTCGGCGAGGACGTACGCCCGTACCCAGGCCGCGAGCGTGAGCGCGATCCCGCCGATAAGCAGAGCCGGCAGTACCGACATCGAGTCGGTGCTCACCGGGTTGAGCAGCCCGCCCCAGGTCGTCGGCGGTTCGGCCAGCGGCTGCCGCGCCAGGCGCCCACCGGTGGCCACGACGAGGCAGGAACCGGCCAGGCCGAGGAACGCCACGCCGGCCAGCCCGGGTCGCACGGGTCGCCCGCGAGAACCGCCGCGCGCCTGCGCCCGGCGCGCGGTCCGCATCGATGACACGGAGCGTGCCGGTAATAACGCCCAGGCAGGCACAAGGTCCAGATTAGGCCGATCAAGATGACGCCCCGGCGAAGTCGCCGCGAACACAACCGCTCGCGGGGCTGCCGGTCAGGGAGACCGCCGGATTCAGGTGCCGGGTTCAGGCGTCGGGCTGGTAGGTCCGTTCGATGCCGTCGAGCAGCCAGGTCAGTGCCTGCTCGAACCGCTTCGCCGCGAAGGGGGAGCTCTCGGCCAGCACCCGGGCGAGGTGGGGGAACTCGCCGGAGGCGAGGAGCGCACGCAGTGTGGGGTCGGCGTTGATCCGGCGACGCAGACCACAATGTGGCCGCGGAACGTCGGCCCCGATGGCCCTCGCCGCCAGCTCCTGCGTGGCGCACCCGATGACCAGGTCGTCCACCGCGTGGATGATGGTGCGCTGGGCGGTGGGATCGTCGGTGATCTCGGCCGCGATCGTCAGTACCTGCTCCATGTGGCGGAGCCTGTTGGGCCCGAGGGCGGGGCGCAGCCCGAGCGCGACCGCCCAGGGATGGCGCAGCAGGGATTCGCGGGTCTGCCGCGCGACGCGGGTGAAGCCGGTGCGCCAGTCGGGGCCGGTGTCCTCGACGAGGCACTCGGCGAACTGTGCGTCACGCATCAGCACCAGCAGCGCGTCCTTGTCCTTGACGTGGGTGTAGAGCGACATCGTGCCGACGCCGAGGGTGGCGGCCACATTCCGCATGGACACCGCGTCGAGCCCGTCGGAGTCGGCTATCTCCAGCGCCACGGCGACGATCCGCTCTGGGGAGAGGGTGCCGCGCTGCGCGGCCTGCCGTGGGCAGGCGAGCCTGGTCGAACTGACCTCTGCGGTGCTCATCCCCACCCCGCCTCGACGCTGTCCGGAATTCATTTTGTAGGCGTACAGCGTACGACGTAGGCTCGACCGGTGCACCGTACGGTGTACGGGCACGCATGGCGGGCGGGAGGCGCAATGACGCAGGACGACGAGGCGGAGACTCGGAGCACCGTGATCGGTGACGAGCCCGAAGGTGGGGATTCGTCCTCGGGCGGCGAGCACGTGGGGGACGCGGAGCACGTGGCGGGCGCGGAGCACGTGGCGGACGCGGAGCACGTGGCGGACGCGGAGCACGTGGCGGACGCGGAGCACGTGGCGGACGCGGCCGAGGGCATTGGCGTGGCCAAGGGTACGGCAGCGTCCGAGGGCATCGGTGCGGCCGAGGGCGCGGGAGCGGCTGACGATGCCGGCGCGGGCGTGGTGGCGGCGGCGCGCACTGGTGGCAGCGATCGCCGGGCGCCGGCCTGGGCTGTGCTCGCTGTGTGCTGCCTGGCCCAGTTCATGGTCGTGCTGGACGTCTCGATCGTGAACGTGGCACTGCCGTCGATGCAGACGGACCTGGGGCTGAGCGCGTCCGGCATGCAGTGGGTGGTCAACGCCTACACCCTCGCGTTCGCAGGTCTGCTGCTGTTCGGCGGGCGTGCCGCGGACCTGTTCGGGCGGCGCAGGACGTTCATCACCGGGCTCGCGGTGTTCACTCTCGCGAGCCTCGCGGGTGGTCTCGCCACCAGCGAGGTCACGCTGATCGTCGCGCGTGCGGTGCAGGGGCTGGGTGGGGCGGTGCTGGCGCCGGCCACCCTGAGCGTGCTGATGACCTCGTTCCCGGATCCGCGGGAGCGGACCCGCGCCCTTGGCATGTGGAGCACGACCGCGGCGGGCGGTGGTGCCCTCGGTGCGTTGGCCGGGGGAGTGCTGACCGAGATCGCGGACTGGCGCTGGGTCTTCTTCGTCAACGTCCCGATCGGGGTGGCGCTGGTCGTCGGGTCGCGGGTGGCGCTCACCGAGTCCCGCGGCCAGGCCCGCGGGGTGAAGGATCTCGACATTCCCGGCACCATCACCGTCACCGCGGGTCTGGTGGCGCTGGTCTACGGCATCGTGCGCACCGAGTCCAGCAGCTGGGGCTCACCGGTCACCATCGGTTGCCTGGTCGTCGCCGCGGTCCTGCTCGCCGTCTTCGTGGCCATCGAGGCGCGGACGGCGAACCCACTGGTTCCGCTGGGGGTCTTCCGCCGGCGAGCCCTGCGCTACGCGAACCTGATCATTATGGTCATCGGGACCGTCATGTTCGGGCTGTTCTTCTTCCTCACCCTGTATTTGCAGCGGATTCAGGACATGGGCCCGCTGGAGGCCGGCCTGGCGATGTTGCCCATGCCGATCATGATCATCTGCGGTTCGCAGCTCAGCTCACGGATCATCGGGCGCGTCGGCCCGCGGCCGCTGATCATCATGGGCTCGGGGATCGGGGCGCTGAGCATGGGTTGGCTCGGCGGCCTGTCCGCGGGCGGCTCCTACTGGGCGGAGGTCTTCGGCCCGCTCGTGCTGGTCGGCCTCGGCATGGGCGTGAACATGGTCGCGGTGACCACCGCGGCGACATCCGGTGTGCCGCCGCAGATCGCCGGCCTGGCCTCGGGGCTGCTCAACACCGGCAGGCAGATCGGTGCGGCGGTCGGCCTGGCGGCGCTGACGACCATCGCCGACCATCACACCGACAGCCGTCTCGCTGCCGGTGTGACGCCGGCCGAGGCGCTGACCTCGGGGTATGCGCTTGGTTTCTGGATCGCTGCCGGACTGCTGGTCCTCGCCTGCCTCATCGCGGTGCTCCTGCCGAACGGCCAGGCGGCGGCCGCCCTGGCCGTCTCCGAGCAGCGCCGTGCCGAGCCCGAGCGGATGGAGGTCGCCGCCGAGGCGTGAGCTGTGCGGCCGGCCAGGTGCTGTGAGCTCGGGTAACGCCTGCTCACGTGGGGCTTAGCGGGTCGCCTCGTCGCGCGCGAGCTTCAGCGAGACCTCCATGATTCCGTGGTCCTCGGTCGAGATGCCCGGGATGCTCGGGTTCGGGATGTCGTAGTCCGCGAACGTCACCGGAATCTGGCCGACGACCTGGATCTGGTCGTCGGAGCGCTGGGCCTGCAGGTCCATGGTCACCTCGCGTGGCTTGCCGCGCAGCGTCAGGGTTCCGGTGGCCTTGTATGTGCGCTTCTCGCCCGCGGCCGGCAGCGAGCCGAGATCGACCGGGCTGGTCAGGGTGAACTCCGAGGTCGGGTAGGCGTTGACATCCATGATCCGGTTGCGGAACTGGTTGTCGCGGCGGTCCTCGTCACTGCGCACCGTGGCCATCTTGACCTCGAACGCCGCCGTGGTGAGCTCGTCGTCGGAGATGGTCAGCGTTCCGGAGACGTCCGAGGTGCGGCCCGCCGCCGTGGTCTTCTGGCCGAAGAGGACCTCCTCGACGCGATAGCCGGCCTCGGATCCGTCGGTCACCTTCCAGGTGCCGTCGGCGGCGCCGGGTGCGGTCGAGATGGCGGCGCCGTCTCCGGTGGACGCCGAGCCGCTGCCGGTCGAGGTGCCGGCGGACTGGTCATCGAGCGAGAACTCCTCCGGCGCGTCCTCCTTGATGACGTTGATGTAGAACGCGGTGCCACCAACGACCAGAACGGCGGCGGCCACCACCGCGCCGACGATGAGAAGCGGCCAGCGCCGCTTTCTGTGGGGCGTACTGTCTGCCACCGAGCACCCGCCTTGTCAGGTCCGACTGTCGCTGGCGGCAATGTTGCACATACAACCTGAGTAAAACCTGATGGCGCCGCAACCGGGGCGTGTCATGGCCCTGCGGCCGGCCTATCGGCGCGCGGAGCCCGCATCTGGTCCGCCGTCCGGGGCGTCCCTTTTCCCATCGGATGTCGTGTCGGTCGCGGCCGTGGTCGCCGCCGTGGAGGCGGCTTCGGCGCCCTCGATGCCCTCGGTGCGGTCGGTGCGGTCGGTGCGGTCGGCGCGGTCGGGTGCGGTGGCGAGCGCGGCGGGTTCCGCCGCCGAGAAGCGGGTGAGCATGGTCGCCGTCGCGCCGCTCGCACCCGCGAACCGGACGGTGATCCCGCGGTCGCCGAACTTCTGCCGGACGTCGTCCAGCGCGGCGACTCCGGCGGAGTCCAGGATCTGCACCTCGGACAGGTCGATGGCGACCCGCGCCGGGTCGTGGGCGTAGTCGAAGGCCGTCACCAGATCGTTCGAGGACGCGAAGAACAGCGGGCCGCTGACGGCGTAGATCCGTTCGCCGCCCTCCGGGTCCAGAACGCTCGTGACCTTGGTGAGGTGGGCGACCCGGCGGGTGAACAACAATGCCGACAGCACCACCCCGACCAGCACGCCGTAGGCGAGGTTGTGGGTCGGTACGACCACCGCCACGGTTGCCACCATCACCAGGGTCTCGGAGCGTGGCATGCGCCGCAGGGTGGCCGGGGCCACGCTGCGCCATTCGAAGGTCATCACCGAGACCAGGATCATGACTGCGACGAGAGCCGACATCGGGATCACACCGACGATCGCCCGCAGCGGGACCACCAGCAGGAGCAGGAAGGCACCCGCGGAGAACGTGGAAAGCCTGGTCCGTCCGCCCGAGGAGACGTTGACCATCGTCTGGCCGATCATGGCGCAGCCGGCCATGCCCCCGAAGAACCCGTTGACGATGTTGGCGATCCCGAGGCCCCAGGACTCCCGGTTCGCGTCGTGGGTGCTGTCGGTCATCCGGTCGACGATCTGCGCCGTGAGCAGTGTCTCCAGCAGGCCGACGGCGGTGAGCGTGACGACATACGGGCCGATGATCCGCAGTGTCTCCCAGGTCATCGGCACCGACGGGAGCCCCGGGACGGGCAGCGAGCTGGGCAGGCTGCCCTCGTCCCCGACCGTGGGCACCGAGAGGTCGAAGGCGACCGTGGTCAGCGTCAGCAGCGCCACCGCCACCAGCGGTGGCGGGACGGCCCGGGTCAGGCGGGGAACGACGAGCAGGATGGCCAGGCCCGCGACCACCAGCGCGTACACCGCGGGGGACTCGCCGAGCACGTGGGGCATCTGCGCGGTGAAGATCAGGATCGCGAGCGCGTTGACGAAACCGATCATCACGGTGCGGGGCACGAAGCGCATCAGCCGCGCGACGCCCAGGCGGCCGAGGACGAACATCGTCACACCGACACAGATCGTGGTCGCCAGCAGGTAGTCCAGGCCGTGGTCGCGCACCAGCGGAGCCGCGACCAGCGCCATCGACCCAGCCGCCGCCGAGATCATCGCGGGCCGCCCGCCGGTCACCGCGATGACCACCGAGATCGTGAAGGAGGCGAACAGGCCGACCTTGGGATCCACCCCGGCGACGACCGAGAACGAGATCGTCTCGGGGATGAGCGCCAGCGCCGTGACCAGGCCGGCGAGCAGCTCGATCCGGATCACGCGCGGCCTGGGCCAGGCAAGCCCGGACAACCGTGCCCGCGTGCGTGACCCTGCCCGCGACCGTGCCCGCGCGAGAAGCGGGAGACGGGCGGCCGGCGAGGGCTGGCCCAGGGACATGTCAGGCACGCTGAGGGTCTCACACCGTAGGGGAGGAGGGACCGGTCGCCGGGCGTCGGTCCGTGCGGCGGCGCGCCCGGATCGGAAGCGGGTGCCCAACTCTTCCGGTAGGTCAGATATGACGATACAAAGTGCCCGCAAAACGGGTGGACGGGCCCTCCGCGCGGCCCGCTCAGGCCCGGGGCGCGCCGAGACGCTCGAGGTCAGCCTGCATCTGGGTGATCTCCCTGTCCTGGTTGCCGACCATCACCCGAGCCAGTGTGCGCACCTTGTCGCTGTCGGCGTGCAACCAGGCGTACTGGGCCATCTCGATGCCACCGCGGTGGTGGCGGATCATCAGGGTCAGGAACTGGATGTCGAGATCCCGGCCGCTCGCGGCCGCCAGCCGGGCGAGCTCGGCCTCGCTCGCCATCCCCGGCATCCGGACCGACGTGTCGGCGGAGCCGGCGTCCGTGGCACCGGCGTCAGCCTCGGCGCCGGTGCCCATGCCCATGCCCTCGTGCGCGCTGTGGCCGCCGTCACCGGTGGCGCCGCTGTCACCGGCCATCCAGGCCATGGGCTCGCGGGCGGAGGTCTCGGTACGGCCCCAGCCCGACAGCCAGGTGGCCATGATGCCGATCTCCCGCTGCTGGCCCAGGGCGATGTCCTGCGCCACACTGCGGATCGCGGCGTCGCCGCCGTGGCTGAACTCGACCATCGCCATCTGCACGGCCTGCGAGTGGTGCTCGGACATGTCCCGGGCGAAGCCGACGTCGACCGAGCTGTCGGCCGGCGGCCGGTCGATCAGCGCGCGGATGCCGGCGCCGGCGGCGAGCAGACCGACGACCGCGAAGAGGACGAGCGGAGTCCACCACAGCCGGACCCAGACGGGTGCGCGGTAGTCGGCGGCCACGGAACCAGCCGCGGTGCCGGCCGCGGAATCCGTCGCGGGATCGGCCGGCAGGTCAGCCACCGGTCCTTCGGCGCCGGTGACCTCGGAACCCTCGGTCACTCCGTCGGTGGTGTTGCTCGCTGGTGGCATGGCGGACGCGCCTCGGTCCTCGTCGGCTCGGTTCATCGCCATCCAGTGTGACCCATGGGCGGGCATGGGTGACGGGCGAAGCGCCAGGAGCGCGCCAGGTCACCCGGCCCGTGGCGGGCGGGCCGACGGCCTGCCTGCCACGGGCCGGACGGCCCTCAGATCTGGATGTGCGAGTTGAAGACGAACGTCCGCTTGCCGACCTGCACCCGGGTACCGGGCACGAGGGGCGCGGGCTGGTGCGGGCTCAGCGGAGTCCACACCGTCGCCTCCGGCGGGGCGATGTAGGTCCCGTTCGCCGATCCACGGTCGGTGATCACGGCGTCCCACCCGTTCAGCGTGATGACGGCGTGCACCCGGGACACCGCGCTCTCACCGTCCTCCACGGGCAGCGGCCGGGCGTTGCCCGCGCGCACCGCCTCGTCCCGGTCGGGCTGGCGCCCGATGACCAGGTCCATGTCGACGTTGACGGTCTGCCCGTCGTCGAACACCAGGACGCCGACGGGCGGGCGCGGGCCGAGGACCGTCCGGTTCGTCTGCTGGGCCAGGGAGATGCCGCATTCCGCGCAGTACGGCGCCAGCGGGTGGTTGAAATGACCGTGGGCGCACAGGATGCCCTCGACCTGCGGCTGCGCCGCGTCGGGCAGCATCGTCGCGGCGTCGTCGTCCTCGATCAGATCCGACACCGTGAAGCTCTGGTCACCGGGCAGCTGGGTGACGGCGTCCTGGTCGTCGTCCAGGTCGTCGGTGAGATCGTCGTGCCGCTGCCGGCGTGCGAGCAGCTCGTGATCCGAGAGCGCGGTCGGGGGATCCTCGTCGAGCTCGTCGAAGTCCGCCGCCTGTGTCGGCTCGGCCGCCGCGACGAGCCTGCGGTGGACCTCGTCGTCCTGGCTGCGCAGCGGGATCAGCGGGGGCGGTGCGGTCGACAGCGGGTCGGGCAGCCGGGTGCCCGGAGTGGGGATGGGGGCGGCCCCCGTCATCGGCTCGCGCGGTGAGTCGAACCCGGCGAGGAAGCCGTCGGCGCCCGCGGCGGCGGAGGACGCGGCCAGCGGGCTGGCGTCGGCCGAGATCAGGCTCACCCCGATGCCGGGCACCGCGCCGATCCGCAGATCCAGTGGGAAGCCGAGGTCGTCGAGACCGGTGAAGCCGGGGCGGGGCGCGCCGTGCAGCGTGTCGGCGGGGCCGATGTCCACCCGGGAGATCTCGGCTGGCAGCAGGCGGTCGACCCAGATCGCGGAGTCCATGCCGGAGAGGGCGACCGGCGTGGGGCCGGTGGCGACGACGTCCATGGCTCCGTGGATGAGCACGAGGATGCGGTTGTTGGACGTCGTGAGCAGGCCGAAGGCGGGCACGCGCTCGGCCTCGGTGTTGAACAGCAGCGCACCGGCCTGGCGGACGAGCGCGGTACCCGTCGCGCTGACCTCACCGGCGGCGTCCGCGCACAGGGCGAGCAGCCGCTTGGTCGTCTCGATGGTCTCGGGCCGAGCCACGGAGGCGACGACAAGCACACCGGGCAGCCTTACGACCACGCCCGGCTGCCCACTGTTGCCTGCCCCGACCACGACCCGGAAACGGTCTAGTCCCGCCATTGCCTCGCCCTTCGCCGCTTACCCGCGTGGTGCAAACGGTACCGATCTTCAGACTAGCGGCACCCGCGCGCGTCGTACGGTACTTATCCTGCCGCGTTGACCGCCGCGGGAACCCGATATGTCTCTTCTGCACGCTCGGTCGGGCCGTCTGCGCGGCCCGGCGGGCCGCCGTGGTAGCGCGACCTGGCCGGGCGCGACGTAATCGCCAGAGCACCTGAAGGATCACATTTGTGGAGGTCGACCGGAGGGCGGTCAGAGCAGGCGCCCACCGTGGAAGCGCCACCGCAGGAACGGGACGCGCATCGGGCCGTTCGCGCAGAGCCACACACCGACCCAGACGACCCCGAAGTGGATCACGAAGGCGCTGCCCGCCAGCCCGGCCGCGCCCGGTACCGCGTCCGCCCGCACCGCCAGCCAGACCAGCAGTCCCTCGTTCAGGGCTGTGAGCAGGCCGAACATCGTCGGCCAGTCCTTCTCCCACCGGAACTGCTGCAGGCCGTGGTAAGCGAGCTCCCAGCCCAGCCCGAGAAGGGCGACGGCGAACAGCACGCCGAAACTCGCCCGGTAGGCGGTGCCGAGGGGCGCGTCGACGGGCAGCAAAGGAGTGACCAGGACTGTCAGAACAACACCGACAGTGGCGAGCAGGAACAGCCGGGTCTGAAGTCGTCCGGCCAGTGTCGGCACCATGTTCGATTTCTCCGATCGGGTACGACGTCAGACCGGCTGGTTGCGCATCCAGCGCGCCCATTGGGACACCGAACGTGCTACACCCAGGTGGGGTACGAATCCCTGCGAAGCCAGGTCGTCACAGATTTCCTGGGCGGCGATCTGCAGTCCCAGGAAGGTGTCCACGCCCGGGAAGTAGCCACCGAGGGTCGCCGCGCCCGACGCATAGAGGCGGCCCGGGCCGCTGCGCGTGCCGCGGACCTCGAAGGTCCGTTCCACATCGAGGCGCCCGAGCGGGTTGTGGCCGGCGCCCGAGTGGTCGAGCAGGTCCGCCAGGACCCGGTGCTCCCGGATGTCCGCGACGAGACCGGTGGCGTCGATGACGTAGGCCGCCGGGATCTCCAGCATCCCGTCGGCGGTGCGGACGCGGGTGACCACCGTCCCATCCGTTCCGGGGGCGAGCCGTTCCACCTCGCCGACCCTGGTGACGTACCACCCCTCGTGCCGGCCGCGGGCGAGCTGGGCCTGCCACCGGCGCCGCCGGGGGGTGTTCGTCCCGCCGATCGTGTCGTAGAGCGCCTTGCGCTCGTCGCCTTCGAGCGTTCGCATGCGGGCCTTGAGCTGGCCGCCCCAGACCGACTTGGGATAGTTGAAGCCCTGGTAGGCCCACCCGTCGCCGCCGCGGCGGCGCATGAACACGCTCGGGCCGTGGGAGCCTCGGACGTAGGTCCGGAACAGGTGGACGATGTGCGTCCCGGCCTGGTGCCGGTCGCGGTCGGTGATCAGTCGGTCCAGAATGCGTGAGGCGACGATGCCGGCTCCGTGGACGACCACCGTCGCCGGCCGTCGGATGAGCTCGTCGTAGACATGCTCGTGGGGCTCATAGGCGTTGACCACCCGCCGGACGTCCCCGTAGCGGGACCGGTACTCCTGCAGGTCCGGAAGGAACTTCAGGCCCGGGTAGCCGACGCCCAGATGGACGTGCTGGCTGCGGAACGCCACCCGGCGGGTCGGGGCGTGGCCCTTGGGCGGTGTGATGATCGTCAGGTAGCCGCCACCGGCACGGCGGCGCACCATGCGCACCTGACCGGAGACCAGCATCTCCCGGTAGGAGATCCGGTCCGCCTCCCGCGCCATGCTTTCGAAGACCGCGCCGATTCTCGGGGTGAAGTAGTCCGAGAGCACCGGCTCGGTGGCCACCTGCCACAGCGGCGCGAGAAAGCCCCGCAGGCTGCGGGCGGCGAACGCCTCGCGCACGGCATAGGACGGGAAGGCCCAGATGTTGTCCGGGGTCGACCCCGAATCCGAACGAATTCGCTCGTGGTCGGGGATCTGGGACACCCGGGTCAGGTAACGGTAGGTCTGCCACGGGTGGTCGATGTTGGAGAGCACCCGGATCGCCGAGGTCGGAGCCCCCGCGATGCGCAGATAGTCCACCAGGACGAACGAGCCGATCCCGCCACCGACCGTGACCAGTGACGTGTCGTGGACGGGGATGCCCGCCTCGGCCAGCATGCGGTCCGTCCACACCGACGTCTCGAGCAGCTGGGGAGTGAGGTCACCGCGGACGGGCGGCTCGCCGACCCGCGCAGGTGCGGGCGCAGGAGCGGGAGGGGGCGCGGGAGCGGGTGCCGGCGGCGCGGCCGGGCGAGGTGGCGGCGGAACCGGACGAGCCGGACCTGGCGTCGGCCCTGACCGAGCCGGCTGGGTCGGGGTACGTGCGCCCCGCCCGGGCGGCGGGGCGGGGCGGGTGTGGCCCGGCGGAGCCCCGGGCGTAGCCGAGCCGCCGAGCACGGCCGTGGCCCCGTCGACAGCATCGTCGGAACCACCCTGGGAACCACCGTGGGGACCACCCTGGGAACCACCGGCCGGACCACTGCCGAAACTGCCGTGGCGCGGATCCCGGTCGCCGGGAAAGTGCGCGCGGTTCACCCTTGGGCCTCCTCGGTCCGACGCGTCCAGCCGGCGGACCGGCGCCTGCCGGGCATGAGCGCACCGCCCGACCGGGATGTCACGATAGGTGACCTCACCGCGGAATCCGGCGAGATGTCCGTGGTAAGACAACACGCGGGCCCGGTCATGCACGCCGGCCGCGCGGTCCGTCCCGGGTAACGCTGCGGGCCGCGATCGCCACCGCTCGAAGATCATGGGATTTTCGTCGTCCTGACGACCACGATCCTCAGGCCTTGTCTGGTCGCAACGGTTGTCCGAGGTGCGGTCTGAGGCCGCTCCGAGGTGCAGGACGCTAGGGGAGTGCGCGGTCCAGATGGATCGCCGCGCTGATCAGCGCCAGGTGGGTGAACGCCTGCGGGAAGTTGCCCAGGGCTTCACCGGACGGACCGATCTCCTCGGCGTAGAGGCCCACGTGGTTGGCGTAGGTGAGCATCTTCTCGAAGACCATGCGGGCCTCGGTGATGCGGCCGGCCCTGGTCAGCGCCTCCACGTACCAGAACGAGCACAGGTTGAACGTGCCCTCGTCGCCGGTGATGCCGTCGCTGCCGTCCGCGGCATAGCGCCGGACCAGGCTGTCGCTGACGAGCTCGGTGCCGACCCGGTCCAGCGTCGAGAGGAACCGGGGGTCGGTGGGGCCGGAGAACTTCACCAGCGGCATGCACAGCAGCGAGGCGTCCAGCCGTGGTGAGCCTGGGAACTCCATGTAGGCGCCGTTGCGCGGGTCCCAGGCCTCGTTCTGGACGAAGCGGTAGGCCCGGCCGGCGTGCTCCTTCCAGTCGCCCGTGGGGCCGGGCAGGCCGCGCTGCCGGGAGATCCGGCACGCCCGCTCGAACGCCACCCAGGTCATGACGGCGGAGTAGGTGAACCGTTGCCGCCCGCCACGGGTCTCCCAGATCCCCTCGTCGGGCTGCTCCCAGTGCCGGCCGAGCCAGTCGAGCTGGCGCCCGAGCGCCTCCCAGAGCTGGAAGGAGATCGGGACCCGCTTGTTGTACAGGTAGACCGAGTCCATCAGCTCGCCGTAGATGTCCAGCTGGAGCTGGTCGGCGGCGCCGTTGCCGATCCGGACCGGCTTCGAGCCGCGGTAGCCCGCGAGGTGGTCCAGCACGATCTCGTCCAGGTTGGCGTTGCCGTCGACGCTGTAGAGCACGCGCAGCCCGCGGCCCGGCGGTGCCTCCTTGCAGCGTTGTTCCAGCCAGTCCATGAAGGCCGCGGCCTCGTCGGTGAAACCGAGGGCCATCAGCGCGTAGGTGGTGAACGCGGCGTCGCGGATCCAGGTGTAGCGGTAGTCCCAGTTGCGCACCCCGCCGAGCTCCTCCGGCAGGGAGGTGGTCGGGGCCGCGATGAGTGCCCCGGTCGGGCGGTACACGAGCAGCTTCAGGACCAGGGCGGACCGCAGCACCATCTCCCGCCAGCGACCCTGGTAGCGGCCCCTTCGCAGCCAGGTCTGCCAGTACGACAGCGTCCGGGCGAACATCTCGTCCGCCTCGCCGGGCGCGAGCGGCCGGATCCGCGAGTTCCACTCCAGCACGATGTCGGACGTCTCGCCCATGGCCAGCTCGAACGCGCAGGTGACCGCGGTGCCCTCCAACCGCAGCGGCAGGGCCGTACGCAGGACGAGGGTGCCGGCGGCCGACTCGAAGACCGCCCCGGCCCCGGGAACCAGGGTCACCGTGTGCGACGCCCGTCCATAGTCGAAACGAGGGTCGCAGCGCAGGTTGAACCCGGCGGTGCCGCGCACGGCGCGTGCCTGCCGGACGATCACGTGTGGCGTCTCGGTGAGGTCGTTGTCGACCGGAACCATGAAGTCCACGACCTCGCCCACCGAGTGCGGGGTGAGGAAGCGGGTCAACAGGACGTTGGAGTCCGGCAGGTAGAGCTGCTTGGCTTTCGACCGCGAGCAGTGGATGCGGAAGGAGCCGCCGCGGTCGGCGTCCAGCAGGCTCGCGAAGACGGACGCACCGTCGAAACGCTGCGGGCAGTACCAGTCGATCGTGCCGTCCGTGGCGACGAGGGCCACGGTGCGCAGGTCGCCGATGACCGCGTGTTCCTCGATCGGCGGGTAACCGCTCGGTGGGTAGCTGCTTGGTGGATGGTCGGATCCGGGCATGCAGTTCTCCGCGCGTGGGAGGTCCGGGCGTGGCCGGAGCGGCGGGCGGGTGCGGGAGGTCCTCGGTCCACATCGGCGGGGTCAGCCGAAGGTACCTCGCCCGGGTGGCCGAACCACCCGGCATGCCGGGACGGATGGGGGCGCCGAAGGTGCCGCCGACTACCCGATGGGGTTGTCGGTCGTGCCGGCCCGCGGCCGGGGCGCACAACCGCGCGGAATCACCTGAAATACCTGTTCTGACAGTGAAGTCGCCCTTGGGCGATCTTGATGTGGTGTGGTGTCGTGCCGGCGTGGCGGTGTTGCCCGGGGTCTCGGGTATCCAGGCCCGGAGCGCGCACCCTACGATCGCCGCATGACCAAGCAGTGGCCGACCATCGCGGACGGTCGAGCCGGCCTTGTCATGTTCGCTCGCGGCGACCGGGTCTTCCCGGTGGATGACCTTGGCGGTGGAGTGTGGTCCCGGCGTGGGACCGTGCTGTCGGTTCATCCGGTGCAGTGGCAGGAGGCGCCGGCGGCGGAGGACGGCGTTCGTGTCGACGCCATGCCGGTGGCCACGTCGCCGTGTGCCCGCGCGACCGTGCTGTGGGACGACGGGTCCGCGGAGGTGCTGGCGGAGGACAAGCTCTGCCTGGTCTATGACCAGGAGGCGCCGATGGGCCTGCGTGTCGTCACGATGCAGATGAGCCAGCCCTGCGACGTCGTCGATCACGGCGGGCAGGTGGTGCTGGTGCTGCGCGAGGGGCTGCTCGCCCCC
Organism: Parafrankia sp. EUN1f; assembly: GCF_000177675.1. GTDB lineage: Bacteria > Actinomycetota > Actinomycetes > Frankiales > Frankiaceae > Parafrankia. The sequence goes on from NZ_ADGX01000048.1 coordinate 42,028, forward strand.
GAGGCGCTGGGGGCGCTGCGCAGCGCGCTCAGCCGGGTGCGGGCCGCTCTCACGCCAGGCAACTCCGACGCGGCCTCGCTGGCCGAGCTGCGCCGCCGAGATCTCCAGCTGCTCAACGCGCTGATCGCGGAGCTCACCGGGCCCGACCACGCGAAGGCATCGCCGTCGGCGCAGCCCGGCCAGGCGCAGCCCGGCCAGACCCAGCCAGGCCAGACCCAGCCAGGCCAGGTACAGCCAGGCCAGGTGAGGCCGAATCAGAGTTCGCCGATCCAGAGTCCGCCCGTACCGGCCCGCCCCGGCCGACCGGCCAGCGCACCGGTGGCCGGAAACGGGATCGCGGTCGTCGGCTCCGACTTCACCGTCGCGTCAGCGGCCCGGCACACCCTGCCGGGCCCGCCAGGCTCCGACGCCGTCGTCGTGGCGTCGGCGGGCGGGCCAGGTGCGCCGGAGCGTCGCCCGGAGCTGCGAACGGACGCGGTTTTCGGGCGCCCCGACGGCGCCAGGAGAAATCAGGACGTCGAGTACGGCCCCGGGCGCACTCCCGGGCCATAGGCGTTGCCGTTCATGCCCGCGCGCGGCTGCTCGGTCATGGCCTGGCTGACCTTCGACGCGATGGCTTCGGTGAGCCGGATCGCCTGGGTGAGCGAGAGGTTCAGGACGATCTCGCTGTCATCGGTCATCGCGAAGCGTACCGACACATCCGCCATGGTCTTTCCTCCCAGTTCGGGTCCCCCGGACACCCGTGGCCGGTGGCCGATCGTGCCGCGGGGACCCGTCTGGGCATCCCCGTCGTTGCGGCCAAGGGACGCGGTGACCGATCCACGATCCCTGATCGGGTTGTCGGCTCGTTCGTGACCCCCCTCTTTCTCGGGTGAGGCGATGCTGCTAGTCGCGGACGGCATGGACTTTCGGTGACTTCCCATGGTTGAAAGCGTCTCCCCCGTGTCGACCCGATTCAGCCGGTGTCATCTCTGGGTGATGCTCCCACTTCGGGGCGTTGCCGGCACGGCGGCGAGTTTTCGGTAAAGGTGACTTGGGACACGGCTGTGGTCTGTTCCGGTCGATCTGGCGCGTAATGCGGCCGGGCGGCGCCGCCCGTACAGGGGGTGTCCGGGGCGCTGCGTGCCGGACCTGGAACGCAACGCTGCCGAAACCGGGTCAGATCCACCCCGGGAACCACATGCGCATTCGCCAGGATGAATAAGGAATCACCTCTGCCGCCAGGATCGGGTAGAAGTAGGCGAACAACAGGACCACGATCACCACGTACACGCCGACCGAGAGCGCGCCGCCGAGCCGCCTGGCCTCGGAGGCGTCCCGCGGCCCAAGCGCCAGGCCTGCCATCGCGGTGAGCCCCAGCACCAGGAACGGAAGGCTCGGCAGCGCGTAGAAGAAGAACATCGTCCGGCTGGGGAGCAGCAGCCAGGGCAGGAACGCCGAGCCGAAGCCGACGAGCACCAGCGCCGCCCGCCAGTCGCGGCGGCGTACCCACAGCGCCAGCGAGCCGACCAGGGCCGCGGTGCCGCCCCACCAGATCGCCGGGTTCCCCAGGGCGATGACCTCACGTGAGCAGCCGCCGGGCGCCGTGCAGCCCTCGGCCCCGAACGCGGGGGAGCTGTAGAAGTAGGCGATCGGGCGGCCGAGCACGAGCCAGCTCATCGGCGTCGAGCGGAACGGGTGGCTGTCGGACAGCCCCTCGTGGAACCTGAGCACGTCCCGCTGGTAGTCCCACCAGCTCCACCAGGCATTGACGAAGCCGTCACCGTGCTCGTGGCGGTTCCAGCCGCCGTCGGTGACGAACCAGCCCGTCCAGGTTGCCAGGAAGGTCACTATCGGCAGGATGACGAAGCCCACCAGCCAGCCGGGCAGGTCGCGGCGCAGCGCGCCCAGAACGGGCGAGCGCACCCCGGCGGTGCGCCGGGCACCGATGTCCCACGCCAGGGCGAGCGCGGCGAAACCGATCACGCTGTAGAGGGCGCTCCACTTGACACCCAGCGAGGCCCCGAGCGCCACCCCCATGGCCACTCGCCAGGGGCGCAGGCCGAGTCTGGGCCCGTACCGCGCGTCGGCCGCCGAGCCCGTGCCGGCCGTGCCGGCCGGGTCTGCGTCGGCCGTCACCCGGTCGAGCCGGTCGGCAAGCCGCCGCCGCCCGTGGTCGCGATCGAGCACCAGGCACGCCAGTGCGACGACGATGCCGGTCATCAGGAAGATGTCGAGGATGCCGATCCGGCTCTGGACGAACTCCAGCCCGTCCAGCGCCAGCAGCAGCCCCGCGAAGCACCCGAGCACCGTCGAGCGGAACATCCGGCGGGCGGTGCGGGCGAGCACCAGGACGGCCAGCGTCCCGGCGAGAGCGGACGAGAAGCGCCAGCCAAGCTCGGGGCTGCCATGCGCGGTGCCGCCGCAGTCGACGTAGCCGAACGCCCACTGCGACGCGGCCATCAGCCATTTGCCGAACGGTGGATGGACGACGTAGGCGGGCCCGTTGCAGGTGTTCGAGTCGATCTCGTAGCCGGCGGTCATGAGACCCCAGGCGTCCTTGACGTAGTAGATCTCGTCGAAGTACATCCCGCGGGGCTCCGTGAGGCGCCAGAAGCGCAGGACACCGGCGGCCACCGCGAGCAGCACCGGCGCCAGCCAGCCGACGACGCGGTCGGTCGGCATCGGCCGGTACAACCGATCGCGTGCGGTGACGCCGAGCGCGGCCGAGACGTCCGGTGCGACCCCCGGCGGCCCGGGCGGCCCGGGCAACCCGGACGGCCCGGTCTCGGGTCGGGGGAGCTGCGCCGTCGTCGCCGTCACACTGATCAGGGTAGGTCCTGGCTCCTGGCAGACTGGTCGGGTGTCCGGGACCCTGGTGCTGTGCGGTGCCCCGATCGGCGACCCTCGGGACGCCAGCCCACGGCTCGGTGAGGTGCTCGCCAGCGCGGACATCGTCGCCGCCGAGGACACCCGGCGGCTGCGCCGCCTCGCGCACACGCTCGGGATCACCATCGGGGGGCGGGTGGTCTCCTGCTATGACGCGGTCGAGGGCGCACGCGCCGAGATGCTCACCGAGCAGCTGCTCGCCGGTCGCACTGTCGCGCTGATCACCGACGCGGGCATGCCGGGTGTCTCGGACCCCGGGTACCGCCTGGTGGCCGCGGCGGCGCGGGCCGGGGTCGCGGTCACGGTCGTCGCCGGCCCGTCCGCGGTGACGGCGGCGCTGGCGGTCAGCGGGCTGCCCTCGGACCGGTGGACCTTCGAGGGATTCCTGCCCCGCAAGGCGGGTGAGCGCCGCGCCCGGCTGCGTGGCCTGGCCGCGGAACCCCGGACGATGGTCTTCCTGGAATCCCCGCACCGTCTGCTGGCGGCGCTGCGCGACCTTGCGGACGTCCTCGGTGGTGGCCGGCGTGCGGCGCTGTGCCGCGAGCTGACCAAGACCTGGGAGGAGATCGTCCGGACCGATCTGGCCGGCCTGGTGGAGTGGGCGACCGACGGTCGGGTGATCCGCGGTGAGTTCACTCTGGTGATCGCAGGTGCCGGTGCAGGCGGCGGTGGCGGTGGACGTGGCGCCGGCGGAGCGGTCGCGGGTGCGGTGGAGGAAGGCACGGCCGGGGGTGTGGTGGGGCCCGCGGCCCTGGCCGCCGCCGTCGCGCGTCTCATCGCCGGTGGCATGGCGCCGAAGGAGGCGCGCAAGACCGTCGCCGCCGAGAACGGGGTCACACCTCGCCAGGTCTACGACGCGGTCATCGCGACGCGTGACGCCGAGGCCGATGCCGAGGCGGCTGTCGAGAGCTGAGCGGTAACCGGTGGCCAGACGCGCCAGGGCGAAACACCCGGCGGCAGCGGCCCCGCACGGGACACTGGAGCGGTGGGCACCGAGGTCCGCCTCACCACGCTCGGTCCCATCAGGTACGTCCGAACAAAGGAGCGGTTCCGGAAGAACCGATGGTCCCACCGGTGCGTCGTCCCGCCGGCATCCGGCTGGCGAGCCGGTTTATGATTCGCCAGGCAAGCGTCAGGGGGACGGTTCGCACCCGGAGAGTCTCGGCCAGGCAGGCTGCTCTCGTGGTAGGACCGACGACGCGAGGGGGAGTTTCGCATGGCCGTGGCAACAACCGAGTTCACCGCCCGGGAGACGGAGATTCCAGGGCTGCTCATCTTCGATATCACGAGCATCGGTGACGAGCGTGGCTGGTTTCAGGAGAAGTTCCATCGGGCCAAACTCGTCGCCGCCGGTCTGCCGGAATCCTTCGAGGTGGTCCAGACCAGCGTCTCGTACAACCGGCAGGCCGGGGTTACCCGAGGCTTTCACGCCGAGCCGTGGGACAAATATATCTCGGTGGTCGCCGGCCAGGTCTTCTGCGCCTTTCTCGACCTGCGGCGGGGCGAGAACTTCGGGCGGGTCGTCACGGTGGAGATCGATAACGGCCGTGCGGTCTTCCTGCCGCGGGGGGTGGCCAACTCGTTCCAGACACTGGTCGACGACACCTACTACCTCTACAGTGTGAACCGCCACTGGAGTGCCGATCAGTACGACGAGTACGTGTTTGTGAACCTGGCGGACCCGGAGGTCGGCGTGCACTGGCCGATCCCGCTGGACAAGGCCGTGATCTCGGAGCGGGACCGCGGGCACGTGCCGCTGGCGGACGCGCGTCCGTTCGAGGCGTCGGCGTGAAGGTGCGTGTAATGCGCGGAGGATTTCGCGCCGATCAGTGGGGATCGGCGCCGACAGGCGGGCGGCGGCTGGTATGAAGGGAATAATTCTCGCGGGCGGCACCGGTTCCCGGCTGTATCCCATCACCCACGCGGTCAGCAAGCAGCTCATGCCGGTGTACGACAAGCCCATGATCTACTATCCGCTCTCGACGCTGATGGCCGCGGGGATCCGTGAGATCCTCGTCATAACCACTCCGCAGGACCAGGCCCAGTTCCAGCGGCTGCTCGGTGACGGATCGAGGATCGGCTGCCAGTTCGAGTACGCGATCCAGGACGAACCGAGAGGCCTGGCCGAGGCCTTCATCATCGGTGCGGATTTCGTGGGCCGCGACAAGGTCGCCCTCGTTCTCGGCGACAACATCTTCTACGGGGTCGGCCTCGGTGACCAGCTGAAGCGCTACACCGATCCGGACGGTGGCGTGGTCTTCGCCTATCACGTCTCGGATCCAGAGCGTTATGGCGTCGTCGAGTTCGACGGCCGGCGGCGTGCGATCTCCATCGAGGAGAAGCCGGTGGCACCGAAGTCCAGGTACGCCGTCACCGGTCTCTATTTCTACGACAACTCGGTGCTGGAGATCGCCCAGGAGACGAAGCCGAGTGCGCGTGGCGAACTGGAGATCACCGCGGTCAACCAGGAGTACCTGCGCCGCGGCAAGCTCAACGTGCACCTGCTCGACCGCGGTACCGCCTGGCTCGACACCGGCACGTTCAACTCCCTGATGCAGGCCGCCCAGTTCGTCCAGGTCATCGAGGAACGGCAGGGGCTGAAGATCGGCTGCGTCGAGGAGGTCGCCTGGCGTGAGGGATTCATCACCGACGAGGAGCTGCGGGCGCTGACGGCGCCGCTGGCGAAGAGCGGCTACGGTGTCTATCTGCAGGGCCTGCTGGAGGGCTAGTCGCCCGGCAGCGCCGCCCGACGCAGGAAGCGGGCCGGATTCCCCACCCAGACCTCGCCATCCGGAACATCCCGCAGGGCGACGGCGCCCATGCCCAGCGTCGACCAGGCCCCGATGGTGACGCCCTCCCGTACCAGCGCCCCGGCCCCGACATAGGCGCCTGATCCCACTCGCGCCGATCCGGCCAGCGAGACCGATGCGCACAACGTGGCGTAGTCGTCGACGACGTCGTCGTGGGTGAGAACGGTGTTCGGCATGATCACCACGTGCCGGCCCAGCCGCACGGACGCCGTCAGCACGACCCCGGCGAGCAGGACACATCCGGGGCTGATCTCCGCGGACCTCGCCACCGCCGCCGTAGGATGGATGATCGTCGCGTAGCGCTCCTCGGGGACGCCCGCCGCGGCGAGCCGGTGCGCCAGCCGCCGGCGAGCCCACCCGGGCCCGGGGCAGAGCACTATCCGGGCCGACGGCCGCGCCGAGATGGCCTCCAGGCCGCCGAGTACCGGCAGCCCGTCGACCTCGGTGCCCCACCGCCGCGGATTGTCGTCGACGAACCCGGCGAGCTCGTAGCCACCCGCCGCGTGGACGGCCTCGGCGGTCTCCCTGGCCAGCCCGGACGCCGCGACCAGGATGACTGGCTCCCTGCCGCTGATCATCTGGCGATCAACCGGTCTGGACGTGTTTGTCGAGATAGCTCTCGATGGCGCGGGCGCGACCGTCGGGCGCGGCGCTGACCTGCTGCTGAAGCTCCAGCAGGTTCGCGGTGGTGATGGTCTGGGTGACCTGGTACAGCAGGCCCTGGAGCTCGAGGTTGGCGACGTCCATGCGCACGAGCGGCAGCAGGTTGTTGGCGGGGAGCAGGTGCCGGTCGTCCTGCAGCAGGACCAGCTTGTTCGCGGCGACCGCGGGATCCGAGCCGTAGACGAGCGCCACCTGCACGGTTCCGTCCAGCAGGGCGCGGATCGTGCCGGGCCCACCGTCGTCGAGCTCCTTCGCCTGCCCGAAGCCGACGCCGTAGGAGTCCCGCAGTGCCGGCAGGCATCCCGCCCAGGTCTGGCAGGCTGCCGGCGCGCCGAGGGTCAGCCCGGTCGCCACGCCCGGTGCGGCCAGGTCCGACAGGGTGCTCAGGTGGGCCTGCTCGGCGGTCGCCGCGGTTACCGCGAACGCCGGCGTGCGCCCGCCGGGGGCGGTGGGGTAGGCGATCAGCCGCCGCTGGGTCAGGGCCTGCATCAGGCCGGTGACCTCGGCGACGTTCGAGCTGAGGGCGGGGGTCGCCTGCACCCCGCTGCCGGCCTGTTCGGCGAGACCGTCGCGCAGCTCGTCGAGATAGGTCGGCGCGAGGTCGACGGTGCCCTGCTCCAGGGCCCACATCAGCTGGTCACGGCTCGCGAAGGATCGGACGACCGCGTTGTGACCGTGGTCGTTGAGCTCCCGCGCGTACAGGTCGGCGACCAGCGCGTCGTCGATCGCGCCGGTCGAGCCGACCACCAGCTGTGGTCGGCTCGAGGCGCCCTCGCCGCTGTCATCGCCCGTTCCGACGCCCGCGAGACGCGCACCGACCAGGGCACCCACGAGCACGACGCAGAGCACGGCGCCGATGGCCGCACCACGCCGAGCTCGTCCTTCCGGCAGTCTCACCGCGCTGGGCCTCCACCAGGGTCTGTCGTCGTGAGCGCGGCGCTGCCGGTTCCGGGAACCTCCGGCCGGACAGCGATGATCGATTTCGTGAGCGGCCCCGTCCGCTCCTCGACGATGTCGGAGTCGGGGAAGTACGCCTTCAGCTCGGTCCGGCCGATCAGCTCGGTCGACATGGTCGCGCTGAGGGCGTCCTGCCTGGTCGGCGACTTCGTGTGCGCGAGCGGCCAGTGCTGCGCGACGGAGGCCCGCGCCGCCACGGGCAGGAACTGGAAGCCCGGGAAGAGCCAGTGCGGCTCGAGCGGGAAGTAGCGGTTCGGTGTCTGCACCCAGTGCAGCGGTGCGACCCGCCGGGCGACCTCGGCGAAGGCGAGCCGGTTGGCATGCCCGCCAACGTGCTCGATCACCGAGTTCGAGAAGACCAGGTCGAAGTCCCCGACGAGGGCTTCGGGCGGCGGGTTGCACGCGTCGCCGACGATCACCGTGATGTCTCCGGGCGCGGGCTCGGCGGGCTTGTCGAGGTTGATCACCACGACGTGGGCCGGCCGGCGGTCGAGCCGCAGCCAGAAGTCGACGGTCCCGCCGAGATCGATGACCCGCATGTCATCGATGCTCGGGAAGAACTCACGCACTCGCTCCCACCGACGGCCGCGACTGCGCGCGCCGAGCGAGTTCGGCGACTCCACCATGAGGCGGCGGACGTTCCTCGCCATGCTCATGGGCGCAGCGCCTGCCCGGCGGAACTTCCGGCCGCCTCGACCTCGGAGCCCTTCGACGCGCGGGCCAGGGTGGGAACCCGCACGGACGGCGCCGGCGCGGCGGACGTCCCGTCGGAGCGGGTGATGCCGTGCAGCCGGTCGTACACGCTGACGTAGGCCCTGGCCTGGGCGGCCCAGTCCAGTACTTCGACTGCCCGGCGGCGGCCGCGTTCGCCCAGCTCGCTGCGCCGGTCCGCGTCGTCGAGGAGCTCACAGACGGCGGTGGCGAACGCGGTGATGTCACCCGGTTCGACGTACACGGCGGAGTCCGCCGCGGAGACCCGGGTCTCCGCGAGATCAAAGGTCACGACCGGGAGCTGGTGCGCCATGTATTCCATGGTCTTGTTCATCGTGGAAATGTCGTTCAGCTCGTTGTATGGATCAGGGCTGAGACCGACCGCGGCGGTGGACAGATAGTCGCGAATCATGTTCGCGTCAGCCCGACCGGTGAACGTGACGTAGTCGTCGAGATCGAGCTCGGTGCACAGCCTGCGCAGCTCCTCAAGGCAGTCACCGAAGCCGAGCAGGGCGGCACTCACGTCCTTGCGGCCGAATTTGTGAACGATGACGTCCATCGCCCGCAGAACGATGTCCACGCCGTCCTGAGGGCCCATGATGCCCAGATAGCAGACGAGGTGTTCCCGACCCAGGCGGAGCTCGGGCTGCGCCGGCCCGGGCTTCATCCTGGTCGTGTCGGGACCACTGCGCACCACGGTGGTGTTCTCGAGGGTGCGATGGCCGCGCCGCATCGCGATCGCGCGGTAGGACTCGTTTGTGGAGATCACATGGTCCGCGACCCGGTAGGTCGCGCGCTCCAGGCCGAGCAGCGCCTTGAAGATTTTCTTGGACGGCTTCTCGAAGCGGGCCAGGTAGATCTCCGGGCAGAGGTCGTGCTGGTCGTAGACGAACCGGACTCCGAAAAGCCTGGCGATCAGCCCCAGCGGGGCATAGGTGTCCGGCGGGTTGCAGGCCTGCACCACGGAGAACGGGCGGGTGAGGAAGATCCGCGCGAACAGCAGTGCCGTCCGCAGCCAGCAGTAGACGAACTCGTTGATGTAGCTGGCGAAGCCGTTCGCCTGCGCCGGCGGGCGGTACTTGTAGAGCCACACACCGTCGAGGAGCTCGCGGGACGGATCCCCGGGGCCCTTGGGGCAGATCACGGAAACCTGGTACCCGGACCTCACCAGTGCCTGGCATTCCAGCCAGACCCTGCGGTCGAGCGGAACCGGAAGATTCTGGACGATTATCAGGACATGTTTACGTGCTAACGTTCCCAAAGCCACTGCTCCCCCCAACGCGGCGGCACCGTGGAACTCGGCTGCTGAACATTCTGGTATCTAAAGTTCGGGTGGTGTGTTGTACCGCAACCGTGTAGATGCCTCTACATGAACTGACCGACTGCGACAGGTCACCGGTTATCGCAGGCAGTAGTAGTTACCGAGTAGCTAGTACGGTCTAGCAGCTACCTGGTCTACTGGCTACCTGGACTAGTCGGTACATGATGCCGAGCCGTACGTGAGCCTAGCTGGTACGTGATCTGGGCTGGTACGTGATCTGGCCAGCCTGCCGGATCACCCACTTCAGGGCATCCGGCGGATGACGATAGCGGACGGCCCCCTTGGGGGCAAGGGCAGTCATACCCGTACTATGACCCGGGCGCTGCTCGCTGCTCGCGACTGGCAGTGTTCGGCTATGGGGGGATGGCCATGGATGTTTGCGAGGTAAGTCCGACCGCCGAGGATGGCGCTGCCGCCGGGTCCGACCTGCCGCTCGTCTCGGTGGTCATCGTTACCTTCAACAGCGCGCCCGTCCTGGCTGAATGCCTGGCGGCCCTGCCCGCGGCGTGCGGTCGGGTCCCGGTCGAGACCCTCGTCGTCGACAACGCCTCCGGCGACGCGACGCTTGAGGTCGCCCGAGCCGCCGGCGATGGCATCAGGATCGTCTCCACCGGGGGGAACGTCGGCTATGCGGCGGCGATCAACCGGGGGATCCGGGCGGCTTCCTCATCGGCCTCCGCGGTGCTCGTCCTGAATCCCGACATCAGGCTCCATCCAGGGGCCGTGCCCGCGATGCTGGAGCTGCTGGAGCGACCCGGCACGGGCGTCGTCGCGCCCAGGCTCCTCGGGGCCGACGGCACGCTCGCGTTCTCCTTGCGCAGGGAGCCCTCCGTCGGCCGGGCCTGGGGCGAGGCATTGTTCGGTGGCCGTGCCGGCCGGTGGCCGGCGCTGGGTGAGGTGGTCGTCGCGCCGGGGGCCTATGAGGCGCCGAGCGAGGCGGACTGGGCCACCGGTGCCGCGCTGCTGGTCTCGCGGCAATGCCTGGAAGCCGTCGGGGACTGGGACGAGGCGTACTTCCTTTATTCCGAGGAGACCGATTTTCTCCTGCGGGTTCGGGATGCCGGTTTCCGGCTGCGCCTCGCGCCGGCCGCGGTGGGCGTGCATCTCGGCGGGGAGTCGGGCACCTCGCCCGCGCTGTGGACATTGCTCACAGCCAACCGGCTGCGGCTGTTCCGGTCCCGGCACGGCCTCGCGGCGAGTGCCGCGTTCACCGTGGGGGTTCTCACGGGCGAGCTTCTTCGGGCCGCGTCCGGCCGGGCCATCAGCAAGGCGGCGGTGAAAGGGCTGCTGACGGCGAGCCAGCCGCGGCTGGTGGAACGCGCGGGCGGCAGGCAGCCGGGGGCGGTGTCCACCGGTGGCCGTGACAGCCGCGGCGGTCGTGGCAGCCGTGGCGGGCGAGCTGGTGCCCTGGGGCCGCGGCTCGCGAACCGGATTCCGGCCGTGATTCCGCTCCCGGTCCGTTCCGCCGGCTCTCCCGGGGTCTGCGGCACACCGACCCGGGCCGTGTCGGCGACGCACGCCCTACCCGCTGACGTCGCCGGCACGCCGCCGATCGTGTGCTTCTCCGGCCAGGACTGGTGGTATCACAACCGGGCCCACTCGGATTTCCAGCTCATGACCCGGATAGCCGCACACCGGCCGGTGCTGTTCGTCAACAGCCTGGCTGTGCGCATGCCCTTGCCGGGCCGGAGCACGCAGCCGTTGCGGCGGATAGCGCGGAAGGCGAAGAGCATTTCGCGCGGGGTCAGAACACCGCGTGCGGACCTTCCGGACTTCCACGTCCTCTCGCCGGTTCTCCTGCCCCTGTACGGCAGCCGCGCGGGGCGTGTGGTGAACGCCTGGCTGGTGCGTTTTCAGGTGGCCCGGGTGGCGAAGCGCCTCGGGCTGCGTGCGCCCGCCTATTTCGTGACGATGCCTACGGCGTGGGACACGGTTCGCCCGCTCGCGCGGTCGGGCCTCCTTTACAACCGGTCCGACAAGCACTCCGAGTTCACCGAGAGCAACGGTGCCGTGGTGGCTGCGCTGGAGGACGAGTTGCTGCGGCACAGCGATCGGGTTCTCTACGTCAGTCACGAGCTCATGAGCCGGGACGGCGCGGCGGTGGCGGACCGGGCGCACTTTCTCGGGCACGGCGTCGACCTGGGCCACTTCAACGCGGCGACGGCCGGTCCCGCCCCCGCCGACATCGCCCGCATCCCGGGGCCGCGGATCGGTTTCTTCGGCGGGCTCGACGACTACACGGTCGATTTCGACCTGCTCGAACAGGTCGCGGCCCAGATCCCGACCGCGAGCCTGGTCCTCATCGGTGACGCGACCTGTTCGATGCGCCGGTTCGAGGCCTACTCGAACGTGCACTGGCTCGGATTCCGCCCCTACGAGCAGATCCCGGCCTACGGCGCCGCGTTCGACGTCGCGATCATGCCGTGGCTGCGCAACGAGTGGATCCGGTTCTGCAACCCCATCAAGCTGAAGGAGTATCTGGCGCTGGGGCTGCCCGTGGTGACCACGGACTATCCGCAGATCGCCAGTGACCGCGGTGTCGTGCGGGTGGCGGGGAGCCCGGAGGCTTTCGTCGAGCTCATCCGGGACACGATCGCCGACGGCGGGCCCGGCGACCCGGCCGGCCGGCGCCGCCATGTCGAGCGCGACTCCTGGGACGCCCGCGCCGAGGAGCTGCTCGAGCTCATCGACAAGATTACCAGAGAGACCTCGGCGCCCGGCCCGGCGGGCCGGCGGGGCCGGCGGGCGATCGCCGGCGGTAAGCCGCAACGAGCCGGCTGATGTGCGGCATCGCGGGTATCGCCCGCTTCGACGGCCAGCCGGTTGATTCGGCGATGTTGTCGACGATGACCGGGTTACTGGCTCATCGTGGCCCCGACGCCGAGGGCTTCTGGGCGCAGGGGCCGGTGGGCTTCGGGCACCGCCGCCTGTCGATCATCGATCTCGGGGGCAGCGCGCAGCCGATGGCCTCGGCCGGCGGCCGGCACCACATCTGCTTCAACGGCGAGATCTTCAACTACCGGCAGCTGCGCGAGCAGATGTCCTATCCGTTCCAGACCGGTGGCGACACCGAGGTCGCGCTCGCGGTGTTCGCCGAGAAGGGCATCGACGGGCTGAGCCGCCTCGTCGGCCAGTTCGCGTTCGCCGTTCACGACGCGGAAAGTGGTCGGCTGACACTCGTCCGGGACCGGGTGGGCGTGCTGCCGCTCTACTACTACCTGGACGACTCGCAGCTGGTGTTCGCCTCGGAGATCAAGGCGATCCTGCCGGCGTTGCCGAAGCCGCCGGCCGTGGACCACGCCTCGGTCGCCGACTACCTGGCGGGCCGGTCCGTCCCGGCGCCGGCGACCCTGTTCGAGGGGGTCCGCAAGCTGCTGCCTGGCCACGCGCTCAGCGTGGCCCGGGATGGCCGCTCCACGATCAGGCGTTACTGGTCGCCGCCCCTGGCCACGGAGGTGCTGCCCGTGGACCCCGGGCAGGCGGTCGACCTGGTCGACGCCGCCCTGCGGCGGGCCGTGGAACGGGCGACTGTCGCGGACACCCCGGTGGGCGCCTACCTGTCCGGCGGCGTCGACTCCAGCCTGGTGACAGCACTGATGAGCCAGCGGACGGACGAGCCGGTCCATACCTTCTCCGTGGGGTTCGGGCCCGGCCAGCACGACGAGCGGCCGATGGCCCGCCTGGTCAGCGACCAGTTCGCCACCCGCCATCACGAGATCGTGGTGAAGCCGAGTGACTTCGCCGATCTGTGGTCGACCCTGACCTGGCACCGGGACGCTCCGGTGTCGGAGCCGGCGGACATCGCCGTGCACCGGCTCGCCCAGCTCGCCAGGGAGCACGTGCGGGTGGTGCTGTCCGGCGAGGGCGCGGACGAACTGTTCGGCGGCTATCCGAAGTACCGGCTGGCCGCGCTGACATCCCGGATCGGGATCGTTCCCTCCGGCCTGCGCGGGCCGCTGTTCGACGGAGTCCAGCGGTCGCTTCCGGCGAGCGCCAACCGGCTGCGCATCGCGCTGCGGGCGCTGGGGGAGAAGGACGAGCGGGCCCGTCGCGACGGCTGGTTCGCGCCGTTCACCGAACGGGAGCGTAACCGGCTGCTCGGCATCGCCCGTGGGGAGCCGGGCCGGCTGTTACCGGCTACCCGCAACGACCCGCTGCGAGGCATGCTCGAGGCGGACCTGCTCGGCTGGCTGCCCGACAACCTGCTCGAACGCGGTGACCGGATGACGATGGCCGCCTCGGTCGAGATGCGGCCGCCCCTGTTGGATCACGAGCTCGTCGAGCTTGCGTTCCGGCTTCCCTCGTCGGTGAAGGTGCGGGATGGCCGCGGCAAGTGGGTACTCAAGGAAGTGGCGCGCCGCTACCTGCCGACGCTGATCGTGGACCGGCCCAAGGTCGGCTTCCGGGTGCCGTTGGCCGACTGGTTCCGCGGCGATCTCTCCGACCTCGCCGCGGACATGCTGACCAGCAACGGGTCCTTCGTCGGTGGCCTTCTCGGCACAGCACCCGTGCGGCAGCTGCTCGCCACGCACCAGCAGGGCCGGCGCAACGAAGAGATCAGGATCTGGACATTGCTGTGTCTCGAGGTCTGGCACGAGGTCTTCTTCCGCCGACCGGATCGGATCGGATCGGATCGCACCGGATCGGCAGCGCCGGGGGCGGGGCATGAGTGAGCCACGGACGGGCACCGGGCGGGTGTCGGCGAGTGTGGTGGTACCAGCCCACAACGAGGAACGGGTGATCGGCCGGCTCCTGTCGAGGATCGTCAGCTCTGGCCCGGACGACACGGGCGCCGTTTTCGATGTGGTGGTGGTCTGCAACGGGTGCAAGGACCGCACGGCCGAGGTCGCATCGTCGTTCGGTCCGGGCGTACGTGTGCTGTCCACCGACATCCCGTCGAAGATCAATGCCCTGCGGATGGGCAACGCCGCCACGGACGTCTTCCCGCGGATCTACGTGGACGCGGATGTCGAGATCGACCGGGCGGGGCTGCTGGCGCTGGCCGAGGCCGTCGACGGCGGCGGCTACCTCGCGGCGGGGCCGGAACGGGTCCTGGACCTCGCTGGTTCTCCCTGGCTGGTGCGTGCGTACTACTCGGTGTGGTCGCAGCTGCCGGTGGTGTCGAACGGGCTGATCGGCCGGGGCGTGGTAGCGGTGAGCGAACGAGGCCACCAGCGCATCGCCGCGCTGCCCGACGTCGTCAACGACGATCTCTATCTGCACCGAGCCTTCGGGTCCTCCGAACGTACGGTCGTGCGTTCGGCACGGTCGACGGTCCATCCTCCGCGCAAGGTCGCTGACCTGCTGCGCCGCCGTGCCCGGGCTTCCATGGGCAACGCGGAGCAGTCCGGCTCGCGTGCTCGGGAGGACAGCACCGCCAGCGCCCGGGCGGTGGCCGGGATCCTCCGGCGGGAGCCGGCCCGGGCACCGGCGGTCGCCGTCTTCGTCGCCATCACGCTGGGCGGGCGTCTGTGGGGCCAGGCACGGGCCCGCCGCGGCGGCACCCCTGTCTGGCTGCGGGACAACAGCAGCCGGGCATGATCACAAGTGATGGCGGCGGGGGGATGGTAGTGGCGCGATGACGACCCACCGGGAAGGCTTCGAGTCACCCGCCGCAGTGCCCGATCCCGGGCCCGGCCCTGCTTCCGTCGACCAGGCCACGGTGTGGGTGCCCAGACGAGCCCTCCCGGGCTCGGAGGCCGCCGAACGGACGGTGACGATTCCGAGGTTCGCCCGTGCCACCCGCCCGGGTACGGACGGAGATCGGGCCCGTCCGGCCGCTGGAAAGGCACCCGAAAAGCTCCATGGAGCCACCGCGTGGCTGGACGGAGTGCGCGGTCTGGCGGCGATGTTCGTGGTTCTCCATCACTGCTGGTTGATTGTCTTTCCGGGATTCCCGCGCAACAACGGCCCGTGGTACGTCGGGTGGCTGCTCTACGGCCACCTGGCGGTGGTGGTCTTCATCGTGCTCTCGGGCTACTCGCTCGCCCTCGCACCAGCGGGCAACGGCCACCGGCTCAAGGGCGGCTGGCGCACCTTCGCCCGGCGCCGGGCCTGGCGGATCCTGCCGCCCTACTGGACCGCGCTGGTGATCTCCGTGCCGGTCGCGATCTGGGTCACCCACAGCGTCAGCGGCACCGGCGCCGGAATCCGCGCGTTCTTCGTGCACTTCTCAATGTTGCAGATCATGGTGGACACCGAGCGGCCGAACGGCACGTTCTGGTCGATTGCCGTCGAGGTCTGGATCT
The DNA here is from genome assembly GCF_000177675.1 of Parafrankia sp. EUN1f. GTDB lineage: Bacteria > Actinomycetota > Actinomycetes > Frankiales > Frankiaceae > Parafrankia. Next base: position 57,606 of record NZ_ADGX01000048.1, read on the forward strand.
ACGTTCTGTTCCCGCTGCTGTTGCTGCTCCGCCGGCGGCTGGGCCCGGTGGCCATGGCGGTCGTCACCGTTCTCGTCGTGTGTGGCCTGAAGGTCGCCCTTTCGCACACCCCGATGTTCGCCACGCGGTACGGGCAGCTCAGCCCGCAGATGCTGGCCTGCTTCGCGCTCGGCGTGCTCGCGGCCGACTCCTCGCGGGCACCGTGGATCGCGGGACGCCGGGTGCCTCTGCTCGGGCTCGCCGGCCTGCTGGTCGCCGCCTGCGTGGCGGGCTTCGCGGTCATCGGCTCCGAGGACATCGTGAACAACTACTTCTGGGTCGACGTCCTCGTGGGCGTCGTCACGGCTGTGGCCTTCCGTGGCCTCGCCGCCGCGCCGACATCTCGGCTGCGTGGGGTGCTGGCGGCCCGCCCGCTCACCACCCTCGGCATGTTCGCCTTCTCCATCTACCTGATCCACGTGCTGATTCTGGAAACCCTCTGGTTCCACCTGGTTCAGGACCTGGCCTCAGGAATGGCGGCGCTGGCCATCATCATGGCCCTGACGATTCCGACGGTCCTGGTCGTGTCCTACGGGTTCTTCAAGCTGTTCGAGGCGCCGTTCCTGCGCGCCCGCTCCTGGGCTGACGTTCGTGGGCTGCGCAGTCGGGCCGGCGGCGGGCAGCCCGTTCCGCCCCGGGTCGCCTGAGCTGTCGGCCGACCAGGCTCTCGGGCCTCGGTTCTCGCTTCTCGGGCCTCGGCGCTCGTCCAGTCAGCTCGTGGCGCGCGGCGGCAGATCCCGGACCCGGCGGGCCGGAATGCCGGCGTAGAGCCCGTCAGCCTCGCAGTCCGCGGTCACGACGGCACCCGCGGCGATGACGCACCCGTCTCCCACCGTGACGCCCGGCATGATCGTCACACGGGCGCCGAGCCAGCAGCCGTCGCCGATCACGATCGGGCGCCCGGCCAGCGCCCCCGCGCGTGACCGTCCGGTACCGGGTTCGTGGGTGCTGGTGCACAGGAGCACCTGCATGCCGAGATGGCAGTCGGCACCGACCGTGATGTCGGCGAACGAGTCGAAGAAGCAGCCGCGGTTGACGTACGTCCGGGGCCCGATCGAGACGTTCCGGCCGCCGAACCAGCAGCCGGGGGAGATCGCGGCTCCGGTCACCCGCATGCCGGTGCGGTGCAGCAACTGCGCGCGCAACGGGCGTGGGGTCACCGGGGCGGCGAGCGCGCCGTTCAGGAGAACGTCGCGGACCATGTCCCTGGCCACCTGACGGGCTCGGGCGGCCGGTCCCGGTGTGGTCATGGAGCACTCCGTTCGCGGTGGGCCGGTTGCCGGGTAAGCCGCCAGACGGCGCCACAGCAACCGAGCAGGAGAAAAGTCAGGCTGGCGATCAGTGAGAAGCTCAGCGCGTCGAAGGTGGCGTAGCTGAGCATCACCGCGAACACGCTGGCGGCCAGCGCCCGGATGAGGTCCTTCGTCCGCTGGTCGGGGGCACGGCGCAGGGCGATCACCGCGCAGGTCAGCGGGATTCCGAACAGCAGTATGAGCACGACCATGCCGACCGCGCCGATCTCCACCAGGCTGCCCAGGTACTGGTTGTCCAGGGTGCGGTAGATGTTCGGCAGGAACGTGCGGAAGCCGCGGCCGAACAGCGGGGACTGGTCGAAGTAGTGGCCGACCGTCGCGTAGTCACTGGTCCGGCCCGAGGTGCTCGGATCCTCGGAGATGCCGGCGAACATGCTGCGCACGGTGCCGAGCAGGCCGGGCACGGCCAATCGCATGATCACCAGGAAGACCGGCGTGATGATCAGTGCCCGCACGCGGATCCGGGACGGCCAGCCGGTGAACAGGACGATGAAGGTGACCGTGGCGGCGAGCAGGCCGCCGCGGGACAGGGTCATCGGCAGCGCGACCAGAAGCATGACCACGCCCACCCAGCGGAGCCGACCACGCAGGCGGGTGGCAGCGGGCTGCAGGGCGAAGTGGAGGGCGAACGGCAGGATCGCGGCGAACACGACGCCGGCCTCGATCGGGTGGCTTGCGGTCGCCTTGATCCGGACGAAGTCCGACCGGGTGCTCAGCTCGTCGAAGGCCGCGATCGGCTGCAGGCCGGGGGCTTGACCGCGGCGAGCGGATTGAACCCGGTGTAGAACTGCACCAGCCCGAGCAGGCCGAGCAGGCCGCCGCCGATGGCCAGGCGCCGCAGCAGCGTCTCCATCCGATCGAGGCTGCTCACCCCGTCGCAGGCGATCAGCATGATCCCCAGCCAGCACAGGGTCGCGATGAGGCCCCGGTCAGCCGCGCGGATCTCGACCGCGGACGTGACCCGGCCATTGGACGCGGTGTAACTGAGCAGGACCACGACCATGAACATCAACGCGGCGACGCGCACCGGGTTCGCCGCCTGGTCCAGGCCCAGAGCCGGATGGAGCCGCCCGCCGAGCCAACACAGCAGGCCGGCGAGACCGATCAGGTTTGCCGGAGTCGCGGCCGAGCCGAGCGAACCGATCACCAGCTGCGCGGACAGGCCCAGCAGCAGGCCTCGGGCTCGGCCTCCTTGATCTCGATCGTGGGCACGATCAGTTTGTCCTCGGTGCGGGTCACCAGCCGGACCACGTCAAGACGCACGATCGCCAGGACCGACGAATGCTGGTCCGCCCGCTTGAACCGCGACAGCATCTCCAGCAGGCCGTTCACCTCAGCGGTCTC